>CABUDN010000007.1 GCA_902490355.1 uncultured Oscillibacter sp.
GACCACCGAGATCTACACTCTTTCCCTACACGACGCTCTTCCGATCTACATTCGTTCGATTGCATGATTAAGAAAAAGCCGCCCGCCTGGGGCGGCTTTTTGCTGATTACTCCAAACCTACCTGGAACTTCGAGTACAAAACAAAGTCATCAAATGATAACGTGGCCACACCATAGTCTGTGGTCCCCTGCCAAGTGTAATTTCGAATGCTTCCGGTATAACCGCCAGCTGATCCCACTTCGATGTCCAGGGTACCTTCGCCTCCAATGATCTCGACGCAATCAGAATACGTCATCCCAATAGAAAGCTGATTGTATTCTCCCAGGGTAATCCTGGGATCATTGGCCGCAGGATCTTCAGATGGAGTTGCGAACGCATTGAACTGAATGCCGCTTCCATAACCACTGCACAAGATTGCCTGGGTGGCGTCCCGCAGCTGAAAGCTCACTGCCTTTCCTTCGTAGCTTTCATCAGAAATAGTCTGACTTTCCATCATGGCCGTTTCATATGCTGTGCAAAGGCTATCCCAGTTTTCTGGCTGGGTATTGATGTCCAGATCCGCACAGTCAACGTATACCTCAAAACGATTCTGACGTTCTCTTACCGTAACGTCCGCCCCGGAGTGGACGGCACTGAATGGCGCAGCAAGATCTTCATATTCCGGCGTCTCTTCCTCTTCTGCCGGACTTCCCGAGGCATCCTGCAGCTCTGGCTCAGGTGTTGCTGTGCCTTCATTGCTGACTTCCCCACAGCCAGACAGCAGCAGCATAGCAGCCAGGCAAATTCCAAAAAATCTCTTCATCCCAAAACACTCCCACCGTGTCCGAATCGGACACCGTTTTCCTGCCGCCCGCCTGGGGCGGCTTTTTTCTATTATGTGGAAATAAATGCATCAATCATCTTAAAAAAGGCACTCTCGGACACAACATGAATATCCAGACCTTTCAATGCCATAGCTTCTGCTTTCTTCATTTTATTGGTTTTTCCATTCTTTACGGAAGCAACAAATTCACCGTTTCCAATTACAAGATAGTTTGTCTCTTTAGTCAGGCTATCTGCAGGAATTCCTCCCAATTTTGCAACATAAGCGAGAGCTTCCTTTCGTGGCATCCGCTCCAGTGTGCCTGTGAAAACCACGGTTTTTCCCCATATTGGGCTATCTTCATTTCCTTCACAAGAAACACCGGAAAGGCTTTCGATATATGCTGAATAAGTACTTGAGCTTTTATGCGAATTAAATTCTGCCAAAAATTCAGACTCGCTCTTCTCTGCTAAGATCCGCTCTCTCATATTCAGATAGCAATTTGCAGTTGTTTCACAGTCCGCAAGGGCTCGATGAGCCGAGGCCTGTGAGATCCCGCAAAACTTAGCAACGTCAGAAAGCCTGTAATGCGGATTCCCCGGGAAAGTCTTTCTCGCAATGCGAATCGTATTGATATAATCGTTTTTTATATCACCGAACCCATGATTTTCGAGAGCTTGTCCCAGGAACTTCATGTCAAACGGAATATTGTGCCCAATGATAATGGAGTCTCCAATAAAATCAAGAAATTCTGGAAGGACAGATCTGATATCTGGAGCTGTTTCCAGCATCTCATTTGTAATCCCGGTAAGATCAGCGATGAAGTCCGATACATAGACCTCAACATCGGAGCCAGTTTCAATATCGTAGAATGTGGAGAGTGGAGGTTTGACGAGTGTTTCGTAGGAACTCACTTGCATTCCATTTTCAAAACGGATTGCTGATATTTCAATGATATCGTCATTTTCAAAGTCAAGCCCAGTTGTCTCCAAGTCCACAATGCAAAATGTAGTTGGTAAAGCAATAATACTTTTACCTGTTACCATTTTTCTTTCCCCCTCCCGAGCTAAGGTCCATGTGTCCGATTCTGACACATTAAAATTTCCCGCGCAGCTCCACAACCTTACCGATGATATGGACAGGCTTGTCCAAAATTTCGGCAGGTGAAAAATGCTGTGCATCATATGCCGGATTATTGGGGATCAGCACCAGGCTCCCGTCCGGCTCTTTTTTTATGCGCTTGACCGTAGCGCTGTCTCCATTGACCATGACTACAGCCGTATCCCCGGTATCGGCGTCGTCCTGTTTGCGGACAATGACTACATCGCCCTCCCGGATACGGGGCTCCATGGAGCTGCCCTTGATCCGCAGGCCGAAGAAGTCGCCAGTGGCCGCCAGGGCCGCGTCGATCTCTTCATAGTCGACAATATCCTCTATTGCCTCAATGGGGATGCCGGCGGCAACGTCACCCAAAACGGGAATCCACTTGCCCCCTGTTGATGTCGGAGCAGCATTCCCATTGATTAGGACATCAATAGATGTTCCAAAAAGCAAGGAAATTTTTTGGAGCATATCAAAGTTTGGTTCGCTTTGACCTGTCTCATATTTTGCATACGTAGAACGGTCGATCCCCAAATGATCTGCAACATCCGCTTGGGTAAGGCCCATCTTTTTTCTGAAAACCTTCAATTGTTCCATAGCGTCACCTCTATGCCCATTTTATGTGAAAAAAATTCACAATTCAAGCAATGTGAAGAATCTCCACAAATTCTCTTGACATGTGAAAAAATATCACATATAATTCTAGGCGTGAAGAATCTTCACAATCAACCAGAAAGGAGGCGCTCTATGGAGATTCGGAGATTACGCACTCAGGCGAATCTTACGCAAATGGAAGTAGCCACGGCTATGCAGGTAGACCGGTCAACCGTTTCTTACTGGGAGCGCGGCATTGCAATGCCAAGAGCTGAGCAATTGCCGAAGTTAGCAGACCTGTTCGGCTGTACCATTGACGCCCTGTTTGGCAGGGAGTCCAAAGACACCGCATGAGAGAAAGGAGTAATCCATGTTGACCTTTTGTGATTTGGAAGCCATGGAGCGGGAGACGATCAGTCCCAGCGAGGCTGCTGAGATCATCGGCTGCAATCCACAGTTTATCCGCATTCAGGCCCGACAGGACCGTAAGGCGCTGGGCTTTCCGGTGATTGTGATGGGCCACCGTGTCCGCATCCCCCGGCGTGCGTTTCTCGCATTCCTGCGGGGTGATCTACAAGATAACCATACCACGGAGGGAGATGATTGCCCATGCCGGGAAATGGCATAGAGGTCTATCGGATCTGCCGGGAGCAGGCCGGATATACCCAAGAAAGCGCAGCAGAACGACTCCCCTGCTCTGTTCGGCAGCTGGCCCGGTATGAGAGCGGAGAGGCTCCGGTACCGGACGACATTGCCTATCAGATGGTGGTACTCTACGACAGTCAACTGCTGGCAGTACAACATCTTCGGCTGGTGAGCCACGTGGCCGCCGACGTGTTGCCGCCAGTGGTGGTTCTGGATCTCCCGAGAGCGGCGATCCGCATTATCAACCAGGTCCGTCGATTTGCCGAGCGGCACCGGGAACAGGAGCTGCTGGACATCGCCGAAGACGGCGTGATCTCTCCCGATGAGCGGCCGCTGTTTGATGAGATTATGGCGGAGCTGCGAGAGATCGTCCGGGCAATCATGGAGCTGGGGATCAGTGAGTCCATACCTCCCAGACGTCAGCCGCGCCCAAAAACGCGCCTTGTCGTAGGCATAAAAAAAGAACGCCCCGAGGCTGCCACCTCGAAGCGTTCGGTCCGGGGACTTGCGTCCGCGAACAACAGCAAAGTTATACTATCACACTTTGCCCGGAAATGCAAGCCCCACACTGCTGTCAGGGAGGGGGTGACTCTTCCATGATGACAGGTTGGGAATTTATTTTCGTTCTGCTGGGGGTCTGCACGGCTACCAGCGGCCTTTTCCGGGCGATAGACAAGATTGAGGGGAGATGAGGGCATGGTATCGGAGGAGCGAATCGCGTTATTGGATTTTTGGTGGGATGTCGAGAACCCGGATGACCCGGAGTCCATGGCGTGGCGGGACGAGCTGACCGCCGAGGAGCTGGCACTGGTAGAGTCCTGGGATGAGAAGTATTGCAGCGCCATCGGTATGCTTGCCATGGATATTTTGGGGCTTGAGGAGCGGTGATTTTATGGGCGAGAGCATGGTGCGGTCCGGGAGACGGGAGAGCTTTACCGTTCTGTATAACTCCATGATTACGGACAAGCGGCTGAGTCTCAAGGCAAAGGGATTGTTTGCAGTGATGATGTCCCGGCCGGAAGGCTGGGAGTTCAGTGTCAGCGGTCTTGCTGCATTTACCGGGGTGGGGAAAGACGCCATCCGGAACACGCTTGCCGAGCTGGAAACCGTGGGCTATCTCATCCGGGAACAGTCCCACCAGGGCAATGGAACATTTGGCGGCAACGTCTACATTTTGCAGGACGTGGCTCCACCGTTGTCCGGAAAACCCGACAACGGTGAAGTACCGTTGTCGGGAAATACCGATGACGGGGAAAACCGTCAACAGGAAAACCCGTTGTCGGGAAACCCGACACAAAGAAATAAAGACTTAAAGAATCATATACCCCCTAAAGCCCCCCAAAGGGGGCAGTGCGGGAAACGGGAACCCAAGGAGACCGCCGACTGGAAGCCGGAGCGCTTCGAGGCGTTCTGGAAGTTCTACCGCAAGAATGTCCGGAGCGAGGACCGGCAAGCTGCCATTCGGGCCTGGGACAAGCTCACTCCCGATGACGCCCTGATCGCCCGGATCGGCCGGGCGCTGGAAAAGCAGATCGCCTCCGAGAGCTGGCAGGCTGGTATCGGTAAACCCTACGCCAGTACATACCTCAACCGGCGCCGCTGGGAGGACGTGGAGGACCTGCCTGCACCGTCTGCCCCGCCGAAAGCCGAGAGGAGGGTCTACGGATGGGAATGAGCAGTCAGGACAAGCTGGACCATCAACTGGACGCGGAGCGTGCCGTCGTTGGCTCCATGCTCATTGACCCGAAGATTGTGCGCGATGTTTTGACCACAGTGGATGCGCAGGACTTCTTCAACCCGGCCAACCGGCTCATCTACCAGACCGCCCGGGCATTGTTCCGCGCCGGCAGCCCGGTGGACGCGGTGGCCATCCGGGACCGGATCGGCCCGGACTACAACGGCTACATGATGGAGCTCATGGAGATCACGCCTACCAGTGCCAACTGGCGGGAGTATGCCGCCATGATGCACCAGCAGGCAACGCTGCAGCGCGTCCGTGATCTGGCGGACAAGCTGCAGCAGGCCATCACCCTGGATGATTGCCGCCCCCTGTGCGCAGATCTGGGGCAGCTGCTCTCCGACGGCCGCAGGAGGGATGCCTGGACCATGCGGGAGATGCTGGACGACTTTTTTGCCGCCCAGGACCCGGAGGCTGCGGCTCCGGAATACGTTTCTTTCGGATTCCCGGCTGTGGACAAGGGGGCCTTCACGGAGCTCGGGGACGTGGTGATTCTCGGCGGCTACCCGTCCGACGGCAAGACGGCCCTGGCCCTTATGATGGCGTATCACATGGCAGACCGGTACAAGGTGGGTTTTTTCTCCCTGGAGACCGGCAAGCGCAAGGTCCGGGACCGTGTGGTCAGTCATGTGGCTCAGATCAGCGCCCAGGACATCAAGCTGCGCACTCTTTCGGAGGAGGACTGGTCGGCACTGGCGGCCAAATCTGCCGATATGGCAAAGCGGGATCTCACGGTACTGCAGGCTTCCGGCATGACGGCCACGGAGATCCAGGCCACCAGTCAGGCCTATGGATTCCAGGTGGTGTTTATTGACTACGTCCAGCTGGTGGTGCCGGAGTCTGACCGGCGGGCCAACCGACAGGAGCAAATGGCCGGTGTCTCTATGGCGCTGCACACCTTTGCCCAAACCACCGGAACGCTGGTGGTGGAGCTGGCACAGCTGACCCGCCAGGATCGCGCCGGCGGCTGGCGGGAACCGGACATGCACGACCTCAAGGAGTCCGGCCAATTTGAGCAGGACGCTGATATGATCGTCCTTCTTTTCCGGCCAAACCCCAAGGACGAGGATCTGGATCAGGAGAAAAACCGCATCCTCAAGATTGCGAAAAACAAGGAGTATAAGCGGGGACGCTGGCCGCTGTACTTTGACGGAGATACCCAGACGTTTTCTGTGGTGACGGATGATACCGGACGCCAAGTCATGCGGCAGATGGTGAACGCCGGCAAGAAGGCAAAAGCAAAAAATCGGGCAGAGGCGCCGGGCCAGCAGCGGATCGGGGAGATCGTGGAGCTGCCGGAGTCCGAGGCCAAGGGCCTGCCGTTTTAGGAGGATACCATGCAGATCGGAGATCGTCTGTGCCTCGTTCCCACCGTGATTGGCGGGAAGGATTTGATTGACACAGGCCCCCAGCCCTGCCGAGTGGTGTACATCCATCCGCAGTGGCGCTTTTTTACCGTTGAGTTTCGCAACGCCATTACTGGTGAGACCTGGCGGGAAGTGATGTATTTTACAGATCGCGGCGGAGAGATCCGCCGGAAGGAGTAACAAACATATGCGAACGACAGCAATTTTTAATCTCAAGGGCGGCGTGGCGAAGACCATCACCACGGCCGCCATGGCCGATATCCTGGCCATTGACCACAAAAAGCGTGTTCTGGTAATCGACGCTGATGGCCAGGGCAATCTGAGCCAGTATTTCGGTGTAGATGCCCAGGAGGGCGCCAGCACATTGGACCTTCTGCAAGGCACCCATGAGCCGGTGTATTCTGACTGGGTCACGCCGGCCCGGCCGGATGTGGACATCGACATCATCCCGGCAGACATGACGCTGATGTATGCGGATATCGAGGCATTTGAGGGACGGCTGACTTCCCGGCACGCCATGGAAGAGCTGCGCCAATCCATTGAGGAAGATGCCCAGTCTCCCGATGCGGATGCCCGGGCGGCGGCCTATGATTACCTGCTCATCGACTGCCCTCCGGCCTTTTCGGCGGCGTCTGCAGCGGCGCTGATCGCAGCGGACGATGTGGTAATTCCTATTCGGCTGGACGCATTTTCTACCTCCGGCATGGCAGATCTGATGACCCAGATCATCAACATGCAGCGGGTCAATCCCCGGCTCATGGTGGCGGGAGTTCTGGTGACCCAGTACCAGAATACCGGAGAGGAACATGCGGCGCTGGAATATCTGCGCCAGGCCAGCCTGCCGGTGTACCGAAATGTGATCCGGCGGTCCGGACGGGTCAGTGCGGCCACCTATGCCCGGGAGCCGCTGGTCCGGTTCAGCCCCAACTGTGCGGCAGCGCAGGATTATCGCGCATTCGTAGCAGAATACATGGCCCAAGGAGGTGACCACGATGGCCAGAGGTAAGACGGTGGATGTGGCCGCTATTCTGGGCGGCCAGCTGGCCAAGGTGTCCGATTCGGACACGCCGGTGCGGATGATTCCATTGACGGACATCCATCCCAATCCCCGGAATTTCTATCCCCGTGTGGACAATCTGGACGATTTGGTGGCGAGCATTCAGGCCAACGGCCTCCTGGAGCCGCTGACGGTGGTCCCGGATCAGGGCGGGGGGTACCGACTGATCTCCGGCCATAACCGCCTGGCAGCGCTCAAGCGGGCGGCTTTCAGCCAGGCAGACCGCTGGGCAAAGGTCCCCTGCCTCGTTCTCCCGGCTATGGATGAGCATGTGGAGCTGGCCGCAATCATTGAGTCCAACCGGCAGCGGGTCAAGACAAAGGCCCTGCTGGCGGAGGAAGCGGATAAGCTGACCGAGGCCTATATGGCGCGGAAGCGTGCCGGCGAGGATCTTCCCGGCCGCATCCGGGATCGTGTAGCGGAGGCCATGCAGATCTCCAAGACCAAGTTGGCCAATATCAGCGCCATCCGCAACGGGATCAAGGTGCCGGGCATTACGGCAAAATGGGAGCGGGATGAGATCCCCGAGGCCGCTGCGCTGGAGATCGCCCGGCTGCCGGTAGAGGCCCAGTACCGCCTGCTGGACTGGGTGATCGACGGGCATCACAGCTACTCGATGCGGGATGTCAAAAAGTTTGCCATGATGTGGAACGGATGCCTCAAAAGCTGCCCGGAAACCGGAACTTTTTGCGACCACGCAGTGGCTATCTATGACCAGGATTTCCACGGCGGCGTGTGGCACAGCCCCGGATGCTGCAGAGGCTGTCTTAAGGCGAAAACCTGCCCGGCGGCTTGCCATTACGCCAAGCAGGAGAATCCAGAGGAGCAGCCCCCGGAGCCGCAGGTGCCCTCGGAGGATTACGGCGGCGGCATCGCTCCGCCTCCCGAGCTGGAAAACCGGGTGGATTGGTCTGCGGATGACTGGGAGCAGCTTTGTGGGAGATTTTCAGAGCGTCTCCGGACATGCCGCGAAAAGACCGGGCTGGACCGGGCGGCCTTTGCCAATCAAATCGGAGAGTTCAAAGCGACGTATTCCGCATGGGAAAACGGAAGCTTGCCTGGATCTGGACGTCTTCCTAAGCTGGCCATGACCTTGGGCGTCAGCATAGATTATCTCTTTGGACTGACCGATGATCCCTCTCCCAGACCTGCTCCGGTCCAGTCGGGCCAGTGGCAGCTGCTGGACAAGGACCACTGGCCGGCAGATCAGCAGACGGTGATCCTGTGCTGGGATAATGGCTTGGGCGAAAACTGTTATGCAACCGCCCGCTGCGTGGGGGGCTATTATGATACCTATCCATTTGAGGACACAAACGTTGGTTGCTATCTTGATGAGCCGGCCAACGGGGATTATAGCATCGGCTATTGGTGGATACCGCTTCCGGAAAAGGAGGAACAGCATGAATCAGATAACGCTTAATGTGAAAAAGAACTTTTTATCCCGCACATTTTCCCGCTGTGTGGCGGAGATGTGCCCCGGCATAGTCAAGCTGGAGTACCACTTCCATGATAACAGCGACGAGGTTGTCATTATCCGCTGCGTTGACGGCTCTACCCGCCGGGTGGACGTCACAGGACTGGATCTCCAGCAGTCTGTGGAGACCATTCTGGCGGTCCTCAACCGGGAGGCAGCGTGATGCGTCAGCCGAGGATACTGCCTCCGCGTTATACGGGACGGCGCCGCACCCATCCAGCTGTGATAGCTGTTGGTGTGGCGGTGTGGACAGCCCTGTTGCTCCTGCTCCTGACAGTATGGGTGGTGAGCGCATGATTTCCGTAATCAAATACCCCGGATCTAAGTGGCGGATGGCGAAATGGATCATATCCCACTTCCCACAGCATCACAGCTACCTGGAACCGTTCTTCGGCAGCGGTGCCATTTTGTTCACCAAACCCCGGAGTGCAATCGAAACCGTCAATGATCTGGATGATGATGTGGTCAATTTGTTCCGGCAGATTCGTGAGGACCCAGATCGGCTTGCAGACGCCATCTACTGGACACCATACGCCAGAAGCGAATACGAGCGGGCCTGGGCAGCTCAGCATACGGAGACAGATCCGTTCCAACGAGCTGTGGATTTCTATATCCGGATGATGATGGGACATGGATTCAAAACCACCGGCGAAAAGGTGGGATGGAAAAACGATGTTCAGGGCCGGGAAGCTGCATATGCTGCAACTTATTGGTGCAAGACACCGGACACGATCCGACAGGCAGCACAGCGGCTGCGCAATGTGCAGATTGAGTGCAGGCCCGCCGTGGAGCTGATCCGGCGTTTTAACTTTTCAAACGTACTGATTTACGCCGATCCGCCTTATGTACTGGCAACCCGCCACGGAAAGCAATACCGGCACGAGATGTCCGAACAGCAGCACGTCGAACTTTTGGAGGCGCTGCAGGCGCATTCCGGCCCAGTTCTTATCTCCGGATATGACAGTGATCTTTATCGGGAGATGCTGCATGGATGGTATCGGGACGAAATCACGTCCCGGACGCAAACCGGCGGAAAGCGCACGGAAGTCTTGTGGATGAACTTTCAGCAGCCGCTGCAAGAGCGGATCTATTAGGAGGACATATGGCGAAAGTATTACATTTGTCGGATTATCAGAAAAACGTTTTGATCAAAGTGCTTCCCGCTCCCGCACAGGCCCAGTGTCTTAACGGCGGCGAGCTGCGGGCCTATCGGGATATTTTAACAATGCTCACCGGAAAGGACTACTCGTTCCCGGATACAGACGAGGGATTGTCGGAGGTGCGGGGATGAGTAAGCCGGATTCTCCATGCCGGGATTGTCCGCGCCGTGCTCCTGGATGCCACAACAAAGATACCTGCCCCGCATGGGGCAGGTATCAAGACGCATTGACGGCGTACAACGACCGGCACCGGGCGCATCTGAAGGCGGAAAATTTTATGACCGACTACGATACCGCACGCCGGAAGCGGCGAGACAGGAGGCAATGATGCTCAACAAAATTTTTCTCATGGGTCGTCTGACCCGGGACCCGGAGCTGCGGCGTACCGGCAACGGTACCGCCGTGACTTCATTGACCCTGGCGGTGGATCGGGACTACAAGTCTCAAAGCGGCGAGAAGGAGACGGACTTTATCGATGTGGTGGCCTGGCGCTCCTCGGCAGAATTTGTGAGCCGGTATTTCGCCAAGGGCCGCATGGCCGTGGTAGAAGGGCGTCTCCAGATCCGGGACTGGACGGACAAAGACGGCGGCAAGCGCCGCAGCGCCCAGGTCGTGGCGGATAATGTCTATTTTGGAGATAGCAAGCGCACGGTGTCCGATTCTGACACGCCGGCCGCTGGGGAGATTGCAGAGATCCCTGAAGGGGAGGAAGGAGAGTTGCCATTTTGATAGGGCGAGAAGCACTGCTCGCAGCCTTGCGGAGGATGCAGGTGGAGACCGGAAGCCTGGTGTGCCTGGGCTGCGGGTATGAACACAATTGCAGCATTCATGGCTGTGCCATTCTGCGTGAGGCGGTAAAGGCGCTGGAGGCCCCGGAGCCTGCTGTCGGCGAGTCGCTGACGGTAGAACAGCTGCAGGCCGTCCCGCATGGTAAGGTTAAAGACAATACCCTTAATGACATTTGTAAAAGGGCAAACGAAATCGCAATGCAGAGAGTACTTACGGCTCCGGAGACCAATGCCGACCGTATCCGTGCAATGAGCGACGAGGAACTGGCCAAGGAGATCAACCGGTTGATGGAGGGGGAGACGAGCATCCCATATTGCCGTGAGTTGCCTGCGTGTGATGAGGATGTGGAGCGGGATGCGCTGATTCCGCTGGAGCGCTGTGAACAGTGCGTGTTGCAATGGCTCCGCCGTCCAGCAGTGGAGGAGTAATATGGAATTGATTTTTAATAAATCCACAAAAATGTGGGAAGAACACAAAAAACCATATGCGGTTGTTGAGTGCGAATCAAAAGATGATTATGAAATGCTTGAAGATCTCATCAGGGCAAAACTTGACGGTCGGTGTGTGGTGCTTCCGTTCAGGGTCGGGGATATTGTCTATACCAACACGTCTATTCAGGGAGATAGATACAAAATGTCAGATAGGCCGTACCCTGTAAAGGTTGTGTTTGTCGGAATGGGGTGTGGGAAATCTTATTTTCATGTGGAGTATGACAACAGCAGAGTCTTCCCATTTGATTTTGACCAAATTGGCAAAACCGTATTTCTCACCCAAGAATCCGCTGAGGCCGCGCTGAAAGGAGGACAAGATGCCTAAATCTGGCTATCTCCAACGGCAGGCTATTCGGGAGCAGGCCATTGTTTTGGCGGTTGAGAATACCACCCAGCAGCTGATGCTGGATACACTTCAAGTCACCATGCACCGGGAATATGGGTGGGGCTATGATCGGATCAAGGCGCTGTCTGAGCAATGGGCAGCCCTATATAACCATTTCCACGGTGCGATTGATCGCGGCCCAGAGCAGGATGTTTTCCAGGAGCATCTGGATCGGCAACTGGTAGAGATTATGCGGGGCAAACAGGCACTAATTCCGTTTGCTCAGAGATACCCTTACCTGCGGGAGATCAAATATGGTAAATGATTTTCCCAACCTGTTCTCACCCAATGATCTGACGCAGCTACGCGCAGCGATGGCGTCCGGGCGGGAGATTTCCCTAACCCGGACGCTGGGTGGTTTTACCATGACTGCATCCACCAAGACAGCAACGTCCGTCTGGGGATGCGCCATGCTGGTGCGTCTGGAGCGGCAGCATGGCTGTGTATACAGCAGCCAATATTTCAAGACAGTCGAGGAGATGGTGGCATACATATGAGTGTGACGTGGTATTGCACCCGCCAGCGGGCGGGGCCGCTCATTAAAGAGTGTCGGGCGCTGCGGCCGCCGTTGGGGCCGTCTGGTACCCGACAGGACGCAGCGGACAAGCGGCAGCTGCGCAGGAATGGTCATAGCGCCGTGAGCCGCAGTCAGGTGGATCGTCTGGAGCTGCGTCTGGCGTTGTTCGGTTATGAGGGCAGCCACTATACCCTCACATATGATTTTGACCACCTGCCCAAGGACTACGACGGCGTCCGCCGGTATTTCCGGGCGTTTCTGGCCAGGGCCAAACGATGGCGGCACGGAGATCCGTTTGACTGGATTGTCTGCATTGAGGGCCGACACGGGGATCACCGGTACCACATCCACCTGATCCTGCGGGACAGCCAGTTCTCACCGGCGGAGGTTCGTTATTTGTGGAGAGGCGGAGAGGTGGATGACGAGCCGGTACTCCGCAAAGAGGGCGGCTACCGTCGTCTGGCGGAATACTTCAACAAAGAGCGGCCCGATGGATTCAAGATCCCGCTGGGCAAGCATCCATGGAGCTGCAATCTGCCGCTCTCCCGGAGCCTGGAACCGCCAGAAGAATGGGAGGACGAGAGCGGCGTGATTGATATCCCGGATGATGTGTTGTGGGCACGCCGTGGGCAGGTGACCAATGATTTTGGAGCCTACTACTACGCCAGTTACATCCTGCCGAGAAAGCCCCGGCGTGAGAAGCCGCTCCTGGATGCAGAAGATCTTTTATTTTAGAAGATGTCGCGCGCGGGCGCGCGCACACGTCTATCTTGAAATCTAGTGGAAAAGTAAGCACGTTTTGAAGAAAGTGAGGAAAACGCATTGCAAAAGGCCGTACAGCGTGATACACTTGCCATAAAGGATGGATGGCTTACCTGTCCCAACTGTCATCGAAACCACAGGCTGCTGCGGATCGCCATGGACACGGAGGCATCGGGATTGCCGGTGTACTGCAGGGACTGTAAGACCGAAATCATCCTGGATATCGAAAGAGGCCGGAGCGTGAAACGCCGGAGCCCATGATCGCCCATTGCGGGTTTGGTCATTGGCTCCGGCGTTTTTTTGTTTTGCCTGGAGGTGATAGCCCATGGATTACAAGAGCCGGCGCTGGCTGATCAAACGCCAGGCGATCTTGCGGAGAGACCGGTATCAATGCCGGGAGTGTCGGCGCTACGGCCTGGCAGTCAACGCCACAGTGGTCCACCATGCGTATCCTGCGGACGAGTTCCCGGAGCTGGCATGGGCCGACTGGAACCTGCTGAGCCTTTGCCCTGGCTGTCACAACGCCATGCACGACCGGGAGACCGGCGCCCTGACAGACCGGGGGCTGGCCTGGAGGCGAAGGGTATCCCCCCCCTCATCCTCCGGCTGATCCAGGCGGCTAAGGGACCGGGGGGCGGAACTCTTTCCGACGGCGGACATCACCGCCGGAGGGGGTTCGCACCCGCTCGGGCGCGACCAGATTCCGCGCATGCGCATCATGCACGGGCAACGCGGGCGCAAACGACGCGCCCACGCGAGAGCGGTGTCCGATTCTGACACCAAAACCATAGCGAGGAGGCATCATGGGACGGGAGGCGATGATTCGGGCCGACATGGAATCCGTCGGCATTTACAGTCCGATCTTCGACAGCACCATCAAGCAGCTGGCTAAGCTTGAGCGGGAGCTGTCCAAGGCGGAAAAGGCCTGGCGCGCCGCCGGCGGGCAGATGGTAGCGGAGCTGGTCAACAAGACTGGCGGCAAGTACACCGCCAAAGATCCTAACTACGCGGTGGTGGACCAGCTGCGCAAGGACATCCTGGCGCTGCGGTCTCAGCTTGGCCTAACGCCATCCAGCTTTGCAAAGGCCCAGAAAAAGCGGGAGGAGTATTCGGCGGAAAAGCAGAGCCGGATCGAGCTGCTTCTGGATGAGGCGGCCACCCATGCGGTGGAGCACGCTGCCGACTACATGGCGGAGGTAGACGGCTATGTCTCCGGGGTGCTGTCTGGGGAGATTCATGCTTGCGTGGAGATCGTCCAGGCGGGCCAGCGGTACATGGACGACCTGAAAAATCCGAGGTGGGACTTCCGAGCGGAGCCGGCCAACGAGATCATCGCCATCATTGAGACGACAGTCTGCCACCAGCAGGGCGAGTTTCTGGACGCCACACCGCTGCGGGGAACACCGTTCCTGCTCCTGCCATATCACAAGTTTATCGTGTACAACATCATGGGCTTCTATGTGGCCGGGACAAAGGAGCGGCGCTTCAAGGAGGCATTGGACTTTGTCCCCCGGAAAAATATCAAGACCACCTTTGCGGCGGCCCTGGCCTGGGCACTGGCTCTCTATGAGCGGCGCAGCGGCTCCAAGGTCTACGAGGTGGGCGGCGCCCTCAAACAGGCGCTGGAGGGATTTGACTTTCTCCGCTACAACCTCAAGCGGGAGCACCTGACGGTAGACGACGACCCGGTGGGCGGCCTGCGGATTATCAATAACAACATGGAGCGTAGCATCACCGGCGACATCGGTGAGGACGGCTTCATCTCCATCAACGCCCTGGCATCCAGCGTGGACAAACAGGATTCTTTCAACTGCAACATCGTCATTGCCGACGAGATGCACACCTATAAGTCGGCCAAGCAGTACCAGGTCCTCAAGGATGCCACCAAGGCTTACACCAACAAGCTGGTGATCGGGATCAGCTCCGGCGGTGACCTGGCTACCGGCTTTTGTGCAAACCGTGTGGAATACTGCCGCAAGATCTTGAACGGCACCATCAAGGGGCCGGAGGCGGACTCCATTTTTGTGTTTATTGCGGCGGCGCCGAAATCTGAAGCCGGCGAAGTGGACTACACCAATCCCGATGTGATGGAACGCTGCAATCCTGGCTGGGGCAAAAGCATCCGCCCACAGGAAATGATCAACGACGCCATGCAGGCCAAGGAGGACCCACAGCTGCGGCCGGAGTTTCTCCAGAAGTCCCTCAATGTGTTTATCGCGTCGCTGCGGGCCTGGTTCAACGTGGACGAGTTCCGCGCCAGTGACAGCAAATACAGCTGGACCCTGGAGGAGCTGTCCCGGCTGCCTATCAAGTGGTACGGCGGCAGCGACTTGTCCAAGCTCCACGACCTGACGGCTGCGGCGCTGTTTGGCCATTACAACGGGGTGGACATCGTCATCCCCCATTGTTGGTTCCCAAGGGCGGCGGCTGTGGTCAAAGCCCACGAGGACCAGATCCCCCTGTTTGGCTGGGAAGAAGACGGCTGGCTGGACATGTCCAACGATAAGGTGACCAACCACTCCGAAGTGGTGATGTGGTATAAGGGCCTGCGGGATGATGGCTTCAAGCTCCGGCGGATCGGCCACGACCGGAAGTTCTGTCGGGAGTATTTCCTGGAGATGAAAAAGGCTCATTTCCCCATCAAAGACCAGCCGCAGCTGTTTACCCGGAAGAGCGAGGGCTTCCGGTATCTGGAGGCCAGCGCCAAGCGCGGAACCCTCTACTACCTGCACGCCGAGCCATTTGAATACTGCGTGCAAAACGTCCACGGTGTGGAAAAAGCGGACGACATGGTTATGTACGATAAGATCCAGCCCAATCTCCGGATCGATGTCTTCGACGCAGCGGTGTTTGCCTGCTGCGCGTACCTGGAAGATCTGGAGACGGTGCAGAAAGAAAAAACCTGGTTTGGGGAGGAATCCAAATGAACAAACGAAAGAAAGCAGTCCACGCGGCGAGAGACAAGCCCACACAAGCCCGCAGCTCGGTGGGATTTGTCATGGGCAGCAACTGGAACAGCGTGTGCTGCGACGGCTATACCCGCCTGGCGGACAATCCCGAAGTGTTGATGGCGGTCTGGCGGATCGCGGAGCTGATCAGCTCCATGTCCATCCGCATCATGGCCAACACAGCGTCCGGCGATGTGCGGATCTACAACGGCCTGTCCCGCCGGCTGGATATCACCCCCAACCGCTACATGACCCGCAAGACCATGATGGCGGCTATTCTGGGAACGCTGCTGCTGGACGGCTCCGGCAATGCGGTGGTATGGCCCAAGACCACGGACGGACTGCTGGAGGAGTTGGTACCCATCCCGCCAAGCCAGGTGAGCTTTC
Source organism: uncultured Oscillibacter sp. (assembly GCA_902490355.1). Taxonomy (GTDB): domain Bacteria; phylum Bacillota; class Clostridia; order Oscillospirales; family Oscillospiraceae; genus Oscillibacter. The sequence goes on from CABUDN010000007.1 coordinate 16,218, forward strand.
TGCCGGACGGGTTTGGGTACCGGGTGCAGATCGGCGGCGTCCCCTATGACCCGGACAGCCTGCTGCACTTTGTTCTCAATCCATCCACCGAACGGCCGTGGCTGGGAACCGGATACCGGGTTGCCCTCAAAACCGTGGTCAAAAACCTCCAGCAGGCCGGGCGCACAAAAAACGCTTTCCTCTCCAGCGAGTGGAAGCCCAGCGTCATCGTCAAGGTGGACGGCAACAGCGACGAGCTGACGTCCACGGATGGCCGCCGGCGGCTGGCGGAGCAGTATCTCAATCCCTTTGCCCCAGGCGCCCCGTGGATCATCCCGGCGGAGCAGATGGAAGTGGTTCAGGTCAAACCACTTTCCCTCAATGACCTGGCGATCTCCGACAGCGTCAAGCTGGATAAGCAGTCTGTGGCAGCCATCCTGGGCGTACCGCCCTATGTGGTGGGCGTCGGGAGCTTTAACCGGGAGGAATGGAACCACTTTATCGCAACCACGATCATGCCCATCGTCCGGGGGATCGAGCAGGAGATGACCCGCAAGCTCCTGATCTCCCCGGACTGGTACATCTCCATGAATCCCTGGGCACTGTATGCCTACGACGTCAGGGACCTTTCCGAGATCGGCTCCAACCTCTACATCCGAGGCATGATGACCGGCAACGAGGTGCGCGGATGGCTGCACCTGCCGCCCAAGGAAGGCCTGGACGAACTGGTGATCCTGGAGAACTTTATCCCCCAGGGCATGATCGGAGACCAAAAGAAACTGAATCCGACAGGAGGTGAAAACAGTGAAGCTTGAGAAACGGACCATGGTCCCTGCTCAGGGCGACTTTTCCACCCGGGCTGAGGGCGATGACCTGTACATCGAAGGATATTTTGCAGTATTCAACAGCACTTACGAGATCTGCCCGGGTATTGTGGAAATTATTGCCCCCGGCGCTTTTGCCGATACCTTGGGCGAAGACATCCGGGCCCTGACCAACCACGACACCACGCTGGTGTTGGGCCGGAACAAAGCCGGCACGCTGACCCTCAAGGAGGACACCCACGGCCTTTGGGGCAGCATCCGCATCAACTCGTCAGACAGCGACGCCGTAAACACACATAGTCGGGTAGCCCGGGGCGACGTGGACCAGTGCTCGTTCGGCTTCTATATCGAGAAGGAGAACCGCGAGGTCCTGCCCGACGGCACCGTCCGATACACCATTCTCAAGGTTCGGCTGCTGGAGGTGTCCGTCGTGACCTTCCCGGCCTATGAGGAGACGTCCGTCTCCGCCCGGACCCGGCAGGAGGAGACCATCCGCAAGCGGCTGTTTGCCGAGCACAAAGAGTCCCTGCGGAAAAAACTGAAAGGAGAATCATAATGGCGATCAAAGCATTGCTGCTGAGAAAGAAATTGGAAGAGATGCAGGCGCGCATGGCGCAGCTTGCCCAAAAGACGGCGGAGCTGAATACCCGGGAAGCCGAACTTACCTCCGCTATGGATGAGGCGGAAACTGAAGAGCAGCTGCGATCCGTGGAGGAACTGGTGGACACGTTCACCGCTGAACAGCGTGCCCATCAAGAGACAGTGGATGCCCTCCAGCGTGAGATCGACACCGCCCAGGAAGAGCTGCGTGGCCTGGAAACCAAGCAGCCCGCCCCCAAGCCCAATACGCCGCCCATGGCGGATGAACGAAAGGATGACGCTCATATGAACAAGAGACAGCTCCGGGCCTTTGGCTCCATGAACGTGGAGCAGCGCGCGGCCTTTATCAAGAGGGAAGATGTGCAGGGCTTCCTGACGCGCTTCCGCGACACCTTCCGCACCGCTCCCCAGGGACGCAGCGTCACCGGCGGAGAACTGCTGATCCCTGAGGTTGTGCTGGATCTGATCCGGCACAACATCGAAGACTACTCCAAGCTGATCCGCCGGGTGCGCCTGGCCCCCGTGTCCGGACAGGCCCGGCAACCCATCATGGGCACGATCCCCGAGGCTGTTTGGACGGAAGCCTGCGGTGCCGTCAACGCTCTGAACTTCCAGATCAATCAGGCAGAAGTGGACGGATACAAGGTGGCGGGCTACGCCGTGATCTGCAACTCCACCCTGGAGGACACGGATTACGCGCTGCTCAGCGAGATTATCGTAGCCCTGGGTGCTGCCATCGGCATTGCCCTGGACAAGGCCATCCTGTTCGGCACCGGCGTCAAGATGCCTCTCGGCATCGCAACCCGCCTGGCTCAGTCCAGCCAGCCGGATAACTACCCCGAAAATGCCAGACCTTGGGTGAACCTCTCCGCCTCCAACGTCATTACCATCCCCTCCGGCTCCACCTCCGGGCTGACGCTGTTCCAGCAGATCATCCTGGCCAGTGGTGCCGCCAAAGGCCGCTACTCCCGCGGAGATAAGTTCTGGGCCATGAACGAGACCACCGAGACGAAGCTGATGGCGGAGGCCGCCAACATTGATGCCGGCGGCACCATTGTATCCATGAAAGACGGTACCATGCCGGTGGTGGGCGGCGACCGCGTGGTGTTCTCTGACGACGTCATGCCCAACGACACCATCATCGGCGGCTACGGGGACCTCTACCTGCTGGCGGAACGTTCCGGCACCACCGTGGGATACAGCGATATCCCCCTGTACCTCCAGGATCAGACGGTGGTCAAGGGAACTGCCCGATACGACGGAAAGCCGGCTATTGCTGAGGGATTTGTGGTCATCGGTATCGGTAAGGCTCCCGTCACGACCATGTCCTTTGCCCAGGATGTGGCCAACCCCGTGGTTGCCGCGCTGCAGTCTCTGACCATCGGCGGTCTCTCCCTCTCCCCTGCGTTTGCACCCGGTACCGACACTTACACCGCCGATACCACCAACGCCCAGGACGCCATCAGCGCTGTGCCGACCATGGGTGCGTCTGTAACTGTCAAGGTGGGCAAAACCCAGGTTCAGAACGGCGGGAACGCCACCTGGTCTGAGGGCTCGAACGTGGTCACGATCGCGGTGAACAACGGCGAAAATTCCAAGGTCTACACCGTGACCGTCACCAAGAGCGGAGGCTAAGTATGAATGAGGAGGCGCTGCTGACGCTGTTAAAGCTGGATCTCCAGCGCACGGGAGATCTTCCGGGTGATTCGGAGTATCTCCCGTTCCTCCTCCAGGCAGCCCGGGCCAATCTGGCCCGGCAGGGTATCCAGGATGATGGCTCCCAAGACTATGGCCAGACCGTGGTTGGAACAGCCGCCTGGATGTACCGCAAGCGGATTTCCGGCGAAGCGGAGCCGGAATATCTCAAGCGGCTGCGGAAGGATCTGCTGCTGGCCCGTGGACGGGAGGCGGGAACATGATCCTGGATTCCGGGATGCTGACCGTATACGCGGTGTCTTCCACCGAAGGCACCGCACCTCCTCCGGTCAAGCACTCCCTTGTGCGGAAACTCACAGCCAACTATGGCGAAAAAACCGTGGGCGCTACCCGCTATTACGCAGCGGCCAAAGTAGGCCAGCAGATCGACCGGGCCGTGCGGATCTGGCGGGTACCGGGCATTACAGTCCGGGATGTCTGCCTGGTGGACAGCACGTATTACCGCATCCGTAAAGTTACCCTGACCACCGATGAAGACGGACTGCTGGTGACGGACCTGGATCTGGAGGATGATGACGGAATTTTAAGAGGGTGGGCCGATGAAAGTCAAAGTCAATGAGCTGGCAGCGGCTGTGGAGCTGGAGCTGGATGAGTATGGCGAAGAAGTATCCGAAGGTGTTCGAAAGGTGGTAAGCCGTGTGGCGTCTCAGCTGGTGCGACGGTTAAAGCAAACATCCCCCCGGCGCACCGGCCGGTACGCCAAGAGCTGGACCAAAACGGAAACCAAGCCCCCAAAAGCGCCAGCCGCCACAGTCTACAACAAAGACTATGGATGGCGCACCCATCTGGTGGAAAATGGCCATGCCAAGGCCGACGGCGGCCGCGTGGAAGGATTTCCGCACATTGCCCCGGCGGCGGAAGAGGCCGAGCAGACGCTGGTGGCGGATGTGGAATCGCTTTTGCGGGAGGTATCCTCATGATGACCTTTGCCGAGCTTGTGGCGATTCTGGAGCCCACCGGATTCCCCTGGACCTATCACCACTGGGACACGCCCCCTCCCCCGCCTTACGGCGTGTATCTCTCCGTCCGGGATGATCCGTTCTTTGCGGACAACCGGACCTATACCTTTTCCGCCGGTATTCGGCTGGAGGTGTACTCACTGGAACGGGACACGTCCCTGGATGACAAAGTGCGCGCCGCTCTGGACGCTGCGGAGATCCCATACGACACAGATTACACGTTTCTGGAGTCTGAAGGACTCTATGAATCTATTTTTGAAATCGAGGTGTGAATATGCCGACCAATCCCGCAAACAAGGTAAAATTCGGCCTGTCCAATGTCCACTATGCCCCCCTGACGGTGGGAGAGGACGGGGCCGTGACCTTTGGCACGCCGGTGGCCATCCCCGGCGCGGTCAATCTCAATCTGCCGCCTCAGGGCGACACCACCACCTTTTACGCCGACGACATTGCCTACTATGTGGCCGTGGCCAACAACGGCTACCAGGGCGATCTGGAGATCGCCCTGATCCCCGAGTCCTTTGCCACGGACATTCTCAAGGAAACTCTGGACGAAACAGCCAAAGTACTGGTGGAAAACGCTACCGTGGAGCCGGTTCCCTTTGCACTGCTCTTTGAGTTCAAAGGCGATAAGCACGGCATCCGGCACGTCCTGTATAACTGCACGGCGGCCCGGCCCACCGTCGGCGGCTCTACCATCACCAACACTAAGGAGCCCACCACGGCGACGCTGACGCTGACGGCAGCGCCGCTGGCGGACGGCCGCGTCAAGGCAAAGACCACAGCAGATACGCCCCAGGAGACATATAACAACTGGTACAAGACGGTCTGGCAGCCGACCGCCTCGGAGGGACCCTGATGGAGCGTACGATCATCATTGATGGCAAGGAGGTCCGCTTGCGGGCCTCCGCCTCCATTCCCCGACTTTACCGCATCAAATTTCAGCGGGATATTATTCATGATATATCCTTTATCTCAAAGGCCCTGGATAAGTCCCTGCGCGCACGGAAAGCGGCCGCAGCGGAGCGTGCGGAGCCGGCAAAACCCGAGACGGATGCCCAGCCCGAAGCTGCTGGGCAGGCGGTGGTGCTGGAGATGTCCGACATTCCCATGGAGGCCCTGACGCTGTTTGAGAACGTGGCGTATCTCATGGCCAAGCACGCAGATCCTACAGTCCCTTCCAGCGCGGAGGAATGGCTGGACGGCTTCGAAACGTTCTCGATCTACCAAGTGTTTCCGGTGATCCAAGAGATGTGGGAGGCCAACATCCAGACCAAAAGTGTGCCGGTAAAAAAATAGGCGCGACGGAGCGGGAGATGTCCACGCCGCTGCTCATGCTCCGGGCAGTGCAGCTGGGCATCTCTGTTGCGGACATGGATCTACTGACCATCGGCATGATCCAGGACATGTACACGGAGGCTCTCAATGACCAAGAGCCCTACGCCATCGTCGCGACCCAGGAGCATTTTGACGCATTTTAAGGAGGTGCCCTATGGCAAACCGTATTCGGGGTATCACCGTGGAGATCGGCGGCGACACCACAAAGCTGGACAAGGCCCTCAAGGGTACCAACAAGCAGCTAAGCTCCACCCAGTCCTCTCTCCGGGACGTGGAGCGCCTTTTGAAGCTGGACCCGGGCAATGTGACGCTGCTGGAGCAGCGCCAGCGGCTGCTGGCCTCCGCGGTGGAGACTACATCGCAAAAACTCCGCACGCTCCAGCAAGCCGCCGAGGGTGCGGATGCAGCCTTGGCCCGTGGTCAGGCATATGAAGAAAAGTACGCCCCATTGAAAGCCTCTCTTGAGGATGTGGGTGGAAAGCTGGAAAAGCTCAAAGCCAAGCAAGATCAAATGGACGAGGCGTTTGCCACCGGTCAACTGTCGGAAGAGAAGTACCAGGAGTTTAACCAGACGCTGGAGGCCACCCAGGCGGAGTATGACCAGCTGATCCAAGCGCAAAAAGAACTGCAGAAGGAGTTCGAGGGCACCAAGCTCAACCAGGAGCAATATGACGCTCTGCAGCGGGAGTTGGTAGAAACCCAGCTCAATCTGGAAGATCTGGAAGAGCAGGCAGAACGATCTTCCGTTACCTTGGGCCGCATCGGCGCAGCGGCAGAAGACGTGTCCGGCCGGGCTGGAAAGGTTGCAGACGCCACAAAACCGCTGACCACCGGAATCATGGCCCTGGGTACAGCGGCGCTGGCCACTGTGCCGGCCACGGAGGAGCTGCGCGGGGATCTATCCAAGCTGGACAACAATGCCCGGACAGCCGGTGTGGGCGTGGACGCCGCCCGGGAAGCGTTCAAGGCATTTACTGTGGCTACGGATGAGACAGACTCCAGCGTGGAGGCGGTCTCCAACCTGCTGCAAGCGGGATTCACGGAGTCCAACCTGCAAAAAGCGGTGGAGGGCCTGACGGGAGCCTATCTGGCATTCCCGGATACCCTCAAAATTGAGAGCCTTGCTGACAGTCTCCAGGAGACGCTGGCCACCGGCGAGGCTACCGGCCAGTTCGGCGAGCTGCTGGATCGGCTCGGCGTAGGGGCGGAGAACTTTTCCGCCGGGCTGAGCCAGATTACGGACGAAGCGTCCCGGCAGCAATATGTCCTGGAGACCTTGGCCAGTACCGGCATGACGGCATATTACGACAGCTGGATACAGGGTAATCAGGCACTTGTCGAGAACAAAGACGCCAATCTGGAGCTCCAAGAGTCCATGGCGCACCTGGCGGAAACCATCCAGCCTATCATTACGGACGTAACCCGGATGGCCACTGCGTTTCTGGACTGGTTCAACGGCTTGAGTGACGGAGGGAAAACGGCGATTGTCACCATTTTAGGCCTTCTGGCTTCTATCAGCCCCATTGCCAGTGCGGTAGCCGCTGTATCCAGTGCCATTGCAGGTGTAACACAAGTGGCCGCTCTCTTCAGCTCTACTTCAGGCAATACCATGTACCTGACGTTTGCGAAGTGGGCACTGATTATCGTGGCGGTGGCAGCCGCGCTGGCAGCTCTGATTGCCATGATTAACATTCTGATCGGCAAGGGCAATGATGTGACCTCTACATTCAACGCCATCAGCGGTGGAGGCGGAACCCCATCTGTTCCGCAAGGCGGCGGTGTCATGTCCGATGTGACCCGTTCTATTCCGGGCTTTGCCACCGGCGGCGTTTTTGCACCCAACAATCCCATGCTGGGCGTTCTGGGCGACAACAAGACGGAATATGAGGTTGCGGCTCCGGAGTCCATGCTGCGGGAAACGTTCCTGGACGCCCTGGCACAAAGCGGCCTTTCCGGCGGTTCCGGCGGCGGATCGGCGGCCACACCCACCACGCTCAACTTGATCCTGGACGGCCAGACCTTCGCCAGATTGTTTTTGCCGTATCTCAAGGGTGAAAATGTCCGCCTGGGCATTGACATCCTCAACCGGTAAGGAGGCCCTATGAACGGAGTCAAACTGGACGGCACCATCTATCACGTCCGCAAAGTTTTCAACACCCTGGAGCAGTCCTTTTCCCTTATTGAGGGACCCAATGCCGGGGACATGCTCTCCGGTTATCACGAGCGGGACTTGCTGGGGACGTCGTATCAATACAGCTTCGGCGTGGAGCGCGATCCGGCTTATCCGGATGATTATGACGCTTTTTTCTGGGCCATCTCCGCACCGGTGGACAGTCACGAGGTGGAAATGCCTAACGGCCAGGGGACCATGACGTTCCAAGCTATGATCCAGTCCGGGCGGCGAGTCATGGGCGCAATGCTGGGCGGGAGCCGCCGCTGGTCCGGCTTGGTGGTGAACTTTATCCCCATCGAACCCCAGCGGCCGGCAACGTAAAGGAGGTGACAAGCGGTGTCCGATTCGGACACCGCAGCCCTATGTGGAACCAACTGATTTACGGGGAACGGATCTTTGTAGACCGTGAGGTAAAGGATGGCAGTATGGCCCGGGAACAGGATCTGACATCCGCGTCGCTGAGCGCGGACAGCCTGTCCGCCACCGTCCGGACTTCAGACCCCACCATTACCACCTTTGACAAAAATGCCCCTTTGACCTACATCCACCGGGGAACCCAGCGGGGAATTTACTACCTGCAGTCCATTACCCGAGTCAGCCCCACCCATTACACCCTGTATGGCCTCACCGCCATGGGCCTGCTGTCCACACAGATCCATCCCGGTGGGATCTATACCGGGCAGACGGTACAGGAGATCGTCGCATCCATTTGCGGGCCGGTACCGGTGATCGTCAACGAGCGGATGGCCTCCATCCGGCTGTACGGCTGGCTGCCGTATGCCAAACCGCCCCAGCGGTCTGCCCGGGACAATCTGGCGGAGGTCCTCTTTGCCATCGGCGCCAGCGCCGGAACAGACCTGGACGGCGTGCTGCGCATTGAGCCTCTGTGGGACGGCGTTTCCTCTACTGTCACATCCAGCCGGATGTACCAGGGCGGCAGCGCGGAGTACGGCGCGCCGGTCAGCGCGGTCATCGTAACGGAGCATCAATACATCCAGGGCGGTGAGGAGACGGAGCTGTTCTCCGGTACCGCCCAATCCGGCGACATCATTACCTTTGACAATCCCATGCACGATTTGACCGCCACCGGCTTTGTAATCCTGGAAAGCGGCGCAAACTACGCCAAGCTTTCCGCCGGTACCGGGACCCTGACGGGGCGCGCCTACATCCACTCCACCCGGCAGGTGCGCCAGACAGTGACGGAAGGTGCTGCGGAGAACGTTAAGACCATCACCGATGCCACGCTGGTGACCCTGGTCAACGCCGTAGCGGTGACCAACCGGCTGGCTGAATACTACCGCTGTGTGCAAACCGTCAAAAATCCCATTGTGGCCCAGGCAGAAAAGCCCGGCTATGTCATCTCCATATACCACCCCTATGAAAAGCGGTATGTAGATGCTTGTATTTCCACCATGGACGACACCATATCCAAGACGCTGCGCTCTGATGTGGTGGCGCTGGTGGGCTTCCGGCCCCCTCAGCCGGAAGACGCGGAATATTTTGACGAGCGCGTGGTCCTCACCGGGAGCGGTCAGTTTTCGTTTCCCGAAGATGCCGAAAACGGCGAGGCCGTCCTGATCGGCGCGGGCCAGGGCGGCAAGTGCGGCAAAAAGGGCCAGGACGGTACATCTGTCACAGTGTCCTGGACGGATACTGTTCTGAGCATTAAGATCAACAACTCCGGCTATGCCTACGGCGCCCCCAGCAAAGGCGGAGATGGCGGAGAGCCGGGCCAGGGCGGCAAAGTGCTGCAGATCCGCCTGGATCTGACCCAGGGCCGGACGTTTTCCTATCAGTGCGGCGTGGGCGGCCTGGGCGCTCCGTACAATGCTGACTCACCAGACGCCGAAGGAAGCCTGGGAACGGATACCATCTTTGGCAGCTACACGTCTGCAGATGGCGACGTGCTGGAAAACGGCTATACAGATCCAATCACCGGCGAACGGTTCGCGGAGCCAGGTGACACCGGCATTGCCGGCGGCGACAGTGCCGGCCTGGATGAGACGGCGGAAGTCGGTACAACCCAGTGGGCCACGCCGGTGGCTGCCGGCCAGGTGACAGACGAAGACGGGAATCCGTGGTCCGGCGGCGCCAGCAATGTTGGCGATGACGGTCAGTTGAAATCCACCGGAGACTCGGCCACATTCAACGGATCAAGCCGAGATGGCGATGTGCAAGTGTACGCATCCGGCGCATTGGGCGGCGGCGCGGCTGCAGGTAATCCCGGTACTCCGGGAACCGGAATGGGCCGGTACACGCTCCAGCGAATCCCTAATACGTTGGAGTGTACAGAAATCATTGCCAATGCTTACGGAGCAAACGGCGTAAATGGTGCCGACGCGCTGCTGGTCCCCAAAAAGCCGGCAGCGTATGGCAAGGGTGGCCGGGGCGGATACGGCGGCGGCGCCGGCAGCCCCCCGGGATATGCGTTTACAGGTCAGGGCGGTACCCCAATCGGCACAGTCAGCCGAAAGTCCACACCCGGCACCCCAGGCGTAGGTGGAAAACCATCCGAAGGCGGTCCGGCGGCAGACGGCTGCATCATCGTGTTTTACCGCCGGCCAGTATCCAAAAGCGGCAGCGGCCCGCTGGTAACGGCAGATACTGCGTGGTTTTTGGACAGTTTGGGCCGTTGGTTCATCGTGTAAGGAGGAGTTTATGGCAACGATTGAAGAACTGCAGGAGCAGATCGCCGCGCTCATCGACCGGGTAGATGCCTTGACTGTGCCGCCCAACAGATATTATTCCAGCCGGTACACAGGCGAGACCATTGACAAGCTGCTTACGTCCATCAGCGGCGGCGCTGCGAATCTGGAGCTGTCCAACCTAACGGACTACCAGCGTGCGCTGCACAATATTGGGGGAAGGCCGAACAAAAATATTATTATCAACCACCGGATGATTGGGACTGGAGACCCTGGCGACTTCCCTATTAACCAGAGGGGACAAAAAATATATACTCCTGACTGGCTCAAATACTCTTTGGATATGTGGTGTGTTGAAGCGAATCAGGAAATCAAAATTGAGATCAAAGACGGGTTTGTGACGCTTACTAACACTAGTTCAGATCGAACCCTTCAATTTAAACAGTTACTTCCTGACAATGTGCTAGAGGCTGGGGAAAGGTATACGCTGAGTGCTTACGTAAAAAGTATAACGGGTGATGTGCTTTTCCAGGTTGGTATGACAGACCCTCCATACCAAAGTCCTTGCATAGTGTCCCCCAAAGCAAATGACATTGTTTCCACAACTATTGACGCACTTCCACATGTATCTAGTGGTGGATGGAAATGTTTTTATCTGCTGCCCCCCGGGAGTGCAATTACTATCGCGGATCAGAAGCTGGAACATGGACCGGTCCAGACACTTGGCTGGAAGGACGATACCGGGAATGTTCATCTATTTGAAAATGCTGATTACAGAGAGACGCTGGCGCAGTGTCAACAGTACTACCGTAGAATATATCTAACGTATTTAAGGTTTGCTCATTATGATGGAACGAATGCAAGGGCGGGAATCCCGGTACAGGGGATGCGTGTTGCTCCTGCGTGTAGCATCATCGGGACTCCAAGTGTTTACAATCCAAATAACTGGGGCACTGTATCGGTTAATTTATCGGTCCAAGCACAGCCACGGCCGGAATCCGCAAAGGCATCAAATTCCGACCTGATTGTTGTAACAGCTGCAAATGCGCCGTCTGCCGACATTGTGTGCAATGGCTTAGTTGTCGAGCTTTCTTCCGAACTGTGAGGTGTAGTATGGACGAAATTATCATTCCTACGTCTAAAGTTTACGTCCGCACGGACGAGCGCAGCCGGATTATCCGGTGCGAGGGCGGATACACCACGCCCAAAGATTTATCTAGCTGGACGGAAATTGACGAAGGAACCGGGGACCGGTTCAACCTGGCGCAAAGCCACTATTTCCCGGAAGGAATCTATACTGCGGATGGAATTCCCCGCTATAAGATGGAGGGCGGGAAACCCATGGAACGGACGGAGTACGAGATCCAGGCTGACCGAGACGCCGCTGTTCCACCTCCTGCTGCACTGGATATGGCATCTATGCAAGCCGTTTTTTCCTTGGCTCAGATGCAGGCTCAAGCGCTTCCGGACGCGCAGGCAATTACAGTTCCGGTTCTGTATCCTTACTGGACCGCAGGAACGTCTTACGGCGGAGATGGTGAGCCGCAGATTGTACGCCGTCCTATTGACGGGCGAGATCAACTGTACCGCTGCACTAGCCCTCACACCTCACAATCTGGGTGGGAGCCGGAAAACGTCCCTGCTGTTTGGACAGCTATCAACCAGTCTAACGCGGGTACGCTTGAAGATCCTATTCCTGCATCCCGCGGAATGGAGTATACCTACGGGAAATATTACAAAGACCCCGAGGACGGCCAAATCTACCTTTGCAAACGCAGTGGCGAATCTGACAGCGGTACTGTAACTTTACAATTTCTCCCCCATGAACTGGTGGGGCACTATTTTGAGGCGGCATGACCGCAGGAGGAGCGATTATGGACGACATGACATTGTTGGGGATCAAGGCCGCCGTGGCGGCCGGTGTGGCCGCATTGACGGCAGTGTGGGGCTGGTTTGGCTGGCTGGTGGTGGCTTGGGTGGGGCTGATGCTCTCCGACTGGCTGATCGGCAGCGCGGCAGCTGCCAAAGACGGTCGCTGGTCCAGCGCCAAAATGCGGGAGGGGGCCTGGCACAAGGGCGGCATGATTGTGGTGGTGGCCATCGCCCTGGTGGCTGACTGGCTCATCGCCACAATCATTGCCAATATCCCCGGGATCTCACTGCCCTTTACATACTCCGTGCTGCTGGGGCCGCTGGTGATCGTGTGGTACGTCATCGGGGAGCTGGGCAGCCTGCTGGAGCACGCGGTGAACCTGGGCGCCCCGGTGCCTGAGTGGCTCACCAAGATCCTGGAGATCAGCCAGGCAGCCATCGACACCGCCGGGGACAAGCTGGTGGGCGAACATGAGGACCAGAATGAGGCCGTATCCGTCGGGGACGACGGCGAACATACCAACACGAACGAGTGAAAGGAGTACATCATGAATCTGAAGAAGTATGCGTATGACATGTGGGCGCTGAGCCAGGAGGACCAGCGCCGGGGCAATCCTTCCGGCGTGGAGATGGGCCTTGACCTGTTCCGCAAGGGCTGCCTTACCGGCACGGAGCCCCTGGAGGGCTTTGATTCCGGCGTTGATTGGGCACAGGCCCAGGCGGAGTGGGTGGAGACCATGGCCACCCAGACCCAGCGGGAGGAAGCCATTGCGGAGCTGCGGGCCCAGGAGGATGCCTACGAGGAGGAGCTGCGCGAGGCATTCCAGGCCGGTGACCGGGCGCAGTTCGACGCCATCATGGCATGGCCCCGGCATAGTCAGGAAGACGAGGAAGAATAAAAAACATGGGCGCGGCTATATGCCGCGCCCTTATCAAAGAAGAAGCGTATGGAAATCGGGGGGGGTATCACGGCTCATCTCCCACCTGAGGCGGACGGCTGGACCAGACAGCCCAGGCCAGGGAAACCACCGCCGTGATGACACCCATCGCTTTCATCCAAGGAACCCCCGTAGCAAAAGACGCCAGCAGGCCGAAAAGTGCCGTAAGGAACGTAACCCAGATGAGGCCGCGGAAGCGATAGCAGTCACAGTGGAACCGGTAGCGAAAGCTGCACTGAATGTAAAAAGCGCGGATCTCCTGGAGCAGGGCCTCATACTCCTCGTTCATCTCCTCGTTTATCTCCTGCTGCAGCTGCGTCTGCTCGTCTGCCAGGGCCACGGTGTCCTCCATGGAAAGATCCGGATTCTCCAGAAGTCTGGAAATTTCATCAAAACGGGAATCCCGCTGTGCCCGCAGTTCTTCGTCGGAGGGAACGGCCCGATATTCCGCCAACTTGGTGTTGAGCTGGCGGACCAGGGCGAGGCGGCGGGGATCGTCTCGGGGGGTATGTTCCATCTTCTCCTGGATCTGCCCCACTTCCTGCAGGATCTGATCCTTGCGCTGGGCCTGCGTCATCATATCCCCACCCCCATTTTATGTCTATACGTGTTTTATATCATCAGACAGGAAGAACTGTCAAGAAAAGGAGGAACTCATGCAGTTTGCTGAAACCATTGCACTGGATAAGATCCGGCGCATCCAGATCTATCATAACACCAAACGCTATCCCCAGCGGGATATGGCCAAGATCCTGGCTGAGACCGGCGGCAGCTTTGCCCTGGGCGGTCCCATCTACCTGAGAAGCTACAAGGCCTGCTGCCATCTCCGCGCCGACGGCATCACCTACTGCTGCCCGGACTACTCCACCTACGGCATGGCCTGGAGCAAAGATGCCCAGGACTATGGCATGACCAAGCTGCCCAGCAGCTACGCCAATCATATCGAATGTGTCCATATGATCGTGGACGGCGTACCGGTGGACGATCTCAACTACGGCATGGACATGGGCGGCAGCCGCCCCCGGCAGGCCATTGGCGCCAAAGAGGGCCGCTTTGCCTACATTGCCACGGAAGTGGCGTACACCCCCGAGCAGCTGCGGGATGTACTGGTGGCATCCGGCTGGGATGCGGCCATCATGCTGGACGGCGGCGGCAGCGTGTGCTACCGGAAAATCGACGGCGCCGGCTTTACCTGTGATCCGGACCGGGTGATGCCGTTTTACATCGTGGTGCATCTCAAGGAGGACGTGTCCGAATCTGACACCGACGGCACCGGCAAGACCGTGGTCCTGGATGCCGGGCACGACGCTTCCAACCTGGCCAACAAAAGCCCGGATGGAAGCTACTACGAGCACGAGTTTGCCCTGGACATGGCCCAGCGGATCGGCGCCCACCTGCGCCGCTGCGGCGTGAGGGTGGTGGAGACGCGGCCCGACGGCAAAGCGGTATCCCTGGCCCAGCGGTGCGCCATCGCCAACGGGATTCAGGGCCTGGACCTGTTTGTCTCGCTGCACTCCAATGCGGCGGGCGGCAGCGGCTGGTCCAGCGCCAAGGGCTGGAGCGCGTATCTCTACGGCGCCGGCGGTGCGCGGGAGCAGGCGGCGCAGTCCATTTTGACCTGGGTGCGCCAGTTAAGCGTGACCGTGCGTTCCACACCCATCGTCTATGATCCGTCGCTGTACGTCCTCAAGCACACGGTGGCACCGGCGGTGCTGATCGAGCATGCTTTCCACACGAACAAGGAGGATGTGGAGGATCTGAAATCTGCCGTCTGGCGGGATCTGGTAGCCGTTGCGGAGGCCCGGGGCATTGCCGACTATCTGGGCATTGCCTGGGTGCCGGAGGTGCCGCAGACGCCCCAGGAGCCCGCTGCAGATGAGGAGCTGGAGAAGGCGGTGGCCGTCCTGGCGGCCGCCGGTATCATTGACAGCCCGGACCGTTGGAAGGCCCTGGAGTATACAGATACCAGCGTGCGGCTGCTGCTCATTAAGATGGCGGCAGCGCTCATGTAATCGTCCTAAAAAATATCCAAAAACGCTGATCCGTTGTAGCCACCGTAGTGTACAAGAACAGTCAAATACGCACAGCACAAGGGCTTGATTGACCCCTGCTAAGGGAGTAGGGTGTCTAAAAAACGCCGCGAGGGTTCAAATCCCTCCTTCTGCGCCAGCGCGCTGCAAGCATCTGCTTGTGGCGCGCTTTTTTCAAAATCAAGAGACGGCACACAAACCGTTGTGCCGTCTCTCATTATATTTATATGTGATCGCTTTTCATATCCTTCATCAGCCGCTCCATGTCCGCCGGAAGCGGAGCCGTCAGCTCCAACACCTCTCCCGTTACCGGATGAATCAACTTCAGCGCATACGAATGAAGCGCCGGACGTCCAATCAATTCGGGCTCCTCTTTTCCATAGAGCCAGTCCCCCGCCAGCGGACATCCCAGATATGCCATATGCACCCGCAGCTGATGAGTCCGCCCCGTCTGGGGCACCAGCTTCAAAAAGGACATTCCGTCCCCTTGGACCAGGACTTCATATTCCGAAACCGCCGGTACCCCATCAGGCCGGACCATCCGGGCCACCACTGATGCCTCATTACGGCCGATCGGCGCGTCCACTGTGCCGTGCAGAGGCTGCGGGCATCCCATGCAGATTCCCCGGTACTCCCGGTAAAATCTCGGAGTATGCAGGCTGCGCCGCAGCAGATCATGCACATACCCGCTTTTGGCCACCACCATCAGCCCTGTGGTTCCCTTATCCAGGCGGTTGACCGGGTGAAACACAAACTCCGTCCCCCGTTCCCAGGCCAACGCCCCCGCCACCGTGGGCGTATCCGGCACAAAGTTGGAGGCATGGGCCGTCATACCGGCCGGTTTGTTCACCACCAGCAGGTGTCCGTCCTCCCACACCACCGGCAGCGGCCAGTCGCCCGGCGTCACGGCCGTCCGGGGCGGACGGTGGTCCCCCGTCTCCACTGTCAGGAGATCTCCCGCTTCCAAAATCCGGGTCGTCCGGGACCGGACACCGTTGACCAGAATCCCCGTCTCCGCCCGGGTCAGCCGGGAAATGGCATGGGAGGAAAAATGCAGCGTCGCTTTCAGGATATGCCGAACCGTGCTCCCCGCTTCCTCCGGCGTGATGATCCTTGTGATCGTTTCCATGCAATCCCTCCCGTCACTGTTCAAAACCATACCACAATCCCGCCGCTTTGGCTAGTCAAACCCAGCGGCATGTGTTAAAATGTTTTCGATACGCAGTAAGGAGGCCATTATGCTCTTATCCGCAGAACATCTTTCCATCAACTTCGGCAGCCGCCAGCTGCTGGACGATGTGAACTTCTATCTCAACGAAGGCGACAAGACCGGGATCATCGGCATCAACGGCACCGGAAAGTCCACCTTTCTCAAGGTCCTGGCCGGACTGACGGAGCCCGATGCCGGTACGATCTCCCGCAATCCCAATGTACAGGTCAGCTTTCTTTCCCAAAATCCCGCCATGCAGGATGACGCCACTGTTCTCGAGCAGGTATTTCTCCACTTTCCCGCCGAGTTCCGGGAGCTGAACGAATATGAGGCCAAAACCATGCTCAACCGGCTGGGCCTGTCCGATTTCACCCAGAAAGTCGGCACACTTTCCGGCGGTCAGCGCAAACGGGTGGCCTTGGCCGCCGCTTTGATCCATCCGGCAGACGTCCTGATCCTGGACGAGCCCACCAACCACCTGGACAGCGAGATGGTGGCCTGGCTGGAGGACTGGCTGCGCCGGTTCCGGGGCGGTCTGGTCATGGTCACCCACGACCGCTACTTCCTGGAGCGGGTGGTCAACCACATTACCGAGCTGAGCCGGGGCAAGCTCTACCACTATGAGGCCAATTACTCCAAGTACCTGGAGCTCAAGGCCCAGAGAGCGGAAATGGCCGAGGCCAGTGAGCGCAAGCGCCAGTCCATCCTCCGGGTAGAGCGGGAATGGATTATGCGGGGCTGCCGGGCCCGGACCACCAAATCCCGGGAACGGGTGGAACGCTACGAAGCCCTTTTGAACCAGGCGGCACCGGAGACCGACGAGACGGTGCAGCTGGCAGCGGCATCCAGCCGCCTGGGCAAAAAAACCATTGAACTCCGGGATGTCTCCAAAACTTTCGGAGACCGGACTGTTCTTCAAAACTTCTCCTACAACCTGCTGCGGGATGACCGGATCGGCATTGTGGGCCGCAACGGCGCGGGCAAATCCACCTTGCTGCGCCTCATCGCCGGAGAACTGGCGCCGGACAGCGGCAGTGTGGACATTGGCACCACGGTAAAGATCGGCCACTTCTCCCAGGAAGGCCGGGAACTGGATCTCAATCAGCGCGTGTATGACTTCATCCACGACATTGCCGACGAGGTCAAAACCGATGAGGGAACGTTCTCAGCCAATCAGATGATGGAGCGGTTCCTCTTCCCCGGAGACCTGCAGTCCGTTCCCATCGGGCGGCTCTCCGGCGGAGAGCGGCGGCGGCTGTATCTGCTCTCCGTTTTGATGGAAGCTCCCAACGTTTTGCTCCTGGACGAGCCCACCAATGATCTGGACGTCATGACGCTGTCCATTCTGGAGGACTATCTCCAGGGATTTCCGGGCCCCATCGTGACGGTCTCCCACGACCGCTTCTTCCTGGACAAGCTGGCTGAGTCCGTATGGGAGGTCCGGGGAGACGGTCAGGTTCTGCGCTATACCGGCAACTGGTCCGACTGGGCCCAAAAGCGCCGGGAAGAGGACGCCCCGCCGGCCTCCCCCAAGGCAGCCCGCCCTGCCGCCGAGCGTCCCCGGGAACGAAAACTCCGGTTTTCCTACAAGGAACAGCTGGAGTTTGAACGGATCGACGGGGAGCTGGAAGCCCTGGAGCAGCAGATTGCAGACTGCCAGGCCCAGCAGGCGGCCTGCGGCAGCGACTATATCCAGCTCCAGAAGCTTCAGGAGCAGCAATCCGCCCTGGAGGCAGCCCTGGAGGAAAAAACAGAGCGCTGGGTCTATCTCAACGAACTCAAGGAAAAAATCGACGCCCAGGAAGCACAATAAAAAACGCAAAAGGAAGGCAGCCCTATGGGCTGCCTTCCTGAGCTTATTGAAAAAGCCTCGCAGAGTTTGCGCCGAATGGCGCAAAAAAATGAAATTTATTTTCTCCGGCGACATGTGCGTCGGAGAAAATACTTTGCAGCCCGCAAGTGTGG
>CABUDN010000008.1 GCA_902490355.1 uncultured Oscillibacter sp.
AAAAAAGAAAAGGGAGGAAAGTTTATGTTAACCGGTGCTCCGCTGATTGCGGTCTTTCTCGTCACAATGGTCATTTTGTTTGTGCTGCTGATCAAATTTAAATTCAGCGCAACCATTGCCCTGGTGCTTGCCTCCATGATTCTCGGCATTGCCAGCGGCATGCCCCTGACCACGCTCTCCAATTCCATTAACGGCGGTTTTGGCGGGACGATGACCAGTCTGGGATTGCTGCTGGCGTTTGGCGGCATCTTCGGATTGCTCCTGACTGAGTCCGGCGGTACGGAGGAGCTGGCCAAAGCCATGCTGCGCAAGTTCGGCAGCAAATACGATACCCTGGCGCTGAACCTCACAGGCTTTATTATCTCCATCCCGGTGTTCTTCGGTTCTGCCTATATCATGCTGGCGCCTCTGCTGACGTCCATGGCCAAGATTACCAGGAAAAAGCTCCCGGTGTATGTGATTGCCCTGTATACCGGCTTGTGCATTACCCACTCCATGGTGCCTCCCACGCCGGGACCGGTTGCAGTGGCAGGCGTGCTGGATGCCAACCTGGGATTTGTGATTCTCTATGGCTGCATTTTGGGCATCATTGCAAGCCTGCTTTGCGGCTGGCTGCTCAGCACGCCGCTGGGCAACCGCCTGGACTACACCCTGGACGATGATTCCCTGCCGGAGAACACTGCCATGGATCAGGAAGCCCTCCTGGCCCACAATCCCAATGCCCCCTCCGCGGGTTTGATCGTTGCGCTCATTCTGTTCCCGGCCGTTTTGATCTGCGCCGGTGCCATCGGCGTGCTCTTTGTCAGCGAAGGCCCGGTGTACGAATTTTTGTCCTTCATCAGCAATGGTGCCGTTGCGCTGTTCTTTGCCATGCTGCTGACGGGATTCTGCCTGCGCAAGTATCTCGCGGACAAGGGTACCGTGATGAAGCTCATTGACAAGCTGACCGATCAGGTGGGCAACGTCATTTTGGTCGTGGGTGCCGGCGGCGTGTTCGGCCAGGTCATCAAGGACACCGGTCTTGCCGATGCCCTGGTGGATATCTTCAGCCGCTACAACATGCCCGTTTTGATCCTGGCCTTCCTGCTGACGCTGATTATCCGCGCTTCCGTGGGTTCCGCCACCGTGGCCATGCTGACGGCTGCGTCCATTGTGGGCCCCGGTGCCATTGAACTGGGCTATTCCCCCGTTGTGCTGACCATGATCATCTGCGCCGGTTCCATGGGCCTGTCCATCCCCACCGACGGCGGCTTCTGGATCGTGTCCCGGATGAGCAACCTGGATACCAAGCAGACCCTGACCTGCGTGTCCGTCCCCTCGACGCTCTCCTGCATTGTCCTGTTTGCGCTGGCGATGATTCTCAACAGCTTCACCGGCATTCTGCCCGGTCTGTAAGCGGCTGGCTGCGTTAAAATCCGGTCCCGTTTCTCATACTGACTTTTTTCACGTGGAGGCGATTTTGATGTTGGATCTTCTGATAAAAAATGGTATGATTGTTGATGGTAGCGGTAAAGAAGCTTTTCCTGCAGACGTTGCGGTTCAGGACGGAAAAATCGTTGCGGTGCGGCCTGGAATTGAGGAGCCGGCCGGAAAGATCATTGATGCCAAAGGGCACTATGTCACGCCCGGCTTCATCGACATGCACCGTCACGGAGACGCTGCGGTTTTCCGCGAGGGATTCGGCGAAATTGAGGTACGGCAGGGCATTACCAGCATCGTGAACGGACAGTGCGGACTGAGCATTGCGCCCTGTCCTCCGGAGCACCGCGAGGAAATGTTTGCGTTCCTCAACACCATTGTCGGCAGCGTCAATCCGGACATCCCGTTCCACACATTTGAAGAATACACCGCGCAGGTCAAAAAGCAGCCCCTGCCGATCCACGTGGGCTGCTGCGTGGGCAATGGCGCGGTTCGGATGGCCACCAACGGGTTTGCCAACGGGAAACTGACTCCGCAGCAGGTCCGCATTGCGCAGGATCACATCCGGGCATCCATTGAGGCCGGTGCACTGGGCGTGACGCTGGGATTGGTGTATGCGCCGGAAAACCAGTATCAGGTGCCGGATCTTGTTGAGGTTCTTCAGCCTATGCGGGATTTTGATATTCCCATCGCTACCCACATTCGGGGAGAAGGGCGTACGCTGCACGACTCGCAGCGGGAGGTGCTGACAGTTGCCCGTGAACTGGGCGTTCAGCTGGAGTTTTCGCATTTCAAATCCACCGGAAAGGCGTTCTGGGGAGAATTTATCACCAAGGCGCTGGAGCTTGTGGAGGATGCCCGGGCCCAGGGACAGAGAGTGACCATCGACGCGTATCCCTGGACGGCGGGCGCCAGCCAGCTGTACCAGTATCTGCCGCCTGATTTCCAGGACGGCGGCTACGACGCGGCCTGCGCCAGAATGGCAGACCCTGTGCAGCGTGCCAAGCTGACGGAAATTCTGAAGCACCCGCAGGAGTATTTTGAAAACCAGCTTTACAATGTCGGCTGGGAAAATACCATGGTCACCGGAGTCAGCCGTCCGGAAAACAAGCAGTATGTCGGCCTGACGGTGACCCAGATCGCCGAAAAGATGGGCAAGGATCCCTATGACGCTGCCTATGACCTGCTGATCTCGGAGCGCTGCAATGTCGGTATGATCAACTTCATTTCCGATGAGGCAGACAATCAGAGAATCATCCAGAAGGACTATTGCAGCATCATTTCGGACTCCCTGTACGCAGAAGGCGGTTTGCCGCATCCCCGTGTGTATGCATCCTTCCCCAGAGTTCTGGCCACGTTTGTAAGAGAGCGGCATGCGCTGACTCTGGAACAGGCGATTCACAAAATGACCCGGCAGCCCGCTGAGGTATATCGTCTGGAGCATAAGGGCCTGATCCGGGAGGGAATGGACGCTGACATTGTAATCTTTGATCTGGATCGGGTGAATACAGCGGCATCCTATGTGGATCCCAAGCAGTTCCCCACGGGCTTTGACTATGTGCTGGTCAACGGCGTTGTGGTGGTAAAGGACGATGTGATGGATCGGACCGTGCATCCCGGGACCGTGCTGACAAACCGCTATGTTTCCTGATGGATCAAATCGGTATTCCCAGAATTCCTGCGCCGTGTACCCCGGCTCTGCGCCGGTTTGCGCGGTGTGATATCAGGAAGAAAGCAAAGGAAAGGATGGCATGTAATGGACATTTATGCAAGACTGAAAGAGCTCGGACTGGAACTTCCGCCTCCCCCTCCGCCGGGTGGACTGTATAAACCCGTCAAACAGGCAGGGAATCTTCTGTTTGTCTCCGGCCAGGGCTGCACCCGGGAGGGCGTTCCCTGCTTTACCGGCAAAGTCGGAGCGGAGCGAACCGTGGAAGAAGGCCAGGAGGCGGCCCGGATCTGCGTCATGAACGCGCTGAGTGTTCTGCATGATTATTTGGGTGATCTGAACAAGGTAGAGTGCCTGGTGAGACTGCAGGGCTTTGTGGCCAGCGCCGAGGGCTTTAACATGCAGCCGAAGGTGATCGACGGCGCGTCCCGTCTGCTGGCGGATATTTGGGGTGAGGACAACGGCGTCGGTGCCCGTACCGCCATCTCCGCTTATGAGCTGCCCGGCAAGATCACGGTTGAGATCGAGTTTATTTTCCAACTGAAGGCATAAGTATAAAGGAGGGGCTATTCTATGGATGCAGCCATGTATCGCGTTTCCCACTCTGACGAGCTGATTACCCCGGTTCTTCTTTACTACAAGGACTATATTATCCAAAATATCCAAAAGGCCGTTGCCATTGCGGGAGACCCGCAGAGACTTTGGCCCCATGTGAAGACCCACAAGACGCGGGAATTGATCAGTCTGCTCATTGAGCATGGTGTTACCCGCTTCAAATGCGCCACCATTGCAGAAGCGGAAGTGGTTGCATCCTGCGGACCGACCGACATCATTCTGGCGTATCCCCTGGTTGGCCCCAATGTTGCCCGCTTCCTGGCACTGCAGCAAAACTTCCCCAATGTCCGGTTCTGGTCCATCGGCGATGATCTGGAGCAGCTGCGCCGTGTAAGCGACGCCGCCCAGGCAGCCGGTACCACGATCCGCTTTATGGCGGATGTCAACGTGGGACAAAACCGCACGGGCGTGGCCCTGGACAAGGTCGCCGCGTTCTACAAGGAAGCTGCCGCCATGGAAGGACTGGCTCCCGACGGCTTCCACTGCTATGACGGGCATATCCATCAGTCGGACTTTGAGGAGCGCACCCGTCTGGCTGCCGAGATCATGGACAAGGTTTTGGCTCTGAAAAACAGCCTCGTTGCGGACGGATATTCCTGCACCCATCTGGTGATGGGCGGAACGCCCACCTTCCTCTGCTATGCCAAGTATCCGGACGTGTACATGGCCCCCGGTACGGTATTCCTGACGGACTATCTCTATTCCCGGGACTATCCCGAGATGGGCTTTATTCCCGCGGGCATCATCATGACCCGGGTCATCAGCCGCCCAACCCCCAGCACCTTTACGCTGGATCTGGGCTACAAGGGCATTGCGGCGGACCCCGCCGGAATCCGCGGCGTCATCGTGGGAATGGAGGACATTGCCACGCCGGTTGCCCAGAGCGAGGAGCACTGGGTATTCCAGATTGCGCCCGGCCATGAGGGGGAAATCCCGCCTGTGGGAAGCGAGCTGTTTGTGATGCCGTCCCACATCTGCCCCAGCACGGCACTCTATCCCGATGTTCCGGTTGTGGAACATGGCGAGATTACCGGCCGCTGGGAGATTGCGGCCCGGAACAGAAAGCTGACATATTGACGTTCCGGTCTGCGTCAAACGCGCCGGCATTGCGTATCATGCCTTGATGAAAGGGTCCCCTGTTTCCTGTGAAGAGGGGACCCTTTTTCTATCAGGTTGCCCGGCGGACACCGTGCTGCAGGTGTTCGGGCCGGGGTTCGGACAGGGCAGCACCGATCTCATTTCGGGAGGAATGCATCATGCGGTATCGTCAATTGGGCCGGACAGGCCTGTCGGTCGGGGAGATCGGCATGGGCTGCGAGGGATTCTTAGACCGCCCCTATGAACAGGTATGTGAGTATGTGGACATCATGGAGCAGGCGGGGGCAAACCTCATAGACCTGTATGCGCCCAATCCTACCTTCCGGTCGGATTTGGGAAGAGCTCTGGAGGGGCGGCGGGATCGATTTATTCTGCAGGCGCATTTGTGCACGGTCTGGAAACATGGCCAGTATCAGAGAACCCGCGATATCCGGGAAGTGAAGGAGAGCTTTGAAAGCCAGCTGAAGGCGCTGCGCACGGACTATGCCGAGATCGGGATGATCCACTACGTGGATTCCCTGGCGGACTGGGAGTCGATTCGCACCGGCCCCGTTCTGGAGTATGCCAGGCAGCTGCTCCGGGAAGGAAAGATCCATCATATCGGATTGTCCAGCCACAATCCGGAGGCGGCTCTGGCTGCGGTCAACAGCGGGTACATTGATGTTTTGATGTTCAGCGTCAATCCCTGCTATGACCTGCAGCCGGCAAATGAGGATATGGAGGAAATGCGGGCTTTGAAAAACTACGAGGCCCCATTGGTCAACATGGCGCCGGAGCGGCAGGAACTGTATGAGACCTGCCAGCGGCTGGGTGTGGGCATTACGGTCATGAAGGCCTTCGGCGGCGGAGATCTTTTGAATGAACAGCTTTCCCCGGCCGGAAAGGCTCTGAGCTTGTATCAGTGCATACACTACGCCCTCACACGTCCCGGGGTTGCCTGTGTGGTCTCCGGAGCGAGAACACCGGAAGAGCTGCGCAGCAGCATCGCTTATGAAACGGCATCCCCGGAGGAGACGGACTATGCGGCGGCATTTGCGCAATTCCCACGCATCAGCTGGAGAGGCCACTGTATGTACTGCGGACACTGCGCGCCCTGTCCGGTTGGAATTGATGTAGCTTCCGTGCTGAAATTCCTCAATTTGGCCAAAGCACAGGGAACACTGCCGGAGACGGTGCGGGAACACTATGCTTTGCTGGAGCATCCCGCCGGCGCGTGTATTTCCTGCGGAAGCTGTGAGCAGCGCTGTCCCTTCGGCGTGCAGGTGATGGAGCACATGCGCCAGGCGCGGGAGGTGTTCGGCAAGTAACCCGCTGCCGGAGCGGTGTGTGCTTCCAGTGAAAATTCCTTTGGATAACTAAAAAGACAGCTGTCCAAATGGACAGCTGTCTTTTTCTGGTTGCGGAGACAGGACTCGAACCTGCGACCTCCGGGTTATGAGCCCGACGAGCTACCAACTGCTCTACTCCGCGATATGAACTTGGTGCCGGTGACCGGACTCGAACCGGTACAGTATCGCTACCGGGGGATTTTAAGTCCCCTGTGTCTACCAATTCCACCACACCGGCAGCTGTTCGGCAATGATTAGAATACCACATCATAGTAGCGGATGTCAAGGGCTAAAAATAAAAAACTTTCAAAAAAGTAAAAATTTTTCCGCGGTGCATGCTTTCGTGCAATTTTCCCCGTCTGGACGCATATACTGGAAGGGAACCGAAACGCAAAGGAGGATATACTGTGAGACCCCATGGCATGTTTGGAGATGTGGATGATCTGATTTTTGATGACGGTTGGCTGATCAGCGACCGATGAATCATAAGAGGCCGGCGGCCTCATACCAGTTCAGACCCCAGCAGAAAGCGGCAAGGCGTTGCGCCCTGCCGTTTTTTTGCGTCTGCTCACGAACAGATGGTGCCGCCGCCCAGCACGGCATCTCCCTGATAAAGCACCACGGCCTGCCCGGCCGTGACGGCCCGCTGGGGTTCCTGGAAGGTGACGCGGATCCGGCCGTCAGGCAGCGGCTCCACCGTGGCTTCCGCCTCCTGCTGGGTGTAGCGGGTTTTGGCGGTAACCTGCAGCGGACCTTCCAGATGGTCCACGGAGATGAGGTTTACCCGGTCAGCGGTCAGTTCCCGGGTGTAAAGGGCGCTGTTGGGTCCCAGAACCACGGTGCCGGTCTCCAGATCCTTGCGCACCACGTACACCGGCACACCGGCACTGACGCCCAGGCCCTTGCGCTGGCCGGTGGTGTAGCACTCCAGCCCCTGATGACGGCCCAGTACCCGGCCCTCCAGATCCACAAAGTCTCCGGGGACGGAAGCTACGCCGCCGTAGCTGCGCAGAAACGCCACATAGTCCCCGTCGGGAATGAAGCAGATATCCTGACTGTCTGCCCGGTGGGCATTGCGCAGTCCCGCCTGCTCCGCCATGGCCCGCAGCTGGGGCTTTTCGCAGCTTCCCACCGGCAGCAGCAGGTGGGATAGCTGATGCTGGGTCAGCTGATAGAGCACGTAGCTCTGGTCCTTCCGCCGGTCGGTTCCCCGCAGCAGCAGATGCCGCCCGGATGCTTCGTCCCGTCCCACCCGGGCATAATGGCCGGTGGCCAGGGCATCGGCACCGTGGTCCAGGGCCCAGTCCAGCAGGGCACCGAACTTGATGCAGCGGTTGCAGTCCACACAGGGATTGGGGGTGCGTCCGGCTACATATTCGCTGACGAAATGGTCCATGACCTCCCGCTGGAACAGCTCCCGCAGATCCAAAACCGTGTGGGAGATACCCAGGGTATCGGCTACGCTGCGGGCGTCGGCAATGTCTTGCTCCTGCGGATCCGACGCTCCGGCGCTGCGCAGGCGCAGCGTGACGCCGAATACCTCATATCCCTGCTGGCGCAGCAGCAGCGCCGCTCCGGCACTGTCCACGCCGCCGCTCATAGCGACGCACACTTTCCTGATGGCCATGTTCCGCCTCCTCAAATGCATTCTTTTGCTATTGTACCCGCTTATAGTCAAAAAGAAAAGTCCCTTTTCACGCACCGGCGCTGGAAAAGGGACTTGAGAACTGCGCTTTGCCGCACCCGGTCAGGGCGTCAGCGGTGTGACCTGTTCCGTGGTCCGGTCCAGCCGGTAGATCTGCCGGTCTGCGGGGGAGAACAGGTAGGAGGCCTGGTAGCGGCCGGATTGATAGATATTGAGGCAAAGACAGGGGACCCCGTCCAGCAATACCTGGCCGTCCTCGCAAAAAACACTGTAGGCGGCCATGGTGTCGCCGGAGAGTCCCAGCGAGGCCGGCGGCAGGGCGGAGAAATAATCCACAGCTTCCGCGTTGGTCATGGAGGTGTCGGCTTCCGGCAGTGTTCCGCTTGCATCATAGGAGGGGGAGACGGTGCAGGAGTCCTGGTCCCAGGTGACATCCAGCTGGAAAAGTCCGTTGCCGGTGTCGCTCTCCCGGGCCAGAATCAGTTCGCCCTCGTCGGAAAGCGCTTCATCCTCCGGCAGCCGCTGCCCCTGGGCGGACAGCGGGACGCACGCGTAATCCGTTTCCAGGGCCTGCCGGTAGTCTGTCACGGCCTGAACGGTGTCGTCCAGACCGGTGTAGCGGTAGGAGACGGCACCGTCCTCCGTTTGCTGCGTGCATTGCAGGTCTCCTGCCGGGGAGACCAGGGCCGTCAGAGAGGGAAGAGAGTCTTCCGCGGCGCTGTATGTGTCCGGGGGCTGTTCTCCGCCGCAGCCGGAGAGTGTACATGCCGCGCACAGGAATAGGGCAATGAGATAACGCTTGTTCATGGTCATGGGTTCTCCATCGTTTCTTCACAGGTGATTTCCACACGGTCGCCATTTTGCAGAGCCTGCTGGAATGTGCAGGCGTGTCCGTTGCATCGCAGAGCCACCGGGCGCTCCACATGGTCAAAATCAATGCCGGAGCGTTCCAGAAGGTCCATGAGATAGTAGGGGGCTCCGTCCGGTTTGGGAGGCAGAGACAGCGGGGCACCGTTGAGGGTGCCCGTCCAGGCGGCAGGAGCGGCGGCCGGGACGGCCCGCTGCTGTCCGGTTTTTACGATCACCGCTCCTGCCGGGACGGGATCTTCCGGATGGGCGGCGGCGCCGTTGATGGTGAGGGAGGGGGTGTGGAGCAGCTGGGCCAGCTCTCCGGCGCACATGCGGCAGTCGGCCCCGGGGACAGCCGGGGTGAAATCCACATGGTCTCCGGCATGCACCACCGTGGTGGGAGCGGCATCGGCACCGTTGATCCGCAGACGGGCGGGCTGGGCGGGTTCCCCGTGGAAGACCCGGGGCTTGCCGTCCACCTTGACGGACAGCGGTTTTCCGCTGCGGCCCAGCAGATCGGAATAAGTATAGCCGTTCATCATCAAAAGCTCCATGGCGGTCAGGCTGCCGCTGCGGAAGAGTTTGGCGGGGGCACCGTTGAGAAGGACCTGGCAGCTGTCGCTGATCAGGCCCAGGCCTGCCGAGGCCGCAATGCCCAGAGGGGTGGTGTAGGCCGGATCATTTAGGTCCAGAGTGTCGGAATAGACGGTGTTGGCAAAGTGGTTTCCCGCCACGGCCACCCGTTTGGGATCCATCTCCAGAGCCTGGGCCACCCGCTCCTGCAATCCGGGCAGTTTGCTGCCGCCGCCTGCCAGAAAGAGCGCGGAGGGCGGGGTACCGTTGACTTCCAGCACCTGCCGGGCGATCTCCTTGGACAAGGCATCCACTGCGGGGGAGAGAACGTCGGCAATTTCCCGGGCAGTTTGGGTGTGGGGGAGACCCAGTACGTCGGTAAATTCCAGACTGCCGCCTTCGGACAAGCCGGTTTTGATCCGCTCCGCGGTCTCAAAGTCCACCAGATACGCCCGCATCAGAGCCTCGGTGATCTCGTCCCCCGCCACGGTGGCCATGGTGTAGCCCACGACGCCGCCGTCCCGGCAGACGGCAATGTCGGACGTCCCGGCGCCGATATCCACCAGACACAGATTCAAAAGCCGCAGCTGGGCGGGGATGGCGGCGTTGAGCGCCGCAATGGGTTCCAGGGTCAGGCTTTGCACATCCAGGCCCGCCTGGCGCATGACGGCGTACAAACTGTCGATGACACCGCCGGGGAGAAAGGTGGCCACCACGTCCGCAGCCAGGGTCGTGCCGGTGTGGTCCAGGAGGTTGGCAAGCGGATAGCCGTCTAATTGGTAGCGGGTGGCGGTATAGCCTACCAGCAGCATTCGCTGGGAATCCTCCTCACTGCCGTGGAGCTTGTGCTCCGCGTCGGCCACGGCTGCGGCCTCCAACTGGGCGATCCGTTTGGCATCCACCGGTTCCGGTGCGGGCTGTGTCAGGGTACTCTGGCCCCGCTCGGTGCGCAGGGCCCGCCCGGCGGCAGCTACGCAGGCCCTGTGCAGGCGGCATCCGGCCTCCGCCTCCAGGCGGGCTGTGACCTCCCGGACGGCGTCGGCAACCTGAGCGATGTCCTCAATCTGGCCGTCCACCATAACCCGCCGGGTGTGCAGGCGGGTGGCCATGGCCTGTACGCACATCCGGTCCCCCGCCCGGGTGGCCAGCAGGCCGATGATGCTGCGGGTGCCGATGTCCAGCGCATAGATCAGATCCTGCCCCTGGCTGGGAAGAGGGGCGGCGGTGTTATGTTCAGCCATAGGCCGGTGTGCTCCTTTCTGACAGACGCACGCCCGGGAAAACTCCGGGCGTGCGCCGTTTGAGAATCAATATTTGCTGAAGCGGTTGTCGTCCTGTGCGGAGGCAGCGGGCAGAGGCGCAGGTGCCGCAGCGTCCAGATCCGTGTCGGTGCCGGACATGCCGCTGAAGCTGCGCAGGTGGAAGTTCTGCACCATCTGCTTCATCATCACGGCCTGAGAAGACAGCTCCTCGCTGGCAGCGGCGGATTCCTCGCTGGTGGCGGAGTTGGTCTGGACCACGGCGGAGATCTGATCCACACCGGTGGTCAGCTGGGCAATGGCCTCCGCCTCGGAGATGGTGTTCTCCGCCAGCTTGTCCATATACTCGATGGCTGCGCCGGCGCACTCCACGGTCTTTTGCATGTTGGCGTCCACGTCTTCCGCCAGCTCTCCGCCGCGCTCCACGGCGCTCATGGAGGATTCAATGAGCTTCTTGGTCTGCTTGGCGGCGTGGTCGGACTTGGAAGCCAGGTTGCGGACCTCGTCCGCCACCACGGCAAAGCCCTTGCCGGCGTTTCCGGCCCGGGCGGCTTCCACGGCGGCGTTGAGTGCCAGAATGTTGGTCTGGAAGGCGATGTTCTCGATGGTCTCGATGATCTTGCTGATGTCCTTCTGACCCTCCAGAATCTCGCTCATGGCCCGGCGCATCTCCTGCATCCGCTCATTGCTGATGCGGACCTGATCGGCGGCCTGATCCGCTTTCTCCTTGGCGGTCTGGGCGGTCTGCCGGTTGGCCTGGGCAGAATTGTCCAGATCATTGATGGTGGCCGAGAGCTCCTCAACTGCGCTGGCCTGCTCCGTGGAGCCCTGGGCCAGGGCCTGGGCACCGGTGGAAACCTGATCGGCACCGGCAGCCACCTGGTCGGCGGCCTGGAGGATGCTGCCCATGGTATCATTGAGATGGACCAGCAGGAATTCAATGTTTTCCTTGATGGGGGCCAGTTCGCCGGGATACTCCTGCGTCACGGAGCCGGACAGGTCGCCGCCGGCCAGGCGCTTGGTGATGGAGACGATATCCTCAATGGTATTGTGCAGAATACTCTGGGAAGTGCGCACGGCGTCGCAGATGCCGCCGATTTCATCTTGAGACTGATAGTGCAGGGGATGGGACAGGTCGCCCTTGCTGAAGGCCACCACAGCCTCTTCGGCCTCCCGCAGGGGAGCGACAATGCTGCGCACCATGTACAGGTTCAGCGCAATGCCGCCGATGATGATAATGGCTACCAGCACGCCCAGGATAATCATGTCCCGGGTGCTGGAGCTGCGCACCTGATCCACCTGATCGTTGCTCTGCGCGGTGAGCTGGGCGATGAGGGTGTGGCCGGTGCTGACTGCCTGGTTGAGCTTGGGGGTGCACTCGTTTTGGATCAGACGGTTGACCTGGGCGGAATCTCCGGCCTGAAGGGCTTCATCGATGTCGGTAAACACCGCTTCCCAGGCCTGGACCTCCTGGATGTACTGCTGTGCAGTGCCGTCGGTTCCGGCGGCCAGGGTGCTGATGGTGTTGAGCGCCGTGTTGATGGTGTTGACAGATGTCTGGATGGAGTCCACGGTGGAGCTGTCATAGCCGAACAGGGCCATGTCCCGCAGCTGACGGGCGATGGAGTTGACCTCCATTTCGCTTTCCTGAACAGCCTGGGTGGCGGCGACCTGGTTGGACAAAATATCGCCGTAGCTGGCGCGGATGCTGAGAATGGTCCGCATGGAAACGCCGATCATGGCCAGTGCCAGCACCAGAGTGACACCAAAGGTCAAGAGCATTTTGGTTGCTACCTTTTTGTTTTTCATGGTTAATCCTCCCAAAAGTGATCGTAACTTTATTTACACGGCCTGCCTGAGGTGGGCCGGGATTTCTCCAAATGGTGAAGCGGCATTCATACCAGATCGCCGTAGCGCCCCCGCGGGACATCGCCGAGAATGCGGCCGTCCACCAGGGTGACAACCCGCCGGCGCATCAGGTTGATAAACCGCTTGGCGTGGCTGGCCATGATCACCGTGGTACCCCGGAGATTGAGTTCTTCCAGGAACAAAAACAGATCCCAGGCGGTGTCCTCATCCAGATTGGCGGTCAGCTCGTCCAGAAAGAGGATCTCCGGGTTGTTGACAATGGCTCTGGCCAGCTCCACCCGGCGGCACTGCCCCATGGACAGCTCCGCCGGATAACAGTCCAGCACATCGCTCATGCCCACAAGGCCCAGTGCCTTGCGCAGCCGGGCCGGAGCCTGGGCGTTCCCCCCGGGGCCCAGTGCCGCCACCGGCAGGAGATTTTCTCCCACCGTCCGCTTGCGGACCAGAGAAGTGAGCTGGGGAACGTATCCGTATGCCAGGCGCACCCGGTTTTGCCGGCGGGGAGAGAGGGCGGTCATGTTGACGCCGTTATAATACACGCTGCCCCGGGTGGGCTGGAGATTGCAGGAGAGCAGCTGCAGCAATGTGGATTTTCCGGCGCCGCTGCTGCCGGTGATAAAGACGAACTCTCCCCGCTCAATGGACAGGTTGAGATCCTGCACGGCATGAAGCACCTGCTTATCCGGCTCCAACAGATAATCTTTGTCTACATGGTTCAGACACAACTGCGGCATAGGGGTCTCCTTTTGACATACGGTTGGTGTACAAATGTGAGAACTTTTGCTATAATCGACTCATCGTCTGCATGGAGGAGGTGAGTCGGATGGCGAATTCCGGAAACCATCACCGGTTCCGGAAAGCCTTGGGGATCACGCTGCTGGCGCTGATCTGCATTGGCGGAATGGAATTGGCAGTATGCCGGTTTGCCGCGCCGGAGCTGTTTGCACGGGTCACTGCGCCGGTAACAGCACTGGTGCAAAGAGCGGCCAGCGGCGGCGCCCGGCTTACGGAATCTCTGGCCGGGGCTTTGCACAGCCAAGAGGAAGAGCTTCTGGTGGACCAGAAGGCCAGCGAGCCTGCGGAGCAGGACCTTCCGGCTGCTGAAGATCCCGCAGTGACGGAGTTTGCCGTCCGGAATGGACAGGAGGTTCTCACCGGAGGCGTGGTGGACGTGGTGTACTTCAACCAGGGAGAGGCCCCCTGGGCCGATGCAGCCTACGGACCGGATGAGATCCGGGGCTACGGGTGCGGCCCCACATCCATGGCCATGCTGATTTCCTCTCTGAAGGAAGAGACGCTGGACCCGGCTCAGGCGGCCCGGGAGGCCGATGAGGCGGGATACTGTGCACCGGGAAGCGGTTCCTATCTCTCCATTGTGGAGGGAATGGCCGGCCGGTACGGACTTGAGGCGGTATCCTGTCCGGATCTGTCGGCGGAAGAGCTGACACAGCAGCTGGTTTCCGGCAATCTGTTTGTTGCCCTGATGGGAAAGGGGCATTTTACGGATGGCGGGCATTTCATTTTGCTGCGTGGAGTCACGCTGGAGGGGAAGGTGCTGGTGGCGGACCCCAACAGCCGGGAACGCAGCCTGGTTGGCTGGGATCCCCAGCTGATTTTGGACGAGCTTTCCGCCAGCCGTTCCAACGGTGCGCCCCTGTGGCGGTTTTCTGCCCTGGGAATGCCGTGAATCGTCCGCTCAATGCCCCCTGCCGGTGCGCCGGCAGGGGGCATTTTCTGCCCGGAGCGGGGGAATCAGGACCGCTTGGCGTAAAAAGAAGAACGGCCGGCAACCTTTTGATTGAGCGCCCGGTCCGCCGCTACGATACGGGCAAGAAGCGCACGGTTTCGGGCCGCCTGGCGGACCAGCGCCTCTGCGCCGGAGACGGCGGGCGGGGAGGGATCCTCCAGCAGTGCCCGCAGCAGCCGGGCATCCGCGGGCGCAAGTGCAGTGTATTGGCGGCGCAAAGCAGCCTGATGCCGCGCCACCTGCTCCAGGGGGTCCCGCCGCATGGCCAGGGACATCTGAACACTGACTTTGTCGCCCCGGTCTGCGGCCTGTGCCAGCTCCTGCGTCAGTTCCTCCAGCTCCGACAGGGCCCGGTACATCGCCCGTTCTGTGTCCATGGCCCGGGAAAAATCTTGATCCGTGAGCATGCGGGAACCTCCTATCGGTCGGTACAGCGCTTTTCTGCGTCCCGGAAGCTGCTCCGCAGCTCGCTGACCATGCGCTTGACCCGCTGCAGCTCCGTCTGGTTGCGTCCGGCCTTGACCCGGCTGAGCTCGTAGCAGAAGTATTCATACAAACGGCTGAGGGATGTGCTGATGTCGTAGCGGCGGTCCAGGGTGTCATCCAGGTACCGGATGATGGCCAGGGAACGGTCTACCGCGGCATCAAATGCCGGATAGTCCTCCTTGGTCAGTGTCAGCTCCGCCTGTGTCAGGCGCTTGACCAGCTCATCATATAAAAGCAGCAGCAGCTCACCTTGGGTCATGGTGTTGACCGTATCCTCCCGGTAGTGCTGATAGCCTCTCATATCCATGTGTCAGGTTCCTTTCTCCAACACACCCGCGTCAGCTGCCCAACAGGCCGGACAGGGCGGAACTCTGGGAGTTCATCTCGTTGATGAGGACCTCCAGCTGGGTGAATTTATTGGTATAATAATCGACTTTATCGGACATTTTGTCCTGCCACTTGGAGATCTCCTCTTCCACGTCCTTCATCTGGTTGAGCAGGGTATTGTCCAGAGCGGCAGTGGGGGAATACTGGGAGCCGGCCTTCTCAATGAGAATGCCCTTGACGTCTCCGGTGGTGGCGGCGTACCGGTCTGTGACCGATTTGAGGGTCGCCATCAGGCCGTCGGTGGCGGCGCCGTTTTCCTTACTCTTGGTGAAGGCCTCCTGGACCTTATCCGGGTCACTTTCCAGGGCCTCCCGCAGAGTCTGTTCGTTGAGGGTGAGCGTGGTCAGACCGTCGGAGTAGGAGGTCTCAATGCCGATCGAGCGCAGGGTCACGCCATCGGCTCCGCTGGAGGTGATGGCATTGCGCAGGTCGTTGTAGAGGGAGGACAGATCGCTGTCCATAAACAAAATACCGGTTTTGGCCTTTTCCTCATAAGCCTCAATGGCGGAATCGCTCATGTCGGCCATGTCCTCGTCGGTCAGCGGTTCATAGGAAGAACCGTCAGACTGCTGGAGGGGCATGTCGGAATACGCGCTTTTGACTTCCTTGATGATGGCGTTGAGGTCCTCCACCATCTTTTTCACCGCATCGACGATGGTATCCGTATCGGTTTTGCTGGTGAAGGTGACTTTGTCCGCGTCAGTGTCGGCCGTAAAGGTGCCGCTGACCGTGATGGACATGCCGTCGAGATCAAAGGTGTTGGAAGAACGGGTGAGCGTCATGTCCTGGCCGTTGACGGATACGTCAATGACGGCGTCCTGTCCCTTGGAATAGGCGTCTGCCAAATCGGTCCGCAGGGCGCCGTTTTCATCCAGAGTGGTGCCGAATAGCTGAGCGGCCAGTCCGCCGGGAGCAATTTCCACGTGACCGCCGGTGCCGGTATCCTTGGCGGTGAAGACGAACTGACCGGTGGTCTTGGAGTAGCTGACGTTGACGCCGGCCTGGGTGTTGGAGTTGATGTTGTTGATAATGGTGTTGAGCTCGGTATCCTTGGTGTAGGAACCGATCTTGACGCCGTTGATTTCCAGGTCGTACTGATAGAGAATGTTGCCGTCTTCGTCCAGGCGGTTGCCCTGGGCATCCACATCGTTGCCGTCGGCATCGACATAGAGCGGATTGCCGTCGCTGTCCTCCATGGGATCGCCGTTGTCATCGGTTTTTTGAGTGATCTTTCCAGTGCCCTTGACCGGCGTGCCGGTGAGCTTGGACCAGTCGATGCCCTTGATTTGCCCCAGAGTTTTGGTTGTGTCCAGGTACGTCGTCAGGCCGGAGCCAATGCCCAATACATCGCCCACATCCTCGCTGGAGGCGGTGACGGCCAGGGTAGAGCCTTCGCTGGTCTGGAAGGACAGGGCTCCGCCCTCCAGGCTCGCGCTTACCCGGCCGCTGCCGAAGGCCTTTTCCAGCTGGGAGTTCAGCGCGGCGGCAAAGGCCTCGGCGGTCTTGGTGCCGCTGGAATCATCGCCGGCGACCGGCTTGATCTCCGGCAGGGTGATGGTCTGGCTCTTGCCGTCCAGGGTAACCGTGAGGGTTTTGCCGGAGAGGTATTCGGCCGTGGGCTTTTGCTCCACAATGCCGTTGTCCAGATTCAGCTTGAAAGTGCCGGAATCGGCTTCGATCACATCATCCGGATTGAAGATCATGTCCTTGAGACTGCCGGAGACTCCGGCCAGGGAAACCTGGTTGCCTGCGCCGGATTTGTCGTAAAACGAGACCCGGTTGCCGTCGTCAATGCTCACGCCGATCAGTTTGTCGGCACTGACCACGGAGCCGGAGCTGGTGGAAATCTGCTGATCCTTGAGCTTTTCCACAATGGCGCTCTGGAAGGCCTCGGCGTCGAAACTGCCGTCTTCCTTCTGGAACAGCTCCCGCTCGCCGAAGTCAATGGAGATGGTGCGGTCCCCGTAGTTGAGGGTCATGGAGCCGGCAAACTTGCTCAGATCCACGTTGTCGGTCAGATTTTTGATGTCCGTTTCAGCCGTGACTTTTCCGTCGGAAGCACCGCTGAGATGGTCGGCGGAGGTGGTATAGCGGGTGGCGGTGGCCAGGGCCTTGACGGCGTTGATCACCACGTTGGTGCTGGTTTTGCCGGAGGCGCTGACCAATGCAGCGTGGGTGCCGTTGGTGGTGGTGACGACGGCATTGGTGAAGAAGGTGGGACTCATCAGGTTGGTGTCGGAGTAGACATAGGAGGAGTAGTTCCGGTCAAACTCCACCAGCTTGTCGGAGATGCTCTGGATGCTCTCCTGCTGCCACTGCAGCTTGGTGTTTTTTTGCTGGAGGGACTGAATTTTCTGCTGGTAGCTCTGTACCACGCCGGAAATCAGCTCTTCGGTATCCAACCCGCTGGCAAGGCCCGAGATGATGTTGTAGGTACGGTTGCCGTAGATGCTGGATGAGGAACTCGAACTGGACAGGCTGGTGATGGATGCCATAGGATGCCACTTCCTTTCTGGAAAGTTGTCCGTGCCGCAAACGCGGTTCATTGACAAAGATACATGTTTTGGTTACAATTGCGTGTAATCTGATCTAAAATACTCTTCAATCATATATCGTCCGCCATGGCAAAAAAATAAGAGGGTCTTTGGGATTTTCGGCTTTTTTCTTCGGCCCGGCCCGGCGGACAGAAAGGAAGGCACCCATATGCCCACATCCATCATCGCCATTACCAATCAGAAGGGAGGCGTGGGGAAAACCACCACTGCGGCGGCACTGCTGTCCTCCCTGGCCCGCCGGGGCGCCCGGGTGCTGGGCGTGGACCTGGACCCCCAGGGCAGCCTGGGGTTCAGTCTGGGACTGGACATCGAACAGTGCACCACGATTTACGATGTGTTCCGCGGCGCAGCGGAACCGGAGGAGGCTATTACCAAGAGTGAAACATGCGACGTGCTGGCCTCCAACATCCTGCTCTCCGGAGCGGAGCTGGAATTCAACCGTCCGGGGCGGGAGTATCTGCTCAAGACTGCCCTGGCCCATCTGGAGGAGCGGTACGACTACATCATTGTGGACACCCCGCCGGCTCTGAACCTGCTGACGGTCAACGCCTATGTGGCGGCGGACAGCCTGATAATTCCCATGGCGCCGGAGGTACTCAGCCTCCTGGGGGTTGCCCAGATCAAGGAGACCATTGAGAGCGTGCGCAGCTACTACAATCCCCGCCTGCAGGTGCTGGGCATTCTGCTCAACCGGTACAGTGCCCGGTTCAATCTCAACCGGGAGGTACTGGAGATGGCCGGGCAGATCGCCGCTCAGCTGGAGACCCGGGTCTTTGATGCGAAAATCCGGGGCAGCGTTGCCGCGGCGGAGGCTCCGGCCCATGGGGTGAGCGTGGTGGACTATGCGCCCCGGTCCAACCCGGCCCGGGATTTTGAGGCCCTTTGTGATGAGATTGCCGGCAGCCGCTTTCCCGGTACCGGCCGGACGGGAGGCGCGGAGTAATGGCGACGAGAAAGTCCAGCCGCACCAGCAAGACCGATCACGTGCTGAGTCTGCTGGCGGGCACAGGCGGGGACCGGGAGCCTGACGCTCCGGCACCGCATCCGACGGAGGAAGAGACTGCCCCCGCCCCGGCACGCAAGCGGAAACCCTCTGCCAAAAAGGCTGTTTCCAGGACTTCGGCGCAGACGGCTCCGGAGTCTGCGCCGGAGCCGGTTCCGCCGGTGCAGGCGGTTCCGGCATCGCGGCATATGGCCCCGCCCATTCTGGAGGTGGCCCGGCTGCACAATGAGGCTCTTTCGGAGACGATCCGCCAGGCGCTGACCGACTCCTTGGAAGAAGAGCTGGCCCGGCAGGCGGAGCAGGAGCCTCCGGCCGTTCCGGCGGATCTCGCGGCGCAGCCGCCGGAAGAATCTGCCGATGTTCCGGAAGAGTCGGCGAAGGAACTCCCGGCGGATGTCCCGGCATCGGAAGAAACGCCGGTCCCGGCGGAGGAGAGCCCGACTGACCCGGCAGAGGAGCCGGCTGCGGTACCTGAACAAATTCCTGCCCCGGCGCCGGAATCTGCTCCGCCGGAGGCACCGGGTTCCGTGTCCGCCGCTGCGCAAGCGCCTGCGCCGGCATCCCCGCCGGCCGCTGCTGCGCCCGAGGAGACTTTGCCGGGACAGATGCTGCCGGATGGATCCCGGTATCTCAATGTGATGGAAATTCTGGTGGAGGAGCGGCTGGAGAAGTATGTGCGCCTGTTCGGCCTTTGCAGCTGCCCCAGGTGTCTGGCGGATGTGCGGGCCCTGGCCCTGAGCCGCCTGCCGGCCAAGTATGTGGTGCTGCCCGCCTCTGCCGTCCGGCCGATGATGAGTTTGTACCAGGCCAAGTTCGACGCCGCGGTGATTGCCCAGGTCATTCAGGCCTGCAAAACTGTTATGGAATCCCCCCGGCACGCCAGGTAAACACAGTTCCCCGGAGAGGGCGGCGCAGCGGCGCGCTGTCCCCTCCGGGGAATTTTTTCACGGAAAATTTCAGGCAGGGACTTATTTTTGGCACAAAGCCGGCCGACATAAGCTATGAAACGGTTGGGCCGCGGCCCCGCCGGTTCACCGCCGATCCGGCCGTCCCGTAAAGGCCTGCGGGTATGGGCGGATCCATCGATTCGACGGGCGAGAAGGAACTTGCCCCGACCAGCTTTTCAAGGAGGAATTTTCCATGCGCATTCAAAACAACATCATGGCGATGAACGCCTACCGCAACTATTCCAACAACACCTCTGCCCTGTCCAAGAACCTGGAGAAGCTCTCTTCCGGCTATAAGATCAACCGCGCCGGCGATGACGCCGCAGGCCTTGCCATCAGCGAGAAGATGCGTGCTCAGATCACCGGCCTGGAAGGCGCTCAGAGCAACGCCAAGGACGGCATCTCCCTGGTGCAGACCGCTGAGGGTGCTCTGACCGAGGTTCACGACATGCTCAACCGCATGTACTCCCTGGCTGAGCAGTCCGCCAACGGTACCTATGAGAACGAGACCGACCGTGCCCAGCTGCAGAAGGAAGTCACCCAGCTCAAGGACGAAATCAACCGGATTGCCGATTCTTCCAACTTCAACGGCATTCAGCTGCTGGATGGCTCCATGACCGCTGCCGAGGGCGCTACTTCCGTCACGGGTCTGGACGGCGCCGCGGTGACGGCTGCCGGCGGCGCGGCCTTCACCCAGGATCTGACCTTCACCGGCACCGTGACCGACGGTTCTACGGTTTCCATGGAGGTCAAGTACCTGGATAAGGACGGCAAGGCACAGACTGCTACCGTGACCTTCGCCGGCAAGGAGACCGCTGCCGACATGGCTTCCGCTGCCGCCACCGCCCTGCAGAGCGTCTTCGGCGACGGCTACACCGTCAGCGCTTCTTCCGGCAAGGTGACCATCAAGGCAAACGACGTGGGCGCCAACGAGACCCAGGTCTTCGGCTTCACGGTGAAGGACAGCGCGGGCGGCACGGTGACAACCTCCGTCGGTGCTGCTACCGCCGGCAAGGACAATGTGTACGGCCTGGCCTTTGGCAGCAAGAACGTCACCGACAAGCTGACCTTCTCCGTGGACGGCCAGACCTATGAGGTGGTGACCCGCGGCCAGAAGGCCCAGGACGGCAACAAGGCCATCTACCTGGACAAGAGCACCGGCACTCTGAACGATGACGATGTGGCTTCCATTGCCCAGCAGCTCAAGGACTACGGTGTGGACGCCTCCATTGACGGCACCACCAAGACCACCATCAACATCGCGGCTTCCGGTTCCGAGACCAAGGGCGGCCTGACCCTGCAGATCGGCGACACCAGCGACAGCTTCAACCAGCTCAACGTGTCAATCAAGGACTGCCACACCGATTCTCTGGGCATTGCGGACCTGGATATCGGCACGCAGGAGGGCGCCAAGGCGGCACTGGAGACCATTGAGAACGCCATCAACTATGTCTCCGATGTCCGTGGTACCCTGGGCGCGACCCAGAACCGTCTGGATCACACCATCAACAACCTGTCCGTCATGCAGGAGAACATCCAGGACGCGGAGTCCACCATCCGCGATACCGACGTTGCGGAAGAGATGATGTCCTACACGAAGAACAACATCCTCATCCAGTCCGCCCAGGCCATGCTGGCCCAGGCCAACCAGGTGCCCCAGGGCGTTCTGCAGCTGCTGCAGTAATCCCTGTGACGCCGGGGACTGCAATCCCGCAAGCACAAGGGAAGGGGGCGGCCCGTGGGGCCGCCCCCTTTTCCTTAAACGATTCCTGCCCCTGGACAGATGAGGGCAGCGGTCCCGGGGGCGGACCGCCGCCCTCATCGGCCCAAGGATGCCGATTCACTGCA
The DNA here is from genome assembly GCA_902490355.1 of uncultured Oscillibacter sp. Classification (GTDB taxonomy): domain Bacteria; phylum Bacillota; class Clostridia; order Oscillospirales; family Oscillospiraceae; genus Oscillibacter. The sequence goes on from CABUDN010000008.1 coordinate 21,298, forward strand.
ATACCCGCCTTTGGCGGGAGAAAGGACGAATTCCTTATGAGCAAGCCTCTGTTGTCCATTGGCATGATTATCAAAAATGAGATGCGCTGTCTGGAGCGGTGCCTGAAATCACTGGAGCCTCTGCGTGCCCAGATTCCCTGCCAGCTGGTGATTGCGGACACCGGCTCCACCGACGGCAGCCGCGCTCTGGCGGAGCGGTACGCGGATATCCTGGTGGACTACCCCTGGAACCAGGACTTTGCCGCCGCCCGGAACGCGGTGCTGGAGCGATGCACCGGAATCTGGTATCTCACAGTGGACGCCGACGAATGGCTGGATGCGGATATTTCCCAGCTGGTGACCTTCCTGCACAGTGAGGAAGCCAAGTGCAATGATGAGGCCCGGGTTATTCAGCGCAATTACGCCGACCGGGATCTGGAAGAGTACACCGACTTCTTTGCCGCCCGGATGGGCCGGATGCGGGACGGGAAGCTGCGCTACTTTGCCCCGATCCATGAGTACCTGGGGTATACGGACCGGCCCTTTGCCAAGACCATCGCCCTGCCCCGGGTGATTTTGCACCATGACGGTTATCTGGAGATGACGCCAGGGGCCGTAGCCGCCAAGCAGAAGCGGAACATGGCGCTGCTGCGCCGGGAACTGGACCGGGATCCGACAAACCTGCGGACCCTCAAGCACTGCATTGACTCGGCGGAGACTCCCGCCGAACGCCGCCGGATGGCGGCGCGCAGCCAGAAGGAGTTGGAACGTCAAACCGGGGAGAATCCCTTCTGCGCGGTGGTGTATCAGACATGTGCCCGGGTTTACTGGGACGAAGAGGATCAGGAGGCGCTGACAGGCTGTCTGGAGGAATGGCACCGGCGGATACCGGACTCCGCCCTTTACCGGGTGGATGGCGAGTACCTGTGGGCGTCACTGCTTTACCGGAAGGACCAGTATGCCCAGGCATTGGTGCATATTGAAGGCTATGAAGCGGGAATTGCCGACGCGGACAGCGGTGCGGATCTGCGCCATCCGGACCGGCTGAGCTCCATGTATGCGTACGCCTCGCCGTCGTCCCGGCAGCGGATGCGCACGGTCCGGTTTCACTGCCTTTGCCGTCTGGAACGCTTTGCGGAGGCGGATGCGCTGTTGCAGGACCCGTCGCTGCTGGAGATGATCCCCCGGCAAAAGGGCGGATTGGTACTCAAAGTGCTGGAATTCTGGCCGCAGCTCCGGCAGGCCACGGCGTTTTTGCAGGCCGTGTGGGACCGGGCGTCCGCAGATCTGGCTCAGGCTAGGAAGAGCCGGGAATATGAGGTGTGCCGGAGCTGGGCGGAGGATCTGGCCGCCATGTTCCGGGAGCACTACGAAAAGCACGGTGATCAGGTGCTGGGCTGCTTTGCTGAAATGGGGGACCGGGCTCCGGGCTGTTCGGCCCGGATTCTGATGACGCAGGATCCGGCGCAGCTGCACGAGCAGTGGAAGCAGGTGCGGGAGTGGAAGTGGATCTTCCCGCAGTCGTATCTGCATAGCCTGGAACTGGGCGCTGCCCTGCCGGAGGAATTTTACCGGCAGAACCGGGAGGATCTGGCCCTGGTCGCAGCGGGACTGGCTCGTTCCGGCGATATGAGAATGGTGCGGATTACAGCCCGCTGTCTCACCGCGCAGCCGGCGCCCCAGACACTGGGAGAGCTGGTGTGGCAGCTGGGGATTGTGACCGCTGCCCTCCGGGTCCGTGGCTGGGATCAGGATGTCCGGCTGGGTGAACAGCTTTGCAGTGCGTATCTGGCACTTTCACAGATGTATCAAACCAATGTGTGGGCCCCGGAGGTGCTTTGCGCCGAGGAAATCGGGTATCTGCCCGCCATGACCCGGTGCGGCTGGTACTGCGGACAGGCGATGGCATGCCTGGAACAGGGGGATGAGCTGGGATATGTCCGCGCCCTGCGGAGCGTCCTGGAGGCGGCACCCGCCATGCGGGAGCTGGTGGACTTCCTGCTGATTCATAAGCCCAAGACCCAGGCACAGAGACAGCTGGAGGATCTGGCTGCACAGGTGCGCGCCGTGCTGGCTCACTATCCGCCGGACGATCCGGCGGTGGCGGCGCTCAAGAACAGCGAGGCATACCGGAAGGTGGCCCGCCTGCTGGAGCAGGCGCCGCCGGATGGAGAGCCATAAATTCCGGGTCGGACTCTGGACAAGAGCCGAATTCAAAAAGACAGCGCCCCGCTTCCGGATAGCCGGAAGCGGGGCGCTGCGGTTTATTTGCCGGTTTTGAGATGCTGAATCAAGACCGGGGCAATGTTTTCACAGGAGGCCTGAATGGTCACCGCGCCGATCTCATGGGCCACGCCGGGCATGCCGTATACCACGCAGGAGTCCTTGTCCTGCCCGATGGTGTACGCGCCGGCCTTGCGCATCTCCAGAAGGCCGCTGGCGCCGTCCCGGCCCATGCCGGTCATGATGATGCCCACCATGTGGCACTTGACTGATGCGGCCATGGAGGAGAAGAGCACATCCACCGAGGGGCGGTGGCCGCTGACTTTGTCTCCGGGCTGGCAGGAGAGCGTATAGCGGGTGCCCATGCGGACCACCCGGGCCTGCAGGTCCGCCGGGGCGATGAGGGCCAGACCCGGATGGATCTCATCGCCGTTGACGGCCTCCCGGACCTCCATGGCGCACAGCTTATCCAGCCGCTGGGCGTACATCTTGGTAAAGCCGGGAGGCATGTGCTGCACGATGACCATGCCGGGGATGTCGGCGGGAAGCCGCCGCAGGACTTCCAGCGTGGCCTCGGTTCCGCCGGTGGAGGCACCCAGACCGATGATGGTCTGGGAGAAGGCACTGCCGCCGGTGCGGCCCAGGGGCAGACAGGCGGAAGCCGGGGCATGCACGGCATTGCCGGTCCGACGGGGCGGAACCACCTTGGCGCAGGAGGCTACGGTAATCTTCTGAGCCAGGGAGCGCAGGAAAGACTCCCGGCTCTCAGTGCCGTCGGGCTTGCGGACGAAGTCCACCGCCCCGGCGGCCAGGGCGTCGAAAACCCGCAGGCTCAGACTGGAGACCAGAATCACCGGCAGGGGATGCTCCGGCAGCAGCTGGGCCAGAAAGTCGATGCCGTTGGTGCCGGGCATCTCCACGTCCAGCGTCATGACATCGGGGTGCAGACGCAGAATTTTCGCTTTGGCGTCCAGGGCGTTGATGGCGTAGCCTACCACCTCGATGTAGGGATAGGCGGACAAGCCCTTGATGAGAAACGCCCGGGCCACGGCGGAGTCATCCACCACCAGGACCCGGATCTTGCGCTGATTGGGAAGCATGAATGAAAAACGCTCCTTCCTGAAACTGGGCAGCCCGACTCATACCCTGCGGTACACGGCCGGAGACACCATGCGGAAAAGAGGTGTCTGCCCCAGGGATTCGGAGTGGCTGATAAAGAGATAGGCGTTGGGGGCCATGGCGTTGTAAAACCGCTGAATCAGCCCGTCCCGCGTCTTTTGATCGAAGTAAATCATCACGTTGCGGCAGAAGATCACATCGAATTTCAGGCGGAACCGAATGGGATCCATGAGGTTGAACGTGCGGAAAATCACATTGCTGCGGATGGCCGGAGCCACAGTGTACTGCGATCCGGGGACATCCTGAATGAAATAGCGCCGCAGCCAGTCAGCGGGCATATCCGCAGGCGGCTGGTAAACGGCCGCCTGCGCTTTGGACATGGCCTGCTGGGAGATGTCGGTGGCCAGAACCCGGGTGTCCCACTGTTTGGCCTGCGGACCAAAATAGTCCTTGAGGCACATGGAGAGGGTATAGGGCTCTTCACCGCTGGAACAGCCCGCGCTCCAGATGGCCAGGACCTTGTCCTTTTGATGGCGCTTTTCCAGCTCCGGCAGAACGGTTTGCTGGAAGAACGTGAAGTGATCCTTCTCCCGGAGAAAGTAGGTATAGTTGGTGGTGAGCTTGTTGAGAACCAGCTCCAGATCCTGTGGGTCCTGGGTGGTGAACAGATGCTCCAGAAACGACTTGAAATCGTGATATCCCCGGCTCTTGAGAGACTGGGAGAGCCGGCTGGTAATCAGCTGGCGCTTTTTGCTCAGGTCAATGCCGTAGTGCTCCTGAATAAACCGGACCAGACGCTGAAAATCCGCGTCGGTGATGGTCAGATCGTGAAACATCAGATCCATGACGTGCCTCCGCGATCAGGCGTGCTCCGCCAGACGGCCGCAGTCAAAGACCATCATCGTCTGTCCGCCCTCCAGGGCGCACATGCCGCTGACCAGCTTCTGGGCACTGCGGGGCGGGGCGGGCAAAATGGAAGCGGTGTCCACGTCCACCATCTTTTCCACCTGGTCCACCAGAATGCCCAGCTGCTCCTCGCCCACCTGGAGAATGATGATGCAGGTATTTTCCTGTTCCTCCTGGCCCAGGAGACGGCGGATATCCAGAATAGGCAGAATCTGGCCCCGCAGGTTGATGACGCCCCGCACATGGTCGGGGACCAGAGGCACCCAGGTGATGACGTGGTTGGTGATGATCTCCACTACGGCGCCGGCCGAGACGCCGAAAAGCAGCTCGCCGGACAAAAACAGCAGATACTTCTCCGTCTGCGGCTCCTGAGGAGCATCCTGGAGGATCTGGTCCTCAGTTTGAAATAAAAGGTCCTGTTCCGTCATGATCTCTCTCCTTTACCGGGCGGCGGTGTACAGGTTGGCCACATCCAGAATGATGCTGATGTTGCCGTCACCGAGAATGGTGCAGCCTGCAATGCCGCTGGCTTTGATATTAAAGCGGCTGAGGTAGGCGGGCAGGGGCTTGACCACCACTTTCTGCTCGCCGATCAGCTTGTCCACAAACAGGCAGTAGCAAAGATCGCCCGCATCCAGCCAGATCAGAATGCCGTCCTGGATGTCTGTGCAGCCGCTGTCCATGTGATACAGATCCCGCATGCGGATCACGGGGTAAAAGCTGCCCATGCACCGGAACAGTTCTCCGCCGGAGGCGTCTTGGATCAGGTCCTCCCGGGAGATCTTGAAGCACTGGCGGATGTTGTGGATGGGAATGGTGAAGATGGAGCCGCCCACCGAGACCTCCATGCCGTCCATGATGGCCATGGTCAGAGGGATCTTGAGGGTGGTGGTCATGCCGGCGCCCGGCTCACTGGTAATGGAGACGGTGCCGCCGACTTCTTCCACGTTCTTTTTGACCACGTCCATGCCCACGCCGCGGCCGGAGTACTCCGTGACCTCCGTGTTGGTGGAAAAGCCCGGCGCCATCAGGAAGTTGAGAATGTCCTTGTGGGAGTACTCCACATCCGGCTGTGCCAGACCGTTGCGGATGGCCTTGTTCAGCACGGCGTCGTAGTTGACGCCCTGGCCGTCGTCCTTGATCTCGATGATGACCTCGCTGCCGGTATGGCGGGCGGAGAGAACGATCTCACCCACCGGATTTTTTCCGGCGGCAATGCGGGCCTCGGCGCTTTCCTCAATGCCGTGATCCATGGAGTTTCGGACAATGTGCATGATGGGGTCGCCGATGCTGTCGACGATGGTTTTGTCCACCTCTGTGTCCTCTCCGATGAGAGTGAGGTGGGCCTGCTTGCCCAGTTTTTTGGACATGTCCCGGACAATGCGGTTCATCTTCTGGAAAGTGGCGGAAACCGGCACCATGCGCAGCGACATGGACACGTCCTGGAGCTCGTCGGTGAGCTTGCGCAGCTGCCGGGCGGATTTGGTGAAGGCGTCCAGCTTGAGTCCCTTGAGATCCGGGGACGCGGTGACCATGGATTCGGTGATGACAATTTCTCCCACCACGGCCGCCAGCTGGTCAAGCTTGTGGAGGCTGACACTGATGAGACTTTCCTTGTGGTGGGCGGTGGGTGCCGCATTGGCAGCGGGGGCGGTCTTGGCGGCAGGCGCCGTCTGGGAAGGCGCGGGTGCCGCCGAGGCAGGCTGCGGCGTGGGAGCGGCCGCTGCGCCGGCGGGAGCCGGAGAGGGAGTCGGCTCCGCGGGCCCGGGCGCAGGGGCTGCTTCGTCAATGGCCTGATAGGAATGCACCACGCCGCTGCCGGTGACGGCCTGAATCGCGTTGTCCCGGTCTGCCTGATTGCGGAAGCGAAGCAGGAAGCCCGATTCCACGATCTGATCGGCAGTGGCGGGATCGGATTCCACACCCTGCGGTTCATACGTCATGTCCGCTTCGGAACAGAACTCGTGAATGGTGTTGAGCAGCATGTAGGCCCGCAGGTTTTCCATGCCGCAGCCTTCATCAAAAAAGACCTTCAGGCCGAAGGGATAAGCTGGATCACCGGCCCCGGCGGCCGGGGCGGACGGCTGTCCGGCAGCCGGAGCGGCGTCGCCCGCGCCCTGTCCGCCGGTTTGAATTTGATCGATCAGTCTATTAACTTTTTGTAAGAGGAGGTCGATATTTTCAGTAAGGGGTTGGCTGTTTTCGATGCGCTCCAATTCTCCGCGGAAAAAATCAATGGCCTGAAACAGCAGGTCGAACAATTCCGGCCGCAGGCTCTCAGGTACCACATCCATGGTCTTGTCCCGAATAATGGAGAACAGGTCCTCCGCCCGGTGGGCAATGGTCATCAGGGAATTGTATTCCATCATGGCGGAAGAGCCTTTGATGGTGTGCATGATCCGGAAGATGGTGTTGATGTCATCCTGGGAAAAGCTGTCCTGCTGCTCGGCGGTCAGAACAATGCTGTCCAACTGCTCAAGCAGGGAATTGGTCTCATATAAAAACGCGTCGAGAATGCTGTCATTGCCGGAACTCATAATCGGATGCTCCTTCCTTGGTGTTCGACTTTCTATTGTTTTATCGGCCGAATTCCCGGAAAAATAAGCATCTTTGCAAAATATCGGACAGACCGGTTTCGGCCGGTCTCCTTCATGCTTTTAAGAGGTGAACAGTATGGCGGATCTGTTGGGCGCGGCCAACCGTGTCCCGGGATACGAGGTTTCCAATCAGCACACTGCCGGTACGGCCATTCAGGCCGGGGACCGGCAGGTGAAAAACGTTCCGGATCCCACCCGGGTGGGGCGGGTGGACGCCCGCAATGACCAGCAGGGAGCGGACAACGCCCTTGCCTCGGACGTGCTGCGGTACGATTCCAACCTGCAGGCGTTTTTGCAGAGCCTGCGGGAGGCGCCGGAGCTGCCCGCGGTGCTGCGCAGGACCATGACGCTGCTGCGCAGTACGGTGCAGACGCCGGGGCTCCAGGCGGGCATTGCCCAGGAACTTGCCGGATTATTGCAGATGCTCCGGCTGGACCCGGAGAGTTTTTCCCGCTTTTTTATGAACCAGGTGCATGGCAACAACCGGTTTGCCGGACCGCTGTTCTCCCTGCTGCGTCAGGCCTACGGGACTCTGCCGGGGGAACAGGCCCGTACGGCGGTGCTGGAGTTTGCCCGGCGGTACAGCGATTTTTCCTCCACGGAGCATATTGGAAAGAGCATGCTGAGCCTGCTGCGCCAGATGGAAGACTGCCTGCCCAAAAGCTGGCGGGGGCAGCTGGAAGCCCTCACCGCCCGGCTGGAAAACGGACTGGCGGCCCAGGACCGGGGAGAGAACGTAAAGCTCCTGGAGGGAGAGGTGATCCCCTATCTGGGCAGCTATGTGGAGCGGACCCATGATCTGGGGACGCTGCGGGGACTGCTGAGTTTGCTGATCTTGCAGGTGGCCCGCTATGAAAACGGGTCTGAGGAGCAGATGCTCCAGGCGTTCCGGCAGATGGAAGGATACGGCGGCGTGCTGGGGGGACTCAATCAACTCGATGATGCGGCGATTTTGAAGCTGCTGCGGGAAAACGAGTTTTCCAAGGCCGGCGGCAGCTCCTTCGCCGATGCGCTGACCCAAACGGCGGCCCGTGCCCTGCAGGGAACGTATGGTCCCGATGTCCGGGACGCCTTCAGCGAGGTGATCCGGGCCATGCTGGTGAACCAGAGCGTTTATCTGCCGGTCAACCACCTGTTTTTCCCGCTGGAGTGGGACGGAAAAGCGGCCTATTCCGAGCTGTGGGTGGACCCCAACGCCAAGGAGCGCAAGGGAGACGGCACGGCCCAGGACAAGGTGCAGTTTTTGTTTAAGCTGGATGTGGAATCCTTGGGCATGCTGGAGGTGACTTTGGCGGCCCGGGAAGAGCAGGTAGAGCTGCAGGTGTGCGGACCGGACGCGGTCTGCAGCCACAGCGCGCTGATCGAGGCGGATCTGCGGGAGATCCTCCGGCGTCATGGGTTTTCCGGACGGGAAGTCCGGGTGTCCAAACTGGAAAAACCCCTGGCGTTGACGGAGGTCTTTCCCAATTTGTTTGAAGGGAAGCGGGGAGTCGATGTCAAAATCTGAAGGAACCGGCCGGGAGCCGGCCAAGCGGGCGGCGGCCCTGCGCTACCGCCCCGGAGACGGCGCACCGGTGATTGTGGCCTCCGGAATGGGCCATCTGGCGGAGAAAATTGTGGAGGTGGCCACGGACAACGGCGTGCCGGTTTATGAGGACACGTCCCTGGCCACGGTGCTCTCCCAGATGCAGCTGGGCCGGGAGATCCCGGAGGAGCTGTATCAGGCTGTGGTGGAGATCTATCTATACTTTTTGGAATTTGACCCCAATGATCCGGAGAAATTCCGCCGCAAGCAGCAGGCGGAACAAGGGGAAAAGAAAGAGAGGTGAAGGGTATGGCGTATCAATATCTGATTCTGGACAGCCGGGGAAACGCGGTGGCACACGGAATTTCCCAGCAGCCCCCCAGCGGGAAGCTGTGGTGTCTGCTCATTGATGACGGCGATATCGACCGGGTTATGAGTCACACCCATGTCAGTCTGGTGGGCAGTGCGGAATCGGTGCCCGGCCTGGAGGGCCGGATCGTCCGCCGGGACGGCAACCGGGTATATCTGGAGCCGGTCCGCCGTCTGGGAGAAGACGTGCGGAAGAATCTTCGGATTCCGGTGCGGTTTGTCAGCTATCTCTATCCGGTCTCCGGCCGCTGGAAGGGCCGGGTCCCCATCGTCAGCAAGGACCTGAGCTGTGGCGGACTGGCCTTTTATGCACCCCGCAGCCTGGAGGTGGGCGAGATGGTGCAGGTGGTGGTGCCGGTGACCTCGCAGCCGCTGGTACTGCCCATGCGGATCCTGCGCAGCGAGCGGGCATCCGATGGAGAGTACGTCTATGCCGGGTGTTTTGTCGGCATGGTGCGTGAGGAGGAGAGCATGGTCCGTGAGGCCGTGTTCAGTATCCAGCTCAAAGTAACGGAGCAGGAGAATCCTGCATTAGAGAAAGGGTGTTGAGAATCCATGAATCGATGGAAAAACCGGGGCGGCCGCCTGTGCCGGAGGGCGGCAGCCCTGTTTTTGGCGGCGGTGATGTGCCTGACGCTGACCGTCCCCGTGGCCGGTGCGGCATCCACGGCATCAAGTACGATGCAGCCGTATCTGGATAAGATTGTCTCCTGGGGCGTGATGCGCGGAGACATCAACGGCAATCTGAATCCCGACCGGACCATTACCCGGGCGGAGTTCGTCACCATGATCAACCGGGCATTCGGCTTTTCCCATACCGGAACCACGCCCTTCCGGGATGTTCCCGCCTCGGCCTGGTATGCCGAGGATGTGGGCATCGCCTATACCACCGGTTACATCAACGGCACCACGGCCACCACATTCTCTCCGGCCAGCAGCGTGACCCGGGAGCAGGCTGCCGTGATCCTGGCCCGGATTTTGATGCTTCAGCCCACAGTGGGAGAGAACACCGACTTTACCGACAGCCGTCAGCTGGGCGACTGGAGCCGGGGCCTGATCTCCGCCGCAGTGGACGCCCATCTCGTCAGCGGCTACGCCGACGGCAGCTTCCGCCCCAAAAACGCCATCACCCGGGGGGCGGCGGCCATTTTGATCGTCAACGCTATCGGCAATCCCATCCAGGAGGCCGGAACCTACTCCCTGGGCAGCACCTGGGGCAATGTGACCATCACCGCCTCCGGCGTCACTCTGCGGGATACGGTCATCGGCGGCAATCTCTACATCTCTGAGGGCGTGGACCTGGGCAATGTGACACTGGAAAACGTCACGGTGCTGGGGGACATTGTCGTCAGCGGCGGCGGCGCCAGCGAGGGCGGTGACGACAGCATCATTCTGCGCAACGTCAGCGCCCAGCGCCTGGTGCTGGACAATATGAAAAACCAGATGGTCTCCCTGCGTGCGGAGGGCGACGGCCGGATTCCCGAAACTCTGGTGCGCACCAATGCCTATTTGATCGACCGCACCGGCGACAGCGACGGCCTGGCCCGCATTACCCTGGACGGCCGGGAGGAGAATCTCTCGTTGACCCTGGCCGGCAACATCAAGGAAGTGATTTCCGCCGCGCCCAAGGCCACCGTCAATCTGGCGGCCGGACAGGCCCAGACCATCACCGTGGATGAGATCTCCACCGGTTCCAAGCTCAACATTGCCTCCGGCGCCATGGCGCAGACCGTCAATCTGGATACCGGTGCCGCCATCACCGGCAGCGGCGATATCGCGTCGCTGAATGTCAACGCCGCCGGCAGCACCGTGACCATGCTGCCGGACCAGATTACCATCCGGCCGGGCATCACCGCCAACATCAACGGCGAGACCATGGATACCCAGGCGGCGGCGGAGTCCTCCGCCGATCCCCGGCTCAGCGCCGGATATCCCAAGATTGCAGACCTGGCGCCCACCAGTGCCTCGGCACGGTTTGCCGCCAATAAAAAGGGCACCGTCTACTGGGCCGTCACCGCTGTAACGGATGGATCCGTGGACGCGGATACCCTGATCCAGCCCGGTGCGTACAACCCCAAGATCATCAAGCAGGGCAGCGCCAGTCTCAAGGGGGCCGGCCAGACGGCCTCAGCCGCCATTTCCGGCCTGACGGCCGGCGGGTCCTACTATCTCTCCGCTGTATTGGTGGATGCCCGGGACCAGCGCAGCCCCCTGAAGGTCATTTCCTTCTCTACACCCGACGACACCAAGCCGGATTTCGCCTCCGGATATCCCTATCTTTCCAAGATCACCAGCACCTCCGGACAGGTGACGGTAATGCCCACCAAAACCTGCCGGCTGTACTACGCGGTGCTGCCCAAGGGCGCTGCCGCCCCCACTGCCTCGGACTTCAAGGCCAATGCGGTCACCGGCAATCTGGGCTTCGGCGTGCTGGATGTGACGAAGAACACCACGTATTCCTTCAATGTCAACTCCGTGCCCCTGGAGGAGCTCAAGAGCTATGACGTCTACCTCTGGCTCACCGATGTTGACAACGGACAGAGCTCCGCAGTGAAGAAGCTGAGCTTTACCACCGTGGACGGTACGCCGCCGGTCTTCAATACCGACCCCACTGTCAACGATATCAAGTCGACCTCCGTGGGGCTGTATGCCAACCTCAATGAGGCCGGTACGCTGTACTGGGTAGTGGTGGAGCACGGCGCACTCTATCCCAAGCCCATCCAGGGCTCCGGCG
>CABUDN010000009.1 GCA_902490355.1 uncultured Oscillibacter sp.
ATGGCCGCTTCCAACCCCAAGAGCCGCACAGATGCTTTCGGGGTGATGGCCATGAAATGCAGGGTTTTCTTTTAAGAAAGATGTATCATTGTCTATTACCAACTGCTCAATCATTGATGACAAGAGCTGCTGAGGTAAGTTTTCTATGTTTTCATCCGATAAATTCAAATGTTGATATAGAGCGGACGATGAGATATTCCACTTTTCCTCCATAGAACTAAGGATCAAGGATAGTACTTGGGTGCATCGTTCCACATCTTTCTCGTTTACGGCACATTCGAGTTGTGCCGTGTATGCAGTACATTCTAAAATGCCAAACTGCTTTGCTATCTGTTCTTGGATACAAGCCAATTTTTCGGCATCGGCACTCCGCTTTTCTGAAAGAGCAATTTGGGTCAAAGATACTAATATGGATTGTAATTCAACCGCAATTTCCAACATCCGATGTTCCAACAAAACACACGATGGTTCATATTCTTTTTTTTGCTGGTATAGGTGTGCCATCATTAACTTTGTATCAGCAGGATAATCGCTTAGCAAAGCGGTGGCCTTGTCATATTCCCTTTTTTCGCAATACAGGTAAAACAGGTAAGAAATAGCTTCCTTTCTTATTTCAATATTTTCACTATTGCGTATTCTAAAATACAGTTTTGCGAGTTCTTCACGATACTTATTTTGTTGATCTATCGGCTGCAATTCCAAAGAGGGTTGTAAAAAAACACCCAGCGAATAAATTAAATTTTCACAAGTTGGAAATGCCCTAACTTGATCTAAAGCGAATTGAAAACCCTGTTCAAACCCATTTTCCTGAATGATAGATTGAACTTTCGTAACAACATTGTTGATCTCCACTTCAGACATTTCTTCGTTAAAGGACATGAGAGTATTCAAATCTGTCTTTAACAATCTGGCCAATCCGGGAAGAAGTGTAATATCTGGATAAGTCGTTCCGTTCTCCCATTTACTAACTGCGGGCGTTGAAACGCCCAAATACTCTGCAATATTTTCTTGCGTCAGCCCTAAGTGCTTGCGCTTTTCTTTGACTATCTGACTAATTTTCATATTGTCCTCCATCTATTTATAAGAATACCATGACTGTATAGGAGTAAACAATCGAGTTATAGTTTAATTATAGCGCAGAAAAATTAACTTACAAGCAATATAAAATATAATTCTCTCGAAATAGCTCGATGGCATTCCAGTAAAAATTTCTGTACCATGCTTGTCGCAGTATTTCAGCCGCATCACTTACCTCCAACAGCCGCCTTATCGTAATAGTGAACATAGACATTGTAATCCCGGGACCGGGTAACCATCCGAATCCAGATATACAGGTGGTCGGTTTCGGAATAAAGGTTGAACTCTGCCGCCTCGCTGGTGGCCTGCGCATACCTGCAGAACCGCCGCATAGTGTCCAGCGTCTTGAAGGCCGGCAGCTTGAACAAGGCGTTCTGGAACTCGTCGATCTCCTTCACCAGTTCCGGCGCCGGCTTTTTCCCAGGCCCATCGTGCCAGGTTGTCCACCACCGATTGCCGTCATAATCCGAGCGGGAGTAAACTACCTCGCTGACCGGCCGGCCAGTGGGCTGCATGGGCGGCGTATCGGTGTGCTGGAATACTTCCTCGAAGGTGCAGGAGGTCTTCAAATAGCAGACACGCTCTTGTGCGGGCGCCGGAAGTCTATCGTGCTTCACTGCATCCCATTCTGTGAGGGGCAAAGGAGCATGGGCGGCATCCCGAAGGACCTCATCCATGCCGCAGGCTTCACAGATCTGCACATCCGCATAGCGGCTGAGGGCATTGATCATCAGGTGGGCTGCCAGAGGGGCGCCGCACCGCAGGCATTGGGGCGGCTCTGCGGCGTCGCCGTCCGCGTACAGCTTTTTGTCCTGGCACCAGGCCGCTTCTAACAAGTCCTTGGGATATAATTTGATCTTCATGTTTTAGTACTCCTTCTTCTGGATTTCTTTTTTGCCGCCTTCTGGCGGACTTCGGTTGTTTCTTTGAATGTTTGAGCAAGGGACGGGTCATGTCTTGCGTCACTTTTCCTGCGGCGTTCTTCAGACCAGGGCATATAAACAGGTAATTCGTCCTGGTATAGAGCCAACAGGTCAGACGCCATATCTTCCCGGCGGCAATACAAACTGCTCCGCGAAATATTGGTGCCGCAGTCTGTGATGGTGGTTCGCAGCATGATCCCGCGCTGCTCAAAGGTAAAGCGCCGGTGATGTGCTGGATCTTCAGCCTCGATCCGCAGCGGGGGCGCGTCATTGCAATTTTGCAGCCTGCGCCACCCGCTGTAATCTGTATAGCAGAAATCCGGAATGTGGTTTGCCAGCCGCCGAAGCGCCTGATAGAGCCGCTCATATCGCCGGCCGAGTTCTCCCTTCAAGCGCCGCGCATAGTAGGTATAGCCGTCTGGGTCCAGCTTTTTCAGCTTTTTGGCGTTGAAGAGGTATTCCACATATTCCACGCCGTCCTCCAGCTGGACCTGGCCGGTGCGTTCCCCCAGGCCATTGCGCTTGATCCAGGCATAAAAGCGTTTGCCGGTGGACTTGGTATTGATAAATCCACAATCCTTGGGACACAGGCCGCCCAGATTGACCGTGAGGCTGTCCCAGAATACCAACTGGCCGAAGCTTTCCTGATAGAGTTTGATGGCGAGATTGCCCTCCGGATAGGTGGCAATCTTGATGGTCAGGGCATATTCCGATCCTTTCATGTTAAATGGTATTGGTTTCATGATTTCCCCCGGAACGAAGACCAGCAGGCCGCAAAGCGCAGCCTGCCGGTCCTCGTGATAAGCCTGCCGGTAAAGGCAGTGTGTAGGGGCGTCCAAAACACCCCCGTTTTCTTTGAACTCTAAACCAATTTTGGGGCGTTGCTTACCGACCCCTTGATCAATCATCAGGCCGCATCCACTGTGCTGTCAAACAGACGGCGCAGTTCGGCGGCCAGCTCCGTGCGGTTCCGGCACGATATGTGATTCACCGTGCCGCAGTTGCCGCCGTTCTGGTCCATTTTGCCGACAGTGATGCTCAAATCTCTGCCGTCCTGTGTGATCCAGAGGCGGCGGCTCAGCGCAGGATCTTCCGCCACGATCCACAGCGGCCGCTGGCGTGTCATGTAAGACTGCGTGGGAGACCGCCATCCGCTGTAATCAGAAAAGCGGAACCCAGGGACATCCATCCTGCGCTTTGCCAATGCGGCATAGACTTCTTTGTACTTCATGCGCTGCGCCTCCCCGCTGCGAGAGGGCCGCCATCAGAAGCATCGTCTGTCAGGCCAAGTTTCCAGCACAGGGCAAGAACCTCGGAATCAGAAACACGATAGAGCTGCCGCTTAGCATACTTGGGACGAAAGCAGAAGATGCCATTATCAAACAGAAATTTTCCGTCCTTACTGCCATAGGTGTAGCTGCAGCCTGCCAGCAGACATTTCATCCGGTCAGCATCTTTTTCGATCTTCTCATGGTCGTACCAGATGCTGTACTGGACGGCAACATCCAGATTGCGGTTTTTCCGGAAACGGTGTTCCAGAAATTGCAGCAGCCGCCAGCAGACCTCGGCACGCTTTTCCACAGTCTGGTTTTCGTTGAAGCTCAATGTAAAGTAGGAATAATCCCGTCCGGACAGGCCATAGCCGTGGAGCGTATTGCTGAAATCATTGCACCAGAAAAAGAGGTCCCACTGACAGCTCCCGAAAGGCGCCGGCTCGGTATCCTCATACTGATAGCAGACGAAATTTTGGGCGATGGCGTCCATGAGAGGATTCATGACAGAATTTCGTGCTTCAGCGGCCATGACCAGGGCTTGGCCTTCATCAGCCACTGTATGCGCACGGCGGTTGGCTTCCTTCTGTTCTTCCGTATAGACGAATTGAAAGCGCACGGAATGAACATCGTACATAGCGTAGCCCCGTTCGACCCATTCCGGGCCTGAAGGCGCAATATAGGACTTGTCATGCCATAAGTTCATGTTTATCTCTCCCTTGTGGTAATGGCTAAAATTCTCTCCACCCAGTCGTTTTCCCAGTCTTATTGTGTCGCGCCATGATCAGGCGGGTAGTCGGTGCTGAGGGCTGTACCACCAATTCCCCTTGCTTGTAGGCAGCTTCGGCTGTTTCCAGCGCATGGGAAAGGTCATAAGCCTCCACGGGAAACTCCTGAACGATCTGTTCTTCAATCGTTACGGTGTATTTCCTCAGCATTGGGTGAGATGGTTTTTTCTTCATATTCGACTCCTTTATAAAGAAAGGGACCGGCAGACCGTAGCGGTACGGTTTGCCGATCCCTTTGTAATGATGGCCTCTGCCTATTTGGCAGAGCATTTGGCTGGCGCAGGAAAACTAAGGCTGTGAAGCCTCTAAATCCTCGGATTTGAGTACACGGCCCTGTTTCTCCCGCAGCTGGGCAATATGTGCCTTCCATTCCTTTCGGGCCTGTTCTGCGCGCTGCAGTTCCACGACCTGCTGCTCCGGTGTGAGAGCGGAAAACTCACATTCCCGTTTGTCTGATTCTAAATCACGAATGATCTTCCGCACAATGGAGAGCGCCATTTCAGAGATGGTGGGAGGATGGTCCTCTATCACTTCTCTGCCACGGCGGAACAGATCTAAATAGGCATGATACTGTGCCTCAGTGATGAACTCCCAGCCGTAAGCATCCTGAATTTCCGCCTCGCTGTGGTACTGCATGGCGGCTTCAAAGTCAGCTTGCCTTGCGGCGGCCTCTTTATCGATTCGCCGCTGCAGTTTGGCGGATATGCGCTCCAGGTCTTTGAGGATCAGGGAGCAGGCCTCCGCTTCCCGCAAATAGCCGTGAGCCTCGCTGCTCAAGTATTTTTGCGACCGCTTCATGCCGCTTCCTCAGATGGCGCAGGCACCTCATAAATGATCTGCACAGGAATCAGTTCGCCGGGGCGGATATGCTCCGCAAGCTGCCATTCCCCGTTCCGTAAGACCTGTGAAGTGACATCATTATAGATCTCCGGGGGAATGTGGTAGTCATTCATACACTCCGTAGGAACATACAGGCAGAAAAGCGGCAGGCTGAATACATACAGGCTCTGCAAAACTACTTCACGAAGCTGCTTTGCCAGTGCCGCGATCTCCTCCATGTCCTGCCGCTCAAAGGCGGCCTCGGAGATCTTTTTCAGATACGGAGTATCTTTGATTGCCTCATTTATATATTTTATGGCATTGTCACCGTAGTGGCTCTTGATGCGGATACCGTTGAGCGAGATGTACTTGGTGTATTCGGTGGCGGTCTTACAGATGCTGTCCTTCAGATCCTTGAAGGGCTTTGCGTATTTCGTTTTCAGATCTTCCATTGAGACGGCCTCCAGATTGCGCCGGAGCGTATCCAGATGGAATTCCAGGTCTTCACGCAGCTTCTTTTCTTTTTCGTCCATGTAGTGAAACCTCCATTCTATTATAATTTATGTGTCACAGCGTCAGCAGGGGCTCTGTTCTGCGGATTGCTGCCGCAACTCTTTCAGCAGAGTGCGTGCCACATCTGACACCACCTGCCAGTAAGCCTCACCGTAGGCGCAGCTGTGTTCCAGCTGGTTGGTGATCCGCTGCGGCAAATCGGGAGAACGCAGCAGTGTTTCTTTCTGCGTGTCAGAGAGCCCCTGAAAATCGTCATGGTTCTCAATATGCTCTCTGAAATCATCCCGCAGGCATTCCGCGCGGTACAATTCTGCCGTGCTGCGGCAAAATGCAGGGGAAAGAGGCAGCGCCCGCTGTTCCAGCGCAATCGAAAAATGGTTCTCACAGTATTCGCCGTCCAGATAGCACTCATAGCTGCTGTCAGACTGTTCTTCGATGAACTGGCTGCTTTCTTTCCAGCGCGGAATGCTTCCAACCAGAAATTCTTCCCGAAGGTCATTGTGAAATTGATGTAGGGCATCGGTGCGCTCCGTGAAGATCGCTTCATAGGAACCATACTCCCCATCGGTAGCCCAGTGGACGAGGACTACATAGAGCGTCCCTGTGGGATATACCTGGGCAGGATGTTCAAGGGGAGCAATCATTTCAGGCCCCATAATGACCATATCCAGGCCCAGATCCTCGATGTGTTTCTGTTCGTGGTAAAGCTGTGAAAAGGTCTGCTCCAGCGCAAGACGGTCCGCAGAGAGCACCGGCGCTTCAAACGCGCAGTAGATGTCCGGCGTGTCGTTATCAGTCTCCCGGTCATCCTCGGTGCGAATTTCAAGGATATTTCCGAAGAGTCCAGCGTAATCGCTTGCTTCATTGGCGACAATGCGCCCGCCTACTTTGTAGCAGATGCCCTCATGCCAAAATTCTTCTCCAGGCTGATGATAAATCATCATTGCTCCCTCCTTTTTGTGGGGTGGGGCTGGGTACAATGCCCCAGCCCCGCAGATCAAAAATCGTTCAGTTATCCGCGACGAAAATGGCGGCACCGCTCATACACATGCAAATGAGTGGCAGCAAAAGAGCGGTAGGCTTGCAGCTTACCAGACTGGCGATCCCGATACCCGCTGGGGCGGGTCGTGTTGCGATCAGTCGTCACTTTCCTGTTCGTCTTCGTCCTCTTCCCAGGGAGAGTCATCAACATCAGTATCTGCCTCCTTCATCTGCTCGGCGGGCTGCTTTGTCCGCTTGAAGGCCAGAACAAGAGCGTCCTCACCAAAATCATCTTCCTTCTTCTTGCGTTTCCTTTTCCTGCGGCATTTTTCCATGGCAGCGTCATAGTCATAGCCGATGCCGGCCTGAAATTTGCCTGCAATTTCCCTCATTTTTTCCGCATGATACTCATAAAGGGCACGATGAAAACCGGTCAGGTCCCATTGCTCACAGGCCATCTCCAGCAGCCGTGCATAGTCCCGTAAGGCGTTGACTGCTTTGCAGATATCGCCATAGCAGGTCTTGAACACATGGGAGCCGTCCAAATCATGAAAGCAAAGGGAGAGTTCCTGCCCCAGCAGGAAGTCTAACTCCATCGGCTGCCGGAGCACAGGCTCGTATAATCCTTTTGGCAATTCTATAGCGTTGTGCTGCTGTTCATCCATTGGCGTGGTCCTCCGGCGGAGCAGATACCAGCCCAGCAAAAAGCATCTGCATGGCAGTACGGTATCCAGACTCAAAAGCCTGTTCAATCACAGCACTGTTGCGCTCACCGGCGGCCGTTTGGTACACCTCGAAAGCTGCCAGAGCTGCCGGAGTTTTGGAGATTTCCCCGCGCAGGGCAGTCTCAGCCGCAGATACTGTGTGGTTAAGTACCTGCTGCTTTTTATCCTGCTCCTTAAAAACACTCGGTTCGTACTCGCCGTAATAGAGGTCATGCAGGAAATTGGGCTCAACAGTTATGCCATGCGGCAAAGACATTTTGGGTCGGGTAAGGCCATCGGCAATGCGTTCCAGAGCCTTGATGAGATGAGGCAGCTGGGCGTCAAAAAAGCGGCGGCCGTATGTCGTTTCGTGGAAATTCAAAGATTGGCACCTCCTGTCAATGAAAAGCCCGCCGGCGGCATGAGAGCTGCGGCGGCTGTTGATTCAGGCCCCTAATGGGGAGTTCTTTCTGAAAGGTACTGGAAATCAGTCAAAGCAATCGTGCTGCATAGCTTTTTCACAGGCCAGAGCCAGACCATCCAGCAGCTGCGGAACAGACTCCATGTACTGAGCCGTAATGCCCAAAGCATCAAGCGTTTCCTGCACATCGCCGGTATAACTGTACTCATGGTTCTCCAACTCCTGGAGGAACATATCACAGATAAAACCTTGCCCGGTTTTGTCGCCGGCAATGGCATCTTCCAGCTCTTTTCGGTGTCGGGTGAACATTTCATTCAGTTTTGCAACATCGCTTTTACGGCAGTAGCCGCCTGCAAAAATGCTGCATACCTGGCGGTTATCCGAGGGGGACAGACCCAGCTTGCGCATTCCTTCAGCAAACTGCTGTTTATTAAAAGCGAAGAACATGGGAAATGCGTTTACTTCCGCCTGCTGGCGGTTGCGCATCTCCTGGTATTGGTTGGTACTCATGCGGCACTCCTTTCTTCTGGTACGCCTGCTGTCAGAGGAATTACCCGCCATTCCTCCGGCCGGCGCTGGTTTTGGCAGACCTTTTCTAAAATTTCATGTTTTCCGCAGATAGCATACTGCACCCAGCATCGACATGGACGGCAGCCGGTTCCCTGCGCTGAAAAGTGTTCCAGTGCGTACATCATAGGCGCCGCCTCAGTCCAGAAGTGCCAGCTGACGAAGTTCATGCAGCAGGCTGCGGTTGTTCTGTTCATACTGGGGCAGGAACGGCTGATCCAGGTCGAAGTTGTAATAGTGATAGAACAGGATCTTGAACACAGATGCCCGGCGTAGTTCCTCTGGTATGCGGCGCATCAGCTTGCCGATTTCCGGGATGGCCCGGTACTGCTGCTTCAAGAATTCCTTATCTTCCCGAGGAAAGTTGCGGTACAGCCAGTCTTTGACAAGCACCTTCTCGCCGCTGAAGTGATACTGCTGGTTATCATCAAAACAGAGGCAGTATTCAAAATCCCGGCCGCGCTCACCGGGCCCCGCCGAAAATGGGTAAAGGCGGCAGGTTCGAGGACGGGCAGCATAGATACTGCACTGGTTGCCCTGCAGAAAAACACAGGATGCTTCTGCTCCAACCGTTTTGAGTGTATAAATGGGATACCCTTCATCGGTGAGCGGTGTGGGCTCGCAGTATTGGAGAAGCACATCATCCGTACTGCTGACACCGCAATGCTGCTCTCGAAGGTGTTTTGCCATCCGGTAGGCGTCCAGGCTTTCCACCATGACACAGCCCTCGATGTGGCGGCAGCAATGGCCGCATTGGCTGCACTGGTATGTGACAAACTCCTTGGCGCTTACGGAAACAGCAAAAGTTTTGGATTGTTCCATACATTCCTCCATAAAAAAGGCCGCGGCAGACAAGCGTGCCTGCCACGGCCGGGACCTATGGGGGCATTACCCCTTATTGTTTTGACTTCTCTACGCGCACGCGGCCAGAACCGTCGGGAGCGGGCTGGCGGCCGCCAGCGGGAAAGGGTCCATCGAAAGGAAGTAGTTGGAGTTGAGCGTTTCAAAATGCACCAGATCCCCGGACTGCTCGTGGATCGCCACAACGGGCGAGGTCCGGTAGTCGGAGCCGTTGGCACGCAGGTAGGCACAGTGGCCGAGAACCAGCGGAGCCAGAAGCGTTCCGTGCATTACAATGGATTTTTTCGATTTCGTCATAATATTCAGCCTCCATTCAGTTTTGATATTGACCTGCCAGGGACGACAGGCATTTACTCATAGCACAACTCCAGAAACACCGCGCGGACCTCTTCCAGAAGCTCCTTGATGCGTTTCATGGGGAGTTTTTCACGGCTGGCGATCTCACGGATGCAGTAGCCGCAGCCCTTCATGCGGACGATGTTCATTTGCTGCCTGGAAACACGGCCAGCCAGGTCATGAAGCAGCTGCTTCATCTCAAATTCCTGCATCAGATCATCCTGCGCCGGCAGCAGTTCCTCCAGGGGCACGCCGTCCGGGTACAGACCGATGTGAATGCTGAGGATTTCGGCGTTGCGCTTGCGGCGAGCCTGCGAACGAAAGTGATCATAGACACACAGACGCATTCTGTGCCGGGCAATCGCCGCAAATGAATAGCGTTGGGCCGATTCATCTGAAAAATAATCCTGCACGGCCTTCAGGTAAGGGAAAATGACGACATCATAAAACTCGTCGTCCGGCAGATGGTTGTCGTTCAAAAATTTATAGACCAGGCCATGATGTTCAGCGGCAAACTCCTGTTGCTCCTTTGTTAACGGTACTTCACATAACATATATATTTCCTCCAGTCTAAAGCAAAAAAGGGATACCCCCGGCGTGAGCCGAAGGTATCCCTTGATGACATGTCATGCGGCTGAGGCCGCAACAAAACTCATTACTTACGCAGGCAGTTTCTCGTAGCTACCGTTGATCTCACCGACCACATAGCTCCCATCGGGGCTGCCAGGCGCCGTAGCGGACTCCGGAATCACATAGTCGCAGTCGTTGGTACGCTGCTCCTCGTTGATCAGGGCCCGCTGGATGTTGATGGCCTTGATCTGCTCCTTAAAGCCATTGGCATAGGTGCGGATCTGAGCCAGTTCCTCGCCCTGGAAGTCGCGCACAAGGCGGAAGGTGGCAACACTGTAGTCGTTGCTGCCATTGTTCTCCTTCTTGAGCCCAATCTGGATCAGGCTGCCATAGGTGGCGCGCCGGCGGTAGACAAAGGCCCGGTTCAGGAATTCCTTGAACGGCTTGATACTGGTAGGCGGCAGAGAAATCAGCAGAGGCATATACTCGCCGCTACGCAGCAGGTAAATGTCCCGCATATTCTTGCAGGCCTTGCCGCGGCCGCCGTCTCTGGCCGAACCGTATGCGTTCATCGGGCAGGTGGCGCAGGCGCCGCCCGGCTCCCCGATGCCGGTCTTGCCGTCCACAGAAGAGCAGAGAGGCTTGGTGTCCTCGTCATACTCGCTGCCTTCCGGCCACAGGGTATAGGCAGAATGATTGTAGAGAATGACTCCTTCCAGCGTCCGGGCATAATCCGGATTGTCGGGGTCTTCCGTGGGGATCTCGAACTGCAGGGCGCCGCCGGCGGGAATTTTCACCCGCTGGAAACTCATCATCTGCAGGCCGTCCGCATCCTCCGCGATCTCATCGCTGCTGAAATCACCCTCCACCATCGCAGGGAGCAGGAAAGTGTTCCGCTCAGGAGTGTTCATCATAGAAGTATTCTGTTCGTACATAGTTCGTTCCTCCTTAAAATTGGATGGTTGGCAGCCACTCAGGCGGCCAGCTGGTTGATACGGCTCCACTGCCTTGCCGGCATGGAGAGAATGTTGTAACCGATGCCCTCCAGTGCAGTCGCCCGGTCATAGTCCGGGACATCCTGGCTGTGGCGGGTCACCGCGTTGGACAAACCATAGAGCGTCAGGTCGTTGCCCTCGATCAGCCGCTGCAGCACACCGGAGCTTTCCTCATCAGTGATGTGGAAGTCCCTGCTGACCAGCTTGACAATGCCGGGGACATCGGTGGTATTCATGCGAGCCTCCTTGGCCTCCCGCATCATGTTGACTACACGGGTAAAGCGCACCTCGTCTACCACGGCCCGCACCGTGTCCTGGATCTTCATGGCAAAGGCTTTGTCGTCTGCCTCCAGCGTCTTTTCCGAATACAGCTGATAGTTCTCCGAAGCCTCGTTGACGCGGCCCACATGGTTGCGGCGCGTCTGGGCATCATTTACGACCATTCCGTTACTGCATACCAGCCGGTAGACCAGCGGCTGGATGTTCACCGAACCGAGTCCCACCTCGCTGTTGCTGATGATGATGCCGGACTGAACGATGTCGCCCGGCACGACCTCGGCCTCCAGGCGGGTGTTGACTACCTTGATATACATGCGGCTTTCCGTGAGCTGGCAGCTCTCAAAGTGCATTCCCTCCATATCCTGCAGGACGGGAAGGACGATGCTCGCAATATCAAGGTTGTCAATGCGCCGGTAGCGGTTGCTTAAAAATGCCCGTGCCGTACCCTCAATGGTGCGGATCATACGGACAGAGGGCTCCCGCTGGAACCAGGCGTTCACATTCTGCGCCAGCAGCTGGGGATATTCCTCCAGCATCTTGTCATAGTAGGCCGCCGGGATCTTCAGGTGTGTGCCGATCTGCCGGTGGGCAATGGAATTAACCTCCAGCGGTTCAAGCGCCGGGACACCGGACTGGTCATAGGCGTTGAGGTACAGCTTCGAGTCAAAAGGCTCCAGACGAAGGCTGCGGGTGTCCAGCATATAGTCGGCTTTCAAATCAGCCTGGCGCTGGATCTCCTTTGCCATGTCTACAAGACTGATCCCTGATTTCATTGTGATTTCACTCCCCTCTCTGGGTGATGGCGGTCACCAGGAGACCTGGATGCCCTGCGCCGTGGTTTCAGCCGACAGGCCCTTGCTTTCAAACACTTCCACCAAGCGGGGCCAGTAGACCTTCGCGGGAAAGTTCGCAAGATGTTCCTGCGGCACCAGTTCATCGTCCTGCTGGATGCAGATGTCGCCGTTTTCCCGCAATGTGAGCTTGCTGTGTCCACGGGAATTCAGGTCGGCGATCAGCGTTTCCATGACTTCGCGCCCACAGTTTTCGTACCAGATGCGCGGGTCAATGGGCTGCTTGTTGGGCGGGATATTGGCCTCATCGCCCTGTTCTGTGCCAGCCTTGGACAGAGGCACGATTTTGAGCAGGTCACACTTGATAGTCGCGTCCTGGCCGAATGTGATGTCTGCATGGTCGAATCCATCTACATTGTGAAGCCGGATGCGCCCGGTGCCATTGGTGCGGATCAGCTCTGCCGGCCGCTTCTCACACCACTCGAAGCAGGCGTCAGAATACGACGAGCGCAAATAGGCCAGAATCCGGTGGTTGGCATAGCGGAGCAGCAGGTCGTCTGAAACAGGTTCCTCCAGCTCCGGGACCTGGAATGTGCTCTGGGCAATGCCTTCAGCGTGCAGCCGGCGCTCTCTCTGTTGGCGTTGCCGGCGGCGTTTGGCCTGCTGCATATACGGGAGCAGGAGGATCAGAACGACCCAAAGCCCCCAAAGGGTGAATACCCCAATCAGCAGCCACGCCTGCCACGGCCCGCGCACCAGAGCCATGATGGCGATGACAGCACCGATCAAGATGGTGATGCTGCCACTCAAAAGTCCCTTGTCATTACTCATTTTCTTACCGTCCTTCCTTTAGATTTTTGCCTGAAAACAAAAAAAGAGGGACCGCACCAAGCTTCAGATCATTCTGAAAACTTGATACGGTCCCTCTTGGATGCCGGGAGCTATTCCGGCAGGGGTTTACGGTCGCCGTTCATCACCTCGGGAGGTGACGGAACAGGCGCCGCGTCGTCAGGGTCATGCTGTCCACTTTCGGATTTTGCTTTGGAGGACTGCCCGGGGAGAAATCCAAAGTCTGTCAGCCATATTTTCAGCTTCTTGACTGTGGTTCCGTCCTTTTGGCGAACATCCACCAGTTTTTGCGATCCGGTGAGCCAGATCATGCTTCCCTTTTTGACCTTGAGCCGCATGAGCCGGGTAACATCGTCACCGCGGGCCCATACCTGGTAGTAGTCCGGCGGGGTGTTGCCGGAACGCTCCATCAGGTCGAAACAGACATATTGCTGTTTTGACTGGCCCTCTTTCGGGACAAGCTCATGCATGACTCGGCCAAATACAACGATTTGTGCCATAACACTTCCTTTCTTCGCCTCTGGCGTTAATATCTATATATAAAAAGTGCCAGCAGATACCAGCCCCGAAAGGGCGCGGCAATACCACTGACACTTGATACAGCATACAACCTTGACTGCGTGTGCAATGCAGATTTTTAATCTGCTGTACAGAAGCTAAGTCTGTATCCCACAAGGGGAAACGCACAAAAATCAATTACAAGATAAGTGTAGCACTATATCTTGTGTTTGTCAAGCGGTATTATACTATATATAGATATTTGAGCGAGGCAAATCACAATATATGGTTCATGTCGCGGTAGTAATCATCCAGCAGATAGAATTTGAGTGCTCGGGCTGCCGGCGTCCCGTAGCCGAATATCAGACGATAGAGATTGCCTGTCCCATCCACGCCGAAGGGACCGAGCCAGTGGGAGATGGTGTTGCCATCGAGATACCAGAGCTGAATATCCCGGTAATCATCTTCACTGACAAGCCCGGAAGAAGCCAGACGATAAGCGTCTTCCTCGTCGATCATAGGGTGGGAGAGAAAATGTCGGTAGAGCTCGTCCGACAGCCCAAGGGCCTGCTGGTATGTCAGGGGATTGGGGTGGTCCAGCCACCAGCGGGTAATGTCTTCAAAAGTACGCAGACGCGGTTTGGGATTGAGGACCCGGAAGCGCCGGATGAAATCTTTGATTTTTTCCAGGTCGGCCGGCGGCGGGAGCGGAATCTCACGCACTTCGTCATCCAAAAAGCCGAAAGCAAGCTGCTCGCCGGTTTCATCCTCCAGCAAGAGCGAGGTGCGGGACAGCGGTGAGACCAGGAAATGCTCCATCGCAAAGGTTTCGTCCAGAAAACGCTGGATCTTGTATTGCTCAATGGTGTGGGGCTTATACATTGGGGTGGACCTCCTTTTAAGTATTCCGCCTATTAAATAGGAGAAGGATTTTTATTTTCTGCACAATTAGGTAATTTTAATGTTGTAGTATATAATTTAAAATAGCAGATGAGTATATCGGTCAAAGTTTACTTGTAATGTTCCTTCTGGTACAATGGAATTTAATAGTTTGCTTATGCTGGCTCGTCGGTCGGGATAAGTATTCTCTGCCCGGTAGATCTATGAGGCCGTTGCAGTAGACTCCTTTAATGTCAGCTGGACAGGGCTCTCCAGCATGGTCTACAAACTCCGCCGCAAGCTGGGGGCTGGTATCATCGAAACGGTGCGGGGACACAGGTACCGGATGAGAATAGAAAAATAGAGGGATACGGCACTGAAGCTATGGCTTTGGTGCCGTATCCCTTTTCTTTACTCATGGTGTGTTTGCTCACTGCTTGCTATCTCTCCATCAAGGGAAATTGTATCCTCCAGCACCTCATATCCAAGGAAACTGTTGGTGGAGAGAGCGGCGTCCAGATAGTCGTTTCCGACGGTAGGCCGGCTCCCTTTTTGAAAATAAAAGCGGTAGCGGGCGCCGATCTGGAACTTGGCGGTTTTGCTCAACAGCAAGGTGCGCTCCGCACCCTGTTCATCAATCAGCTGGATCTTGCGGTAACGACGCAGCATAGGGGTGCTGACGCCGGCGCAGACCCCTTCCACCACTTCGTACCGGCCCCAGGCAGCGGTGCCCCACAGGCTGCTGCCCAGCACCAGAGAAGCGGCAAAAATAAGTCCACCCAGCACCAAAAGGATGCGGTCTGCGGTGACAGTGAAGATCACAAGGCTGACTGCTATGCTGGCGACCCCGGCCAGAAATGTCAGCAGGATTTTGCGCCGCAAGACAAAGGGAAATTGGCTCCATTGATTTTTCATGTGCTGATCCTTTCAAAAATGATTTGCTGGCGCAGATACAGGTTGGCAACGGCCAGCGTTACCGCCTGGCTGCTCCGGCTGTTCTTCATCAGGCTGGCGATATTCTGGCAGGTGGTCTCGCTGTCGCCGTACACTTTCTCCATCAGGACCCGCTCACTGGGGAGGGAGAAGACATCCTGCTCCACACATTTGATGATCTCCGCAGTGGAAAGCAGGGCCTGCCGGGAAAGCCGCATGACGCGGGATTCATAGTCGGTCCGGCGGTCTTTGCGAAACAGCTTCAGCGCCTGCCTGACTGAAACCCGACGGCTGAATACCAGCTTCATAAACGATACGCCGCGCACCAGGGCAGAGCCGCTGGTGGGGATGATGCCCAGGGAACTCAACAGATCATACAGCGCATCGTATTCGGTCTCCCCGCAGCCGGAAACCAGCAGGCCGCGGGTAAGCAGGCGGTTCACGCAGTCATCCCAGGGCCGGCTGACAGCACCGCCCATAGATGAGGCCAGCTTATCGCACTGAAAAGAAATATCCTCCCATTTGGAGATCCGCCAATTCAGGGCAGTCCAAACGACCAGCTCCTGCATATCCACCATGTAGGGCTGACCGCCAAGGCGGATGACCGGGCAGGACCGGCCACAGCCATTTGTTTGCCGCTCCAGACGGCCGATTGCAGTATATAAGGTTTTCTGTTCCATCGATCAATGCCTCCTTTTTATATATCCTTTACTGCAGGAAGGCCGTGGTTTTCAACAAATTCAAAGCAAGCTTGCCAGAAAGCGGGGGTCGCTGCGCAGTTTGGCGGCTGAGCGCGAGATCCATGCACCCACATGGGAGGGCGGAACCTGGTAGAGTTCCGCAATATCCGTGACCCGCATCCCCTGAAGCTTGAGCGCCAGGGCTTCGATCCCAAGCCGGGCCACACCGTCATAGTCCTGCTTGCTGGCCTCCAGAAGCGACAGCGTTTCCATCAGGGACACCTGAGCGTCAAATACATCGGACTGCGGCTCCAGGGCCTCGCCATCAGCGGCCAGTTCCCCATGCTCCCCAATAATGAGCCGGCTGAACATCTTGCCCCTGTTGCAGATCGTCCGGCAATAGGACAGAAGCCCATTTTTTACGACTGTTTTGGCGTAAGTAGTAAACTGCGCCCGCCCATCCTCCTTATAGGTGGTCGCGGCTTTGCAGAGCCAGACGCACCCCTCCTGGAACAGATCGCTGTACTCCAGGCCGCAGATAGTCGGATTCACATGGATATAATCGCAGATCACCCAATGCACCACCGGCAGGTTTTGAGCAACGAGTTCCTGCTGCTGTTTCGTCAGGCTGGTCATTTGCTCACCTCCCGTCAGGCTGCCGCCTGTCCGGCGGCAAGAGGAGCTGAGGCCTGCCTGCAGAGGCGGACGACCTCATCGCACATCCATTCGGAAAACTGGCCGATATGGGCCTGCCGTTCATCCAGCCCCAGCTTCGCCTGGAGCCAGATGTAGACCTCCCATTTTTCCATGTGCCGGCTCTGCCGCAGCTGCTCCAATGCCCGGTGCGCCAAAATGCGCTTGTGCCGGAGATCTCCATTTGCCAAAGTGCCCATAGGCCGGTGCGTCCTGTCATGGGCGCTCACATAGGCATCGCAGGCGGGCCAGCGGTCGCAGAGATAGAGAAATTTCCCCTGGGACCGGCGGTTCAAGCCGTAAACCACGCTGGCCGGACGGAGGGAGGCATTGGCATGGCAATAAGGACATTTGATCGGTTTTTGCTTCATCATAAAATCATCACCTCCAAAGACGCGCCAAAGGCGGCGCGATGGCGTCTTTCTGTGTAAAAATCAGCTGTTCTGGCTGCAGCTGAGGTCCAGACAAAGCTGCCTGAGCGTACATGCGGAAGGGTCCGGCGTATGCCATTCGATGTACTTGGAAAAAGCGGCGTCAAAAGAGCGGTGCGACAGAACGGCACTGCACTCGGCGGGCTCTACTTCCTCACCAGTCAGTTCATGGATGGTTTCCGCAGGCAGAAGCATGACCTGCCCGCACTCATCCACTGTCAGCAGGAATCCGGAACAGGGCTTTTCCCGGCCATACATACAGGCATCGCAGCCACAGCTGACAAAGATGGCATTGCGCCAGTTCCCACGGACGGCCCGCAGAAAGGAATAAAATTTGCAGGATGTTTTCATCCTCTACCTCCAATAGTCGTTTTTTGAGAAAATAAAAAAGCGGGGACCAGCTGCAGATGTCCACAGGCTGATCCCCGCTGACGGCATTTAAGCGAACAAGCCCTTAGTTGGCCGCGCCAAACAGGCCCTCGATCTCCTGCGTGATCCGGGGGATGACCGTATCGTTGAAGATGAGGGTCAGGGCCGCCAGCAGCAGGGCGCCCAGCACAACGGCGATGATGATTTTGACCGCATCAGAGATGTAGAAATCGCCGCGCTGGTTGGAGAGCGCCATACGGGCCCGAAGCGCGAGGCCGTTCGCTTTGCTGCGGATGCAGCTGGTAAACTTCTTCATGGAAATACCTCCTGTAAATGTGATATTGGATTTTGGTATGGTTATGGCCGGTCAGGACCGGCGGATAGGCTTGAGCAGGCTGTTTTTGTTGGAGCGGGGCCTGTCCGGATACGCTTTCGGCTTCTGGCGCAAAAGCCACCGGAACCGGCGCCGCCGCCCATCTTCGCCGTCAGGCGGAATATATTTTTTCTTCGACATGGATTTCTCCTGTTCAGACGGTAGGTTCAGGGCCGGCCTGAGAGCAGGCCGGCCCTGGGGAAATGGATGGAAGGCAGCCGGCATAGCGGCTGCTATGGGAACCCACTGCGGTACAAAACATCACCTCCATCGCAGATTCGCCCCGGGTAGGAGCGGGTATATGGAAAGCCCACACCAGAGGCGTGGGCGGATACCTGTCAGCCGAAGAAAGCGCCCAGGGAACTCATGACCTCGGTGCAGAGGACCACCAGATAGATGATCATAATGCAAATGAGCATCATCATGGAGTAACGCTGGATCTTCTTGGGGCGCTTGGCTGCTTCTTTTTTCAGATTGTTCTGCTCGATCTGCCTCATATCAAAGCAGATCATCTTGAAGTACATCCGCTGGTCATCGCCGCGAAGCACGCCAATCAGGCCGCAGATCACATCGGACAGCATAGGGCTGCCAATGCGGGTCACAAAATGGATCAGGGCGTTTTCATAGTTGCCGGTTTTCATATCGGCAATGGTCTGGTCCAGTTCCGCGCCGAAGTCCTTGCCTGCTACCCGGCGGTAGGAAGTCAGGATCTTCAGCACATCCCGGTCGTTCTCCAGGTTTTGCCCAATGGTCAGGGCGAACCGGGGAATTTCGCTTTCAATGAGCTTGCGGCGCTTCTTGACGAAATCAAAGACACTGTAATAGGTCGAGAACCACAGTGCCACCGCAAGCCCGATCAGCACGGGAACCATCAGCGGCACCAGAAACACCATCAGGACAGAGCAGAGGCCGACGGCGCCCGCCGTGACCCAAGCCCGGGCCGTGTAGATCTCCGGCGTCAGTTCCAGGCCGGCAATATCCAGCGCCCGCTGCAGCTTGTTCCGCTTGAGCTTATCCAGCTTCAGGTACGGAGCGATCAACCCGGCGATTTTGGTGATGTAGACATCCAGCAGTTTCTCGGCCTTTACGCCCTGCTGCTTGCGGGCCAGCATCATCATGCGGGAGGTCTTCTTTGTGGGAATATCCACAAAGGCGCAGGTCAGGTTGTAGGTGGCAAAACCAAAGAAGATGATCGCCACAAGTGCCAAAAGGGTCATGCGCCGTCACCTCCGTATTCAATGGGCTTGCTCAGCTTCATGATCTGCGTCAGGGCAAAGAGAATGATGGCCGCGCAGATCGCCAGGGCAATTTTGCCGGGTGTGGTGAAGATGAGCGTATGGAACCAGTCTTCGTTGAGGAAGTAAAGCAGCGGCACATTGGCGACCACCAGGAACATCATCGTGATGGCCTCACGGCGCGGGCCCTGCATCATGGCCTCCAGTTCAGACTGCACCACTCGCACATCGCTGAACTTCTGGGCGATGGTGGGCAGTGTGTTTTTCATGGAGCGGTCAGACTGGCACTGAATGAGGATGTTGCACCACTCATGAAATACCCGGTTGGGGACCTTCATCTTCAGCGAGTTGATGGCGCTGGTCAGGTTGGCGTTGATCAGTTCCGCCTCGTACACAAACGCCTCGAAGTTGGCCTTCACCGGCTCATTGATGTAGGGCAGGTTTTCCTTGACTGCCCGGATCAGGTCCTCCGTGCGAAGGTAGGAGGTGGTGATGATGGAGATAGCGGTCTCCAGTTCCTCATTCAGATGCTTCTTGTAGCTGGCGGCTGTGCTTCGCAGATACCAGATGGGGGCCAGTGAAAAGCCAATGCCCAGGATCGGCACCATATACACATTGTTGATGAGCAGCGCCAGCACAGCGCCCACCGCAAACAGGATCAGCGACAGCCGCTTGACCGCCTCATAGCGGTCGGAGCGGCCGGTGCCTTTCAAAATCTGTTTCAGCTCATAGTCCTGGTTGAAGAAGCCCTTGGCGGGCGTACCCATCAGGACATTGAGTTCGTCAGACAGAGTGGCTGCCTTGCGCTGGGAGCGGAACAGGGCGTCGATGAAATCCCCCGGCCGCACGCCGAACAGGGCCAGGAGGCCCGCGCTGATCAGCGCAAAGCAAATGATGTAGATCCACTGCAACCTTTAATCCACCTCCTTCGGGGCGTCCATGAACTCCGCCAGCTCCTTATTGGAGATGCCGTTGTCAAGGAGCCGTTTTTTCAAAGTATCCGAGATCAGGCCCACCTTCCGGTGATGGCCTACCACATGGACCTCGCCCTTTTCATCGGTCACATTGTCCTCCACCTCAAACTTGTAGAGTGTGTGGGAAATGAGCTGCCCGTCCCGGTAGTCCTCGCCCTCCAGAATCTCCATGATCTTACGGGAACGGTCTTCCAGCTGCTTGGTAAATACCACGATGGGATAGGCCTCTACCATGATCTCCATGAGCACGGCATCGTCCATGCTGTATTTGCGCTTGGCGAGGGTCATCATCCTGCGGTAAGTGCTGTTGCAGGAGTTGGAGTGGATGGTGGTGCAGACGGTATGGCCGGTACGGGAACTCTCGGCGGCCGACAGGCTTTCCGCGGCGGACCGCATCTCGCCGACACCGATGACATTGGGGTGCTTGCGCAGCACACGCTCCAAGAGGAAGTCCTGGTTGATGTTCAGCGCCGGATTTTCGCTGGGCCGGGTCAGTAGGTGGATGACGGAATTTAAGATATTCCCGTTTTCATCCCGCTTGACCAGATCAAATTCGCGGCTGCCTTCTTCTATGGTGATAAGGCGCTGGTTGTTGGGTACATTGGAGAGCAGCCAGGCCATGATGGTGGT
This sequence comes from uncultured Oscillibacter sp., assembly GCA_902490355.1. Classification (GTDB taxonomy): domain Bacteria; phylum Bacillota; class Clostridia; order Oscillospirales; family Oscillospiraceae; genus Oscillibacter. The sequence continues at coordinate 20,441 of CABUDN010000009.1, forward strand.
CTTGCCGGAGCCGGTGGAGCCCGCGATGCACACGCTGACGCCATACCGGATGCAGGCCATCAGGAAGTGAAGCATCTCTGCGGTGGCGCTGCCGGAATCGAGCAGCTTCTGCTCGGAGACCGTCTGCTGGTTGACAATACGGATGGAGGCATTGATCCCTACATCCGGGTCCACAATGGGCGTCTTGTCCACAGAGATACGGATATTTTTGTCCAGAAAGCCCACCACACTGGGCATGGTGTCGTCAATGACCATGCCGCAGGCGTTGAGCATACGGCGCACCACATCAATGGCGTGCTGCGGGGAGGAAAACTTGTCCGGGATCTTGATGCTGCGCCCGCCGGCCTCGATCACTTCGATGTCGTTGTAGGCGTTGATGTTGACTTCCTCAATGCCGGGCTTGTAGATCCATTTCTTGAGGAAGGAGTAACCGGCCATATCCTCATAGAGCTTTTCACACAGTTCCTCGGTGGTCAGCCCCTCAATGGCGTATTTCCGCTTGACGATGTACTGCACCATCAGCTCTTTGAGCAGTGTGGTGGCCCGCTCGGCGTTGCCCTCGCCGGCCTCGGCAATGGTGGAGGCGTGATTTTCAGCAAAATACCGCTGCACATCCTCCAGCACCTGGTCATAGGTCAGGTCCTGGTTGGCCACCGGCGCGAAGAATATGTCGTTGAGATTATTCATCGGCGTCATCCTCCTCGAACTCGTCCTCGTCGTCCGCGTCCTCTGCCGCCTGCTCGGCCAGCTCCATCTGCTCCAAAGCGTCCAGCACCTTGTTGAGCGAGGCGGTGTACTTGGGATTGCAGTATTTGATGGCCTGGAACATCCCTCCTTCGGTGGCGCAGCGGTCAATTTCCTTGCCGTAGGGCAGCAGCCCATCCCAACCGCCGATGATATAGCCCATCTCATCCAGAGCGTGGAAGGGGCGGGCCATGCCGGCAAAAGTTATGTGCCGGTCATAATGGAACCGGCCATCTACCAGCAGGGGCTGATGGGCTTTCAGATAGTTGACACCCTTTAAGTCGGGGGTAAGCAGGCGGATGACCAGATCACCGGACTCGATTGCTGCCGGAGTGAACACATTGGTCATGCTGGAACTGCAGTCCAGAATGACGAAATCCACCAGCCTGGCGGCGGCGTTGACCAGCTGGAGTACCATGGCGTATTTGATTTCCGGATAACTCAGCGGATTCTCACCGGCGGAATAACCCATCAGGCCGATGAAGGGATAGCTTTTGAGCACCGTGACATGGCTTGCCACCAGAGAGGTGTCGATCTCTACGCTGCTCAGGACCTGCCCCACCGAGGCATTGGTCTGAATGATCTGCTCCGGCAGCCAGACCGGGAGCATGGGGACGCTGATTTCCGCATTGATGATGATGGCTTTCCGCTTGTCGCGGGTCAGGGCTTTTGCCAGGATACAGGAAAACATGCTTTTCCCGCTCCCCGGACTGCCCCAGACGGTAATGACTTTTCCCATAGGAAGCTCCTTTCCCAAGGGCGGAATGCCCTTGACTTTTTGCAAAACAAATGTATAATATAAGATAGATTATCATAAAATAGATTATGATAAAGGAGGCGTTAACATGAAGTTTATCGGCAGACAACGGGAACTGGAGTCTCTTGAACGGGAATACCAAAAAGACAGCAGCTTTGTTGTGATTTACGGCAGGCGGCGTGTAGGAAAAACAACACTGATTAAAGAATTTATCAAGGGTAAGCTGGCATTCTACTTTCTCGCAACGGAAGAAGTGGAATCACAAAGCATAAAACGGCTGTCTGGTGTTGTGTCCCGGGTAACACAGAATCCGTTGCTGCAGCGTGCAGCCTTTTCCGACTGGCTGGATTTGTTCCATATCATTGCGGAATTCCGGCCGGAGGAAAAGAAAGTCCTGATTATTGATGAATTTCCTTATCTGGTTAAGTCCAATCCGGCGTTCCCGTCTATTCTGCAAAACGCATGGGACGAGTTCCTCAAGGACAGCAATGTGATGCTGATTCTTTGCGGCTCCTTGATTGGAATGATGCAAAAACACGCGCTGTCTTATGACAGCCCCCTGTATGGCCGCCGGACTGCACAGATCCGGTTGGCGCCTTTGCCGTTCCCGGATGTGTATGCCGCTCAGCATCTTTCTTTTGAGCGTGCGGTGGAGCAATATGCGATTACCGGCGGCGTACCCAAATATCTGGAATTTTTCAACGATCAGGAAGGACTGCTGGAACAGGTGGAGTCTGCGGTTCTCTCGAAGAACGGTTTTCTGTATGAAGAACCAAACTTTCTGCTGAAAGATGAAGTGGTATCCGCTGTCAACTATTTTTCCATTATCCGCGTGATGGCGGATGGAAACCACAAGCTGGGGAAAATTGCGGGAGCTCTGGGGACAGAAACTTCCGCGCTGACGCCATATCTTTCCACGCTCAGCGACCTTGGCTTTGTCGTGAAGGAAACGCCGGTTACGGAGAAAAATCCGGAGAAGTCCCGTAAAGGCCTTTATTTCATCTCTGATAACTTTGTGCGTTTCTGGTTCCGGTATGTCTATCCATATAAAGGGGAACTGGAACTGGACAATACGCAGATTGTTCTGGATGAAATCCGAAAAGACTTCGTACAGAAGTTTGTGGCCTTCGCCTATGAAGATATCTGCAGATCCATTTTTGCAGACCTTTGCAGGGAAGGTGTCATTGACTTTGTTCCCTCGCGGATCGGAGCTTACTGGCTGAATGATTTGGACAGCGATACGGAAATTGATGTGATGGCGGTGGACCATCAAAACAAGCGATTCTTTGCCGGCGAGTGCAAATACCACAATAAGCCGGTGGATGCGCCTGTCTTTTTTGCTCTCCGCGATAAGGTGCAGGCTTCTGGCGAAATCCAAAAGGTATGGAAAGGCTATCAGCCTATTTTGGGGATATTTTCTAAAAGCGGTTTTACCCAGCGTCTTGTTGACTTGGGCAAAGAAAATCCGCAGCTTTTCCTGATTAACGAGGATCATCTTTCTACCCAGCAGTGAGGAATCGGGCGGTGAATCTGTTCACCGCCCATTTTTATTCGCCGTCTTCCGGGATGCTGTCCGCAGGAGTTGTTTCCGTACCGCCTTCCGCCCCATCGGAGCCGGCCTCGCCTGTGGACTCGCCATCTGCGGCGCCTTCAGCGGCTTCTCCACCATCCTGGCTTTCAGCATTTTCCTCAACCAGTGTTTCGGGGAAGTAGATCTCCTGAAGCGTCTTGTCCTGCTCGGCCAGCAGTTCCTCGGCCAGCTGGTCGTTGTTGCGGGAGATCAGCGCCACATGGGCCACGCCGTCATTTTCCATCTCAGTGATGATACGGGCCTGCTCCGGGCTTGCCAGCACAGTGATGGTGGCAGACTGCTGCGGCTCTTCGTCCTCGGTAGGCTCCTTGGTGTTGTCCACATTGATACCGTCAGAGTCGGTGACCGACAGCACCTTGACAAAGCGCAGCTCCGGCACCTCTTCCGCCGTCTCCAAGAAGTGATAAATGCGGATGATGTCGCCCGGCTGCAGCTTATCCGACAGGCCGGAGGCCAGCGTTTTCACAGTCAGCGAGATGGCGACCTTGCCGGAGGGGATGTCGTTGAGCGCCACATCCGAGGAAACAGGGACGGTACTGACCTTGCTGGTAAGGATATAGTCGCCCTCTGCCAAATCAGCGGTAACATACAGTCCCTCCACATCATCCATGCTGTGGGCCACATTGGAAGGGAGGTTGTACCCGCCCACTTCTACGACTTCGGCGTTGTCGCTGGTGATCGTTTCGCCTTTCAGCACCGGCTGGGTAATGCGGACAATCTCCGTCTTGCCGTTGGTCTGTCGGGCAATGGTGGGCAGTGCCACAAATGCGATGACCGCCGCCAGAACCAGGGACAGAATGCCGAAGATAAATCGGTTGTTGAGTTTCATAAGCATCTCTCCTGTCATAAAAATAGTTCAGCCAGCGTCGCCACAGAGCAGCCGCAGGCCAGAAAAGGTAAAAACGGGATCGCAATAGGCTGTTTGTCCCGAAAGAGCCGCCGGAACAGCAGCACCACCGGCATGGCAAAGCCGGCGGCTACCAAAAATACCAGGGCCATGCCGGAGGGACCATAGACCAGACCCAGTACCCCGCAGAATTTGATATCCCCGCCGCCCATGCCGCTGCCGCCGGTCGCCATAGCAGCGGCCAGCGGGATGCAGAAGCCAAGCAACGCGCCCATCAGCGCCTCGGTCACAACAGGCCAGATAAAAATGGGCATCCAGTCATACTCCAGAATGAAGTAGACCTGGATCAGCGGGGCCAGCGCGGCCAGGGGGATAAAAAAGACGAGCGCCCGGTCGGGCACCCGCCTGTATAGGATATCGTAGACGGCAAAACCCGTCACCACCAGAAAAACAGTGAGCAGGTATGCCATCCACACATTACTCTCGATTGGTGTACCAGTCATCATAGAGGCTCCCGTCAATGGAAACATAGTCATTCAGGTTGATACTCAGCATCCCGTCCGGCGTCCAGGTATCCCAGACCTGGGTGAAGACGGTGTAGTTCGTCGCATCCGGGAACCAGATGGGGGTAAAGTGCACTTCCCGGCTGTAAGTAGAGAACTCATTGGGCTGGAAGGTGAATTTGGCGCTCCGGCCGCTGGACACCCGCTGCAGCAGGCGGAGATAGGTTTCATACTGGAACTCCGGGAACACCGAAAAGGCCGTCTGCGGATGGGTGATGTGGCTGGTGGGCGCGTCGGTGGAGAGCGTGGCTGTCACATCCTGCTTGACGCCGTACCCGCTCTTCATGGACTTTCCGGAGGCTGTCGGTACGATATCGTCCGGCATCAGGGACATAACGCCGCTGATGGAGGCAGAATAGCCGGTGTACTCATATTCCCAGTAGCCTTCATCCACCCAATGTCCGCCGTCTTCGCCGTGATCACACCACACCCATACCGGCACCCAATAGCAGCTCCAGACGCCCCAGTTGGCGGTAAGCTTCTGCGTTTCGTTGGGCAGGGACGGTACCGTATAACTGGGGTTGGTATCAGTCGCCACCGGGTCGGGCGGAATATGCTCATTCAGATCCACGATTTCCGCCACAAAGGTATCCTGGGCGGTATAGGCCCCGCTGACGGATACCGTGATGGTGACTGTCTGCGGTGTGGTGGGGGTATGCCACTTGACCCAGACCACCTGGCTGTCACCTGCGGGGATCACCACATCGTTGACTCGGTAGGTGGTGCCGAGGATGTGGAAGGTCACCGAAGCGGGATTATCCGGCGTCAGGTCGGTATCTGTCCGCAAGGTGACAGAGGTAATGACATCGGTATCTACCCGGTACTCCACATCGGGGGCTTCAATATCCCCCTCGGGCGGGGCTTCATCAAACCAGACGATGCCGACGCCCAGTGTATTGATGATGTCGGAATTGTTCTGCGTCCCGGTGGTGTTGCCGGTCCAGGCGGAAATACCAAGGTCACTGAACTCCAAAAACATTGCCAGCGGCAGGTTCTTATGGGTCAGCGAGGTCATGGTCCGGCGCAGGTTGCCGCCGGACATCTGATCGTAAAGGCCGGCCTCGGTGGCCGTCATACAGTAATATTGGCCGTTGTGGGTAAAGTAGGCGATGGGCTCGATCAGCAGCTTATATTCTCCAGCGATCATCTGCTCATAGTCCACACCCGCAGCCTGGGCGACCATCATGCAGGCGTACTCCGAGCAGAAGTACCGCTTGATGGCGTCAATGTTGCTCTGGCCCTTGCTGCTGACGATGGTGGGCATGGACTGCGCGGGCTTGATGCAGGAATAGGCCACCCCGGACTGGAGGGAGAGGCCAGTGCCGCTCAGGTACTGCAGTTTGTTGACTTTGCCAAAATGAAGGATGCTGCTTTTCTGCGTCCGGTTGGAAAAGTCCAGCGGTGAGGACACGGCAGCACCGCTTTCCGCATCCACAACCGTGATGCGCACGCCATCGTTGCCGGGATTCCAGAAGTTTGAGGATGTGCCTTGCCCCATCCCGCCGCCGCCACCGTCAATGTTCCCGTTGCCTCCCGATGCAAATGCCGTGGAAGGGACGAGGCAGAACACCAGGGCGAGGCTGCATAAGAGGGCGAGAAGTCGTTTCAAATACATCACGCTCCGTTCTTCTTGAAAATAAGAAGGCCGCCACAATCCTGTGACGGCCCTTCAGGTCCATATTCAGTTGTAGGTGGTCAGCCGCCCATGTTGCCGACCTGCTTGTTCAGATCGCCGTCGCTGTCGCCGGTGGACTGCTGCACATCGCCGGGGACTACCCAGCCAAATACCGGATCATAGACAGCGCCGCTGCCATTGCTGGAGCCGGGGGCCGGCTCATTGCTGGAAGTGGATTCCTCTGCGGGAGGAGCAGTGACTTCCGGTACTGCCGGCTCGGGATTGACCTCATGCTCTTCGCCGGGGTCTTCGATCTCCGTCTTGCCTTCCGGCACAGGGGGAGGCGTTTCTTCCGGCTTCTCCGTATCGGTAAAGTCGATTTCAACCTCGCCCTCAGATTCTGAGGTCACCTTGGGATATTCCTCTTCGGCGCTGGAAGACTGGCCGGGCGCATAGGCATCTGCGCCCCCGCCTTCGTCTCCAGACTGCACACCGCCATCCGACCAGTCGCTGCTGGTACTGCTGGGAGGAGATTCATCCGGACGGAATTCTTCCGTGCGGTCCCGGCTCACGAACCAGCAGACGCCCAGAATGACGACGCAGAGGACGGCCAGAGCCGAAACAATAAAGCCTTTGGATTGAAAAAACTTCTTCATGTGTGTCCACACTCCTTTTTGCTGTTATATAAAGCCTATACTGCGGAGCTGACTGGAATTTCAACAGCGCCGCTAAAATTTGGTGTTGTGGTAGCCGGTCAGCTCCACCCGCTGTGTGATGGTGGGGTAGCTGTGGCCGAACATTCGGATGTAAAAATCTACATCACAATAGAAGATGTACTCCACCCGGTCGCCCACCACATTGAACTCCAGGCTGATGTCGGATACCTCATAGTCTTCTGTGGAGAGCGGGATCTTCTCCGCCAGGCCGCCGGCGACAGTGGCCTCCAGCATTTCTATATAGTCATTGCTGGAATAGAGGGTGCGCAGGTACTCCTCGAAGTTGGTTTCCCGCTGGGAGCGGTAGGTGTCCGCATAGATGGTGGCGCTCAGGTTGTTCAGCTCCATTTTGGCGCCGTTGCGGATATTGATGCAGGTGATCCGCACCGAGGCGTACAGAAGCAGGAAAGAGATGAGCATGACGACCCCGACCACAAAGAAGCAGGCAAAGAAAGTGATCTCCCCCCGCTCGTTGCGAAGCGGCCGGCGCAGCCGTGAAAGAAAACGCTTCATAGGTCACCTCACTTCCAATAGTGCTCGCTGACACCGGAGCCGCGTGCTACCACCGTGATGTTGACCAGATCCAGGTTCCATAGGCCCCCCAGCTTAGCCTCGCCCTCAATGGTGATGTAGAAAGGGGTCCCCAACTGGATGGCCCGGGACATCCCGGACGGCGTAGGCGTCTTGTATGTGGCATCGATGGAGTATGTGATATTCTCCGCGCCCTCGATCTCCGAGCACAGGAAGTCAAAGAGCGAGTCGGTCTCGCTGTTGATGCCGCCAGACAGCTGGATCTGCTTGACCATCTGATCTGCCGCATGGTCTAACTCCTGCTTTGTGGAGATGATGCTGAACAGGTCGATGATAAAGGCCAGCAGGATGACGGCGATAAAGATGAACACCACCGTGGAGAAATAGTTGGCCTCGCCCCGTTCGCTCTTCAATGTCCTGCGGACTTTTTGCAGGAAAGTATGAATGTGAACCACCACCTTTACTTACAAATGAAAAACAGCCGTCCCGACCGGAACGGCTGCATTACAAAGTTTTGACTGTACCAAGTATAGCAGATTTGGATTTACGGCGAAAGGGCAGGACTGCGCCAATGTATGGGCAATCCTGTGCCAATTTACCAGAAAGCTGCCAAGAGTATTTACTACCAAGAGACTTCTTCAAGAACAAAAGACTGCTTTTGAGTGTCTGCTTGATATTATAACAACACAATCACATTCCCTGCCTTGCAATATTGTAATAAAACAAAGTATAATTAAATATCAGCAGTTTGATTTCTAAAAATTGCAAATCACTTGCTTTTATAGCAAATTTTACTCCGTAATCATGTTGGTGGTCTTAGGAAAATCTTAATGAAATTTGATGCAATTCATTGGGATTTTCCTAAGGGATATTGGTATGCTATAAAAGAGTTATACTTTGTGAGAGGAATGGATTGGATGGCTGAAAAAGTCTTAGTTGTAGACGATGAACGCGATATTGCAGATTTATTAGAAGTCTATCTTCAAAATGAAAACTATGATGTTTATAAATATTATTCGGCAAAAGAAGCC
>CABUDN010000010.1 GCA_902490355.1 uncultured Oscillibacter sp.
CGCGCCCGCAGGCGCGAAAAAAGTAAAATCCGTTTTCAGCCGCGACATGTGCGTGGCGGAAAACACTTCTCAGCCCGCAAGTGTGGAATCTCGCTGCCGAAGGCAGTCAGATTCTGCGCGCAGCAGGCTGTCATCCATTCGAAAAAGCGGCGTTGCCGCTTTTTCGACCGTCTCAGATGCGCGGCTGATGCCGCGCATCTTTTTTTCTGCCTCTGCCGCTCCTTCGACAGATTCCATCCGACTTTGCCGCCCGCTGGGGATAAAATGGTGGAAAAACGAAAGGAGGCGGTCCCATGGAACCCACGGAAGAGCGCCGGGTGCTGCGGCTGCCGGTTGCGGAAATCCGGCCCAATCCCCGCCAGCCCCGGCGCTTTTTCGACGAGCGGGGCCTGCGGGAGCTGGCCACATCCATTCGCCGCCATGGCATTATCCAGCCCCTGACCGTCCGGCGGGCCCCACAGGGCTGGGAGCTGGTGGCGGGAGAACGCCGCCTGCGGGCAGCCAAGCTGGCAGGACTGGAAACCGTCCCATGTATCGAGGCCGCCGTGGATGACCGGGAATCTGCCCTGCTGGCCCTGGTGGAAAATCTGCAGCGGCGGGACCTGCACTATTTTGAGGAGGCCACCGCCATTGCCGATTATCTGCGCCAGTCCGGCGTCACCCAGGAGGAAGCCGCCGCCCTGCTGGGCCGGTCCCCATCCGCTGTGGCCAACAAGCTGCGGCTGCTGCGCCTGTCCCCCGCCTGTCGGGAAATTCTGGTGCGCAACCGGCTCTCCGAACGCCACGCCCGCTGCCTGCTGCGGCTGGAGGACGAGCAGGAGCGGCTGGCCGCGGCCCGGTACATGGCACAAAAGGAACTCAACGTGGCCCAGGCGGAACAGTACATCGAGCGGCGGCTGGCCGCTTTGCAGTCCGTCCCCCCCGCCGGACGGCGAACGTTCATTCTCAAGGATGTCCGGCTGTTTCTCAACAGTCTGGACCGGGGTCTGCGGCTGATTCGGGAAGCCGGCGTGGACGCCCAGAGCGGACGGGAGGAGACAGAGGATGCCATCGTTTTGACCATCCGCATTCCCAAACAGCGCCGTCCCAAAACCTGAAATTCCTGCTGCTCCCAGTTGTTACGGGATTGTAATGCAATTGGGGAATCCGATGTGTTAAAATGGTGACAACAAGACCGGACCGGCCAAACCGGTCCGGCGATCTCACAGCAGCAGGAGGCCGGACAATGGAACCTATGACCAATCCCGAGGCGCAGACCGCATCCGGCGGCGCCCGTTTAAGAAAAGGAAGCGCAAAAACACCCCTGATTGTCCTGGGAGTCATCGTGGCTGTGCTGGCAGCCGGTTATCTGGGCCTGTGCGCCTTTGCCCTGCACCACAGCACCATTTGGCAGGAGACCTTTGTACTGGGTGTCAATGTGGGCGGCATGAACGAGGAAGAGGCCACGCAAGCCGTCTCCGACGCCCTGTCGGAAATGCAGATCTCCCTCTACCTCTATCCGGATGGCGGGGAAATGCCGGACACCGCCGTACAGACTCCGGATGCCCAGATCCCGCTGTCCGATCTGGACGCGCAGATTGACGTCCCCGCCCTGGTCCAGGGCGCCGACGCCGCCCAGCGGGCGGGCTCCTTCTTCACGGCCGGATGGCGGTATCTGGCAGGCCACAGCATGTCCTACGCCGGAAATCCGGAAGACATTCAGGTGGACGCCGCCGCGGCTTCCACAGCGGCCGAGGACACTGCCGCCTCGCTTTCCTGGCAGGCGCAGGACACCAGCTACACCGTGACGGAGGATTCCCTGGAGGTCACCCTGGCCAAGGACGGCCGCACCGTGGACGCCGCCGCGCTGACCGAGCAGCTGGTACAGGGCGCCTGGAATCCCGAGCTGACGCTTTGCGTCCCCTATACCACCACCGCCGCCGTCACCCTGACCGCTCAGGAAATTCATGACTCCGTGGCGGGCGTGGTGAAAAACGCGGGCTATGACGCTGCCACCGACACCATCATTCCCGAGCAGATGGGCGCGGAGTTTGACGTCACCACCGCCCAAACCGCTCTGGATGCCGCCCAGCCCGGTGAGACGGTCTCCATTCCCGCCCAGGTGGAAATGCCCGCGGTCACCGCGGAAGAGCTGGAAGACGTCCTCTTCCGCGATGTGCTGGGCGAATGCCGCACCCATGTCTCCGGCACCTCCGCCCGGATCAACAACGTCAAGCTCTCCTCCGCTGCCTTCAACGGCGTGGTGCTCAACAGCGGAGAGGTGTTCTCCTACAACGGCACCGTGGGCGAGCGGACCGCCGCCAAGGGCTACCAGGCCGCGCCTGCCTACGTGCAGGGCGAAACCGTGGATGAGATCGGCGGCGGCGTGTGCCAGCCTTCCTCCACCCTGTATCTGGCCTGCCTGCGGGCCAATCTGGAAATTACGGAGCGTTACGCCCACCGCTATGTCCCCGCTTACATCCCCTGGGGTATGGATGCCACCGTTTCCTGGGGCGGGCCCGACTACAAGTTTACCAACAACACCAACTATCCCATCAAGATTGTCACCTCCTATTCCGGCGGCTATCTCACGGTGAAGATCCTGGGCACCAACGCCGACGGCATCACCGCCAAGATTACCAACGAGACGCTCTCCACCACCCCCTGGGAAACCGTCTATGAGGACGATCCCACCCTGCCCGCCGGCACGGAAAAGGTGAAAACCACCCCCTACACCGGCTACAAGGTGCGTACCTACCGCAACCTCTACGACGCCAACGGCAAGCTGATCTCCAGCACCTATGAGGCCACCAGCGACTACAAGGTCCGCAACAAGGTCATCGCTCGCGGGCCCGCCCTGCCGGAGGACACCACCACTTCCGGCGCCACGGAGCTGCCGGAAACTCCCACCACGCCGGAGACCCCGACAACGCCCGAGACGCCCTCCACGCCGGAAACGCCGACTACCCCCTCCACGCCGGAAACGCCGCAGACTCCTTCTCAGCCGGAGACACCGGAGATGCCGGACGCACCGGTGGTGGTCGTTCCGGATCTGTCCGGGGATTCCTCTGCCGGGGCATAAGTCTCCCCGCATCCGAATAGCATCAAAACACCCCCATCCGCTTAACCGGCGGATGGGGGTGTTGCGCATTTTTTGTCGATAAACGGCGCGGATTTTGTCCATACTATCCATGAAATTTGGAACAAGGAGGCGCGGCATGGGGAAACGGTGGTGGGGATCGGGCATTCTATTTTTCTGCGCCGCCGCTCTGGTCTGGTGCTGGCGGGACACGCTCCTGGACGCCGTGCTGGCAGCCCGGGCGCATTTGGTGCTTTCTTCCTTATTGTTGCTGCTGCTGTACATGCTCAAGGGATTGACCGCCGCCGTTCCCCTGTCGGCTCTGGAGGCGGTGGGCGGCATGCTCTTTCCCCTCCCCGGTGCTCTGGCCCTCAACACCGCCGGAGTGGCCCTGGCCCAGGCGGGCCCCTATTGGATGGGGCGGCTGCGGCAAACGGATCTTGCGGCACTGACCGCCCACTTCCCCCGGCTCTCGCCGTTTCTGCGTCCCGGTCCCCGGCCGGGGCGCACCGTCTTCTTGCTGCGGCTGGGCGGCGCCTCGCCGGGAGAGCTGGTCAGTCTGGCCCTGGGCGCCGCCGGCATCTCCTGGCGGGCCTACCTGCTGCCCGGACTTCTGGGGAGCCTGCCCCGGGTGGCGGCCTCCACCGTTCTGGGCTCTGCCCTGCCCACGGGGGACACCGGCCGGATGGGCCTTTCCCTGGCCTGCGGCGCGGTGCTGACGGCGCTGTCCCTTTTGCTCTGGCGGCAGTGGCGGACGCATTGAATGGTGCCGTCTCCCCACTGCAGTGCAAAAACCGCCGCCGGGCACACCCGGCGGCGGTTTGTTTACGGTTTCTGGCGGGACTTTTTCAGCTTGCGGATATCCTGCCCCAAAAACGGCAGAATCTGATACTCTCCCTCGATGCGGGAGGCAATCTGCGGCGTATACCGCCGGGCCAGATCCGTGGGGGTCAGGTTCGTATTGACAATGGTGGAGCGCTTTTCCATCAGCCGGGTGTTGAGAATCTGATACAGAGCGCTTTGGACAAAGGCCGTGGTCATCTCCGTTCCCAGGTCGTCCAGAATCAAAAGGTCGCACTCCAGCACCCGCTCCACATCCTCCTGAGCCTCATCCTCCCGGCCGAACTTCTGGGATTCAAACCGCTCAAAAATGTGGGAGGCGGTATCGTACACCACGGAATATCCCCGCCCGCTGACCTCCCGGGCAATGGCCGCCGACAGATGGGTCTTGCCCAGTCCCGGGGCGCCGAAGAGCAGGAGATTCCCCGGCTTGCGGCCAAACCGGTGGGCATATTCGGCACACACGTCGTACACCCACTTCATGTTCTCCTGATACGAGATCGTCCGGCCCGGCTCCACCTGATCGGAATACCACTCCAGCTCAAAGGTATCAAAACTCTGATTGCCCAGATCCAGCATCCGGCTCAGTTCCTTTTGCTGTTCCTTGGCGTAATACGCCCGCAGGCACCGGCAGACCCCGCCGGCATGATACCCCGTGTCGTTGCAGATGGGACAGACCGGCTTTTCCTCCAGATAATCCGCCGGCAGGCCCATCTGCTCCAGCAGCGTGCGCTTTTCCTCCTGGAGGCGGAGATTCTCATCCCGCAGCCGCTCCACCGCCGGGACCGGATCCGTCCCCTGCCGCAGGGCCTGGGCAATGATCCGGCTCATGGTCGAGCGCAGTTCTCCTTCAATCTCCCGCAGACGGGGCTGCCGGGCAAACACCCGCTCCCGCCGCCGTTCCTGCTCCTCGCTGCGCGCCCGGCGGTCCTCGTCAAACCGCTCCAGAGCCAGGCGCATCACCCGTCCGTCATACGCCATGGTCCGTCACCTCCCTGTCGCGGCGCAGCTGCTGCACATACTTCCACATCTCGTCGCCGCCGGAAGCAGCAGGCGTTTCCTCCCGGCTGCGGGGCGGGTGATCCTTCTCCCGGATCTCCTGGGCCGTATGTAATCCCGCCTCATGCCACTTTTTCAAAATGCCGTTGCAGTAAGGCCACTTGAACTCATGGCAGCGCAGCACCGTCTTATCATAGGCGATGGCCACCGCCTCCGGCTCAAAGCCCATCTCCTGCCAGGCGGAAAGATACTTCTCCTCCGATGCCGAGGGGGCCCGGTCGCCCAGCTGCAGCGCCCGCATGTAGCCCGGCAGGGCCTCCTGCCGCAGAGCATAGCAGCGCAGATACTCCGCCGCCTCCGCCTGGGTGTCGATCCCCCGGCGGGCCCAGGCATAGCCCTCCCGCTCGATCTGCCGCAGCGTGGGCCTGCGGCCCTCGCCGTACCGCCGGGCCACCCGCTCGGCGCAGTGGCACACCAGAAGGTAAATCACGTCCGCCGGCAAGCCCAGATAGTCGCTCAGTCCCAGAAGAACCCCCAGGTCCGGCGTGGTGAGCTTCTTGCCCAGCTTGCGCTCCACCTCGGCCACCAGACCCCGGAATTCCCCGTCTCCGTCCAGATGGCGGACAATGTCCTCCCGGGGATACTCCGGACGCTCGTCCGCCGGCTCCGGCACGCTCTCCGCCGCCGGGGCCACCAGCCCCAGCTCCCGCAGAGTCTGCTCCGCCGCTTCGATCCGCCCGCGGTCCCACCGCAGTTCTCCCGCCAGGGCCCGGGGCGCCACGGCCCCGTGACGGCGCAGGAGAGCCAAATACAGCAGCGCCGCGTCGCCGTCCCCCCGCTCCAGCAATCCCTGGACCGCGCGGGCCGTCAGAGTCACACTCTCATCCGCGGCGTGAATCAAGACACTGGCCATATTCTGCCCCCCTTTCCCAAACATTCGTCTTGTATTTTACACGAAAATTCCCCCCGCGACAACCCCCACCGGGGCCCTGCCCCCCTGTTTGTGAATTTTTTCAAATTCCCGGCTTTTCCGCTGGCACTGTTTCGCCCCTTATGGTATACTGTACGCTGTAAAAATGGGCGGAGTCTGCCCTTCGCCCTTTCGATTGATATGAAAAGAGGAGGAATTCTCATGGCAAACCGGGTGGTCGTCAATATCTGCGGGGAGGAATACACCTTCGTGGCGGAAGAATCCGCCTCCTATATGCAAAAGGTGGGCTCCTATGTCAGTGAGAAGATGGACGAGGTCCTCAACGGCGCCAAAGTGGGCCGTTCCGACGCCGCCATCCTCACCGCCGCCAACATCACCGACGAACTGTTCAAGGCCCAGGCCGCTGCCGAGCAGCTGCGCAGTCAGATCAAGGGGTATCTGGACGAGGCCGGCAAGGCCCAGGCCGAGGTCAGCGAGCTCAAGCGGGAGGTCTTCCGCCTCCAGCAGAAGCTGGACCAGAAAAACCACGGATGAAGCCGGAACTGCTCTCCCCCGCCGGCTCTCCGGAGTCTCTGCGGGCCGCGGTCCAAAACGGCGCCGGCGCCGTGTATCTGGGCTGGGGGGAATTCAATGCCCGGCGCGGCGCGAAAAACTTTACCGATGAGGAATTTGCCCAGGCCCTGCGCTATTGTCACGAGCGGGGCGTGCGGGTGTTTCTCACCCTCAACACCCTGGTGACGGACCGGGAACTGCCCGCCGCTCTGGAAACCGCCCGGCAGGCCTGCCGCCTGGGGGTGGACAGTGTACTGGTGCAGGACTGGGGCCTGTTTGACCTGCTGCGCCGGACGCTGCCGGACCTGCCCCTTCACGCCAGCACCCAGATGAGTCTTTTTACCTCCGGCGGCGCCCGGGAGGCTGCCGCCGACGGCTGCGAGCGGGTGGTGCTGGCCCGGGAGTGCTCCGCGGAGGACACCCGGACCATCTGTGAAACCTGCCCGGCGGAGGTGGAGGCCTTTGCCCACGGGGCCCTTTGCATGTGCTATTCCGGCCAGTGCGCCATGAGCGCCCTGATCGGCGGCCGCTCCGGCAACCGGGGCCGCTGCGCCCAGCCCTGCCGCCTGCCCTACGGGCTCAACGCCCCCGCCGGAAAAGCGTATCCCCTGAGCCTCAAGGACAGCTCCCTGGCCGGCCATCTGGGCGAGATGGCCCAAATGGGCGTGGACTGCCTCAAGCTGGAGGGCCGGATGAAACGGCCGGAGTATGTGGCCGTGGTCACCGGCATTTATGCCCGCTTGCTGGAAGAGGGCCGGGGCCCCACCCCCGCGGAGGAAGCGGAGCTGGAACAGGCCTTCTCCCGTTCCGGCTTTACCGACGCCTACTGGCAGGGCACCCATGGACGATTCATGCTGGGCACCCGCTCCCCCGACACGCCGGAGCCCAAAGCCCTTTTCGACGCGGCCCGCGCCGCCTATGAAAAGGACGCTCTGCGCACCGTTCCCGTGCGCTTTACCTGCCGGATCGCCGCCGACGTTCCCTCTGTCCTGACGGCGGAGGACTCCGACGGCCACTCCGTCACCGTGACCGGCGCCGTGCCGGAAGCGGCCCGGACCCGCGCCCTGACGGCGCAGTCCGTGGAGGAGCGGCTGATGAAAACCGGCGGCACCGCCTACCGCTGCACGGACATCACCGTGACGGTGGATGACGGACTCTCCCTCTCCGCCGGGGCCATCAACGCCCTGCGGCGGGATGTGCTCTCCGCCCTCTCCGAGGCCCGCACCGCGCCCCCGGTCCGCCGGGAACTGCCGGTGCCGCCGCTGCCGGAAGAGGACTGCCGGGCGGACACGCCCCAGTTCACCCTCTCCCTGCACCGGGCGGAACAGCTCTCCGACGCGCTGCTGGACGGGTCCCCGGCGCGGATCTCCCTGCCCCTGGACGTTCTGGCCCACGAAACGGCCCTGCCCCAGCGGGAGGGTCTGATCTGGTGCGCCGAGCTGCCCCGGGTATGGCGGGACCGGGACGAGGAGCTGCTGCGCCGCTGGCTGGACCACGCCGCCTCTCTGGGCGTCACCGCCGCCCTGGCGGGCAATCTGGGCCATCTGCCCCTGCTGCGGGGAACGGGCCTGACGGTATTGGGCGACTATGGCCTCAACGTGTTCAACGGCCGGTCCCTGGCCTATCTGAAGGACAAGGGCCTTGCTTCGGCCTGCGTGTCCTTCGAGCTGCGCTTTGCCCAGATCCGGGACATGCCCAAGGTGCTGCCCACGGAGGCCATTGTCTATGGCCGCCTGCCCCTGATGATTACGGAAAACTGCCTGGTGCAGAACGCCGCCGGCTGCCGCCGGGACCGGGAAGGTCCCGCCGTTCCCGCCGACGGACCCTGCCGCAGCCAGCAGCTGCTGCGGGACCGCACCGGCGCCGCCTTCCCCCTGCTGCCTGCCTTCGGCCACCGGACCGAAATCCAGAACAGCCGCCCGCTGTGGCTGGCGGACCGGCCGGACTTCCGGCGTCTGGGTCTGGCCTTTGCCCGGCTGCGCTTCACCACGGAATCCCCGGCGGAATGCGCTGAGATTTTCCGGGCCTATCGGGAGGGCCGCCCTGCCGCCGGGGACTTTACCCGGGGGCTTTACGAGCGGGGTGTGGAGTAAAATCCGATCCCATCCGTATAGTTCTTTTATTATAATACGATTTGTATTTGATTTTTGGAGTTTTACATGGAAGAAATCAAGGTAAAATACTTTGTAGAGGATTTGGAGCCGCTGACCTACGTGGCGGACAAGTCCGACTGGATCGACCTGCGGGCCGCGGAAACGGTCACTTTGCAGGCCGGAGAATTCCGGCTGATTCCCCTGGGTGTGGCCATTGCCCTGCCGGAGGGATATGAGGCCCACATCGTGCCCCGCAGCTCCACCTTCCGCAACTACGGAATTTTGCAGACCAACTCCATGGGCGTGGTGGATTACAGCTACCGGGGCGACAACGACCAGTGGCACATGCCCGCCTATGCCACCCGGGACGTGACCATTGAGAAAAACGCCCGGATCTGCCAGTTCCGCATTGTGCGCAACCAGCCCCACCTGACCTTCACCCGGGTGGAGCATCTGGACGGACCGGACCGGGGCGGCTTCGGCTCCACGGGAAAGTGAGGCAGGCCGTGGCAAAGATTGTACTGGCCTCCGGCTCTCCCCGCCGCCGGGAGCTGCTGACGCGGATGGGCATTGCGGACTTTGACGTCCGGGTGCCGGAGACGGAGGAAACCTATCCCCCCAACCTGACTCCCCGGGAAACGGTGGAATACATCTCCCGGGAGAAGGCCCGGGCCGCCGCGGCTTTGTGCCGCCCGGACGAGATCGTCATCACCGCCGACACCATGGTGTTTCTGGACGGCGCCCGGCTGGGCAAGCCCCGGGACGAGGCCCATGCCCTGGAGATGCTCACCGCCCTGCAGGGACGGCGTCACACTGTCTGCACCGGCGTTACCGTCTGCCGGGGCGACTATGCGGACACCCAGTCGGAGGAGACGGAAGTCTTTTTCCGTCCGGCCACGGAGCAGGAGCTGCGGGCCTATATCCGCACCGGCGAACCCATGGACAAGGCCGGGGCGTACGGCATTCAGGGCCGGGGCGCGCTGCTGGTGGAGAAGATCCACGGCGACTTCTTCAACGTCATGGGCCTGCCGGTACTGCGATTGAGCCGGATGCTTCTGCCCTTGGGCGTCCATTGTCTGGACTGAGCAGAAAAAGGAGCGTTTGACTTTGAAAAACTTCCTGAGAAACCACGGGATCTGGGTGCTGTTCGCCGCAGCGGTCATTGCCGTCATGCTGGCGGTGATGTCCTATCTGAGCAACACCTCTTCTCCCCTGGTCAATGCGGCCAACGTGATCGCCTCTCCCTTCCGCTCCGCCTATACCGCGGTGGCCACCTGGTTCAACGACAAGCAGAATTACTATCGGGATACCACGCAGCTGCAGGAGGAAAACGCGGAGCTGCGGCGCAAAATCGCCGAAATGGAAGCCGAGGTCCGGCAGGCGGAGGCAGACCGGGAGGAAAACCGCCGGCTGCGGGAGCTGCTGGATCTGCGGGAGCAGCGCCGGGACTTCGTCTTTGAATCCGCGTTCATCACGGAGCACGAAGTCACCAACTGGACCTCTTCCCTGACGCTCAACAAGGGCACCATCCACGATGTGTCGGTCAACGACTGCGTCATCGATGAGACCGGCGCCCTGGTGGGCGTGGTCAGCGAGGTGGGCACCAACTGGTGCACCGTGCTGACCATTGTGGATACCGATACCTCCATGGGCGCCCGGGTCTTCCGCACCAAGGACTTGGGCCTGGCCCAGGGCGACTTCTCCCTGATGGATGAAAACCGCCTGCGGCTGGACTATCTGCCTGCCGACTCCTCCTTGCTGGGCGGCGATCTGGTGGAGACCTCCGGCCTTGGCGGATACTATCCCTCCGGGCTGGTGATCGGCTCTGTGGAGGAGGTCCAGGTGGACGACTCCGGCGCCTCCGCCTATGCCATCATCAAACCCAGCGTGGACTTTGACGCTTTGACCGAAGTCTTTATCATCAAGGACTTCGACATCGTCACATAAGGAGGCGCCGCCGTGCTGGCACGAAACGAAACAATCATCAAGTGGCTGCTCTACACCGCCGCCGCTCTGGCGTGCTTTGTGATTCAGGGGACGGTTCTCCAGAGAATCAGCATCTGGGGGGTCATTCCCTTTGTCTATCCGGCTGTGGCCGCCATTCCCGCCACTTACGAGGGCACCGTTCCCGGCACCGCTTTTGCCGTGGGCGTGGGGGTTGCCTGCGACCTGCTGCTGCCCGCCTCCTCCCCCTGCTTCTACACGCTGGTCTTTCCCCTGGTGGGATTGTGCGCGGCACTGCTGAGTGAAAGTGTGTGCCGGGCGGGCTTTCTCTGCTCCCTGCTCTCCACTGCCGCGGCATTCTGCATCACCGGGCTGGCCCATGCCCTGGTGCTGTGGGCGGGCAGCAAGGCCGCCTGGGGCACTGCCGCCTCCGTGGCCGGCCGGGAGCTGTGCCTGACCCTTCCCTTTATTTTCCCCATGACTGTTCTTTTCCGGGCCGTCTACTGGCGTGCCCACCGCAACGATTAAAGGAGACACTATGGATTCCAAGGAACGTCACAACCTGCGTCTTGCTGTCCTGGCCGGGTTTCTGGCCCTGGTGGTACTGATTTATGTGGGCGTCCTCTATGACACACAGGTCGTCAACTATGATAAATACATCGCCCAGTCCATCCGGTCCATTGCCCGGGAGGAAAAGGTCGCCGCATCCCGCGGCATCATCACGGACCGCACCGGCCGGGCTCTGGTTACCAGCCGTTCTACCTACAACCTCACCTTTGACGCCAGCCTGCTCAAGGCAGACGAGGATGAAAACGAGGCCATTTTGCGTCTGGTCAAGCTCTGCCAGGCCAACGGCGTAGTCTGGACCGACAACCTGCCCATCACCCAGGAAGCACCCTATACCTACACTCTGGATCAGACTTCCTCCCTGCAGAAAAACCGCTTTGCCACCTATGTCAAATCCCTCTCCGAGGCCAAGGCCCAGCTGGGGGCCTATCTGCTCAAGCATCCCGAGGCTCTGGGCGATCAGGAACAGACCGCTGAAATCCTCTCGCAGGCGGAAGTCTCGGATGCGGACAAGGCCAAGGCATTGGCCGAGCTGCTCTCCGGCGACACCCTGACCGCGCAGCTGCTGGAAGACGCCGGAATCACCGCCCAGGATCTCATGCATATGATGCGGGAGGACCTGGAACTGCCCGCCGACTTTACCGAAAGCGAGGCCCGGCTGGTGCTGGGCGTGCAGTATGAGCTGTCTTTGCGCAAGCTGGACAATTACGACGCCTACATTCTGGCCGAAGATATCGACACGCCCTTTATCTCCCTGCTCAGCGACGGGGATTTCGCCGGCGCCAAGGTCACCAGCTCCACCACCCGGGAATATGAAACGGACTACGCCGCTCACATTCTGGGCACCGTGGGTCTCATTCAGGCCGAGGACTGGGCCAAACTCAAGGACAAAGGCTATGACATGGACGACTGGATCGGCCGGGACGGCGTGGAACTGGCCTTTGAGCAGTATCTCAAGGGTACCGACGGCCGGCGGGTGGTCTCCACCAATGCCAACGGCAAAATCACCGGCGAATACTACTCCGAAGAGCCCGAGCCGGGCAACACCGTGGAGCTGACCATCGACCTCAAGCTTCAGCAGGCGGTGGAGGATCTGCTGGCTGAAACGGTCTCCAAAATGAACGAGGAGGACGGCGACTACGCCCGCGGCGCCGCCGTTGTGGTGGAAAAGGTCGGCACCGGAGAGATTCTGGCCCTGGCCTCCTACCCCACCTTCAACCTCTCCACCTACCGCCAGGATTTCAACACTCTGGCCAACGAGGAACTCAATCCCGGCCGTCCCCTGGTCAATCGCGCTACCCAGGGCGCCTATGCCCCGGGCTCCACCCTCAAGCCCCTGACGGCTGTGGCCGCCCTGGAAGAGGGCGTCACCACCACCACGGAGAAAATCAAGGATACCGGCAAGTGGTATTATCCCGGCTATCCCCAGAGCTACACCTATTGCTGGAACCGCAGCGGCCACGGCTGGATGAACGTCACCTCCGCCATTACCAACTCCTGCAACTACTACTTTGCCACCATGGGCTACCGCCTGGGCATGGACACCCTGCGGGAATACCTCACCGCCTTCGGTCTGGGCGAATCCACCGGTATCGAAATCGGCGACAGGGCCGGTACCCTGCCGGAAAACGCCCCCGGCCAGGATCTGGCCCCCTGGGCCGCATACGGCCAGGCCAACCAGCTCTATACCCCTTTGCAGCTGGCCAACTATATTTCCACCCTGGTCTCCGGCGGCAAGCGCTGCCAGCCCCACCTGCTCAAGGCCGTCAAGTCCTATGACAGCTCCGAGGTTCTGGCCCTGGGCAACACCGATCCGGTTTCCACCATCTCCATGCGGGATTCCACGGTGCAGGCCGTGAAGGAAGGCATGCTGGGCTACACCCAGCGCGGCGGCCAGCTGTATTCCTACTTCACCCAGTGCGTGGTCACCGCCGGCGCCAAAACCGGTACGGCCCAGCTGGGCGGCGACCAGACCAACAACGGCGTGTTCGTCTGCTTTGCTCCCTACGACGAGCCCGAGATCGTGGTCTCCATCGTCATCGAGCACGGCGGCTCCGGCGCCGCCCTGGCCTCCACCGCCGTGGCCATTCTCAACGAGTATTTCACCACCGACTCCACCGGCACCGGTGTGACCGGCGAAAATCAGTTACTTCAATAATTTCGGAGGCATCCGCCTATGAGTGAACCCTTTGTTTTCGATTCCCGTTCCACAGAGTGTAAAGAGCCCTTCGGCGCCGTTCCCTGCGGCCAGTTTGTCACCTTTCGCTGCCGTCCCCTGCTCAAGGAGGACTTTACCCACTGCTCGGTGCTGTTTTTTCATGAGTTTTCCGGCCGGACCCAGGAGGTGGAAATGGCCTGCCTGGGTCCGGAGGGAGACCGCCTTTGCTTTTCCGCCGCCGTCGCCGCCCCGCCGGAGCCGGAGCTGAGCTGGTATCATTTCCGCCTGTGGCGGGACGACGGCACCGGCTGTTTTCTGGATAAGACCGGATACCGCAGCGACACGCAGTTTGACTCCTGGCAGCTGACGACCTATCGCCCCACCCATACGCCGGAGTGGTTCGGCAGCGGCGTGACATACCATATTTTTCCAGATCGATTCCGGCGCCTGTCCGTCCCCAAGGCGGATGGGCTGGTCGGAAACCGCTGGGTCCACGAGCAGTGGGACGACATGCCCCAATGGCAGCCGGATCCCGACGGTGAGATTCGGAACCGGGACTTTTTCGGCGGTTCTCTGGCAGGCATTACCTCCAAGCTGGATGATCTGGCCCGGCTGGGCGTCACCACACTGTACCTCTGCCCTATTTTTGAATCCGCCTCCAACCACCGGTACAATACCGCCGATTATACCCACATCGATCCCATGCTGGGCACGGAGAAGGATTTTGACATCCTCTGCCGCCAGGCCCGGGAGCGCGGCATCCACATCCTGCTGGACGGCGTGTTCAATCACACCGGGTCCCAGAGCATCTACTTCAATGCCGACGGCTACTATCCATCGGAGGGCGCGGCTCAGAGCCAGGACAGTCCCTACTACGACTGGTATTCCTTCCACCCCTGGCCTCAGGACTATGACTCCTGGTGGGGCATCCATACCCTGCCTGCCGTGCGGGAAGAGTGCCCGAGTTATGTCGACTACATCATCGATCATCCCGATTCCATCGTCCGCCGCTGGGTGCGTCTGGGCGCCTCCGGCTGGCGGCTGGACGTGGCCGATGAGCTGCCGGACTGGTTCATTGCCAAAATCCGCACCGCGCTGGAGGAAACGGACCCCGAGGGCATCCTCATCGGCGAGGTCTGGGAGGATGGCTCCAATAAAATCGCCTATTCGCAGCGCCGCCGGTATCTGCTGGGCAGCGAGTGCCACGGCCTGATGAACTATCCCTTCCGCACGGCTCTGCTGGCCTATCTGCAGGACGGCGGAGCGGAGGACTTCCAGAATGCCATGGAGACGATTCGGGAGAACTACCCGCCTGCGGCATTCTACTCCGCCATGAACTTCCTGGGAACCCACGACACGCCCCGGATCCTGACGGTTCTGGGCGCCGATCACGTTCCGGAGACCCGGGAGGCCCGGGCGGCCTTCCGCCTGAGCCCGGATCAGAGAGCCAAGGGCGTGGCTCTGGTTCGGCTGGCTGCTCTGATTCTCTTCACCTTCCCCGGCAGCCCCACCATTTTTTACGGTGACGAGGCCGGTATGGAGGGCTTTGAAGATCCCTTCAACCGCGGCACGTACCCCTGGGGCCATGAGGACCGGGAATTGCTGGGACATTTCGCCCGGCTGGGCACCCTGCGGCGCAGCCGCTCCGCCCTGCAAAAGGGAACGCTCTCCTGGATTACGGCAAACGGCCCCCTGCTGGCCTTCGCCCGGGAGGGCACGGACGGACGGCTGGTCACCGTGGTCAACACGGACCGGGCCGAGCAGCGGCTCTCCCTTCCCTGGTCCGGCGACACCGCCACCGACCTGCTGACGGGTCAGGAGTTCTTCCCGGAAGAGGGCACGCTGACCCTCTGTATTCCGCCCCGGGGCGGGTTTCTCCTGGGTTGATCCGCAAGCCAAATTTCAAAAGGAGGTGTTTCACGTGAAACATCTCCTTTTTTTCGTTTCCCGGTCTGTTTTTTTGGTTTATGCCTTGCAAGCGCACATGGCCCTTGTTATAATATTCAATGTGTGAAAATGCCGCAACATCCGCGGATTTATGGAAAGTAGGTGCCTTTGTGGCAAAGACCATTGCAATTGTCAATCAAAAAGGCGGCGTTGGAAAGACAACCACCTGCGTAAATCTGGCTGCCGCGCTCTCGGAAGCCGGTCAGCGGGTCCTGCTGTGTGACTTTGATCCCCAGGCCAACTCCACGTCCGGCATGGGAGTGGACAAAACCCTCTCCCGGGGAATCTATCAGGTCCTGATCGGCGAATCCGCCGCGGAGGACACCGTGGTCCACACCCGCTTCGGCGATGTGCTCCCCTCCAACAAGTCTTTGGCAGGCGCGGGAATCGAGCTGATTACCATGGACCGGCGGGAATTTCTCCTGCAGGATGCCCTGAATCAGATTGCCGACCGCTATGATTACATTTTTATCGACTGCCCTCCCTCCCTGGAACTGCTGACGCTCAACGCGCTGTGCGCTGCGGATGCGATTTTGGTACCGGTCCAGGGGGAATACTTTGCCCTGGAGGGACTCAGCGACCTCATGAACACCGTGCGGATTGTCCGCCGGTCCCTCAACCCCAAGCTGGAACTGGAAGGCGTGCTGCTGACCATGTTCGACGGGCGCACCAATCTGGCACTTCAGGTTGCGGAGGAAGTCAAGCATTACTTCCCCGGCAAGGTGTACGCCACGGTGATTCCCCGCAACGTGCGCCTGAGCGAAGCCCCCAGCCACGGCAAGCCCATTACGGCCTACGACCGCTCCTCCCGGGGCGCCGAGGCCTACACCGCTCTGGCAGCGGAATTTTTAAAGAAGCAGAACAAGCAAAGCGCCTGATTTTGAGGAAAGGAGCATCGTTTTCATGGCATCCAAAAAGCCCTCCGCCCTGGGCCGGGGACTCGGCGCCCTGTTGGGCGATGATGTATTGAAGCCCGAGTCCGGCGGCGCTCTCTATCTGCCCATTTCTCAGGTGGAGAGCTGCTCCTCCCAGCCCCGCAAGTCTTTCGACGAAGCGGCGCTGGCCGAACTGGCGGATTCCATTCGCACCCACGGCATCATTCAGCCGCTGACCGTGCGCCGTCTGGCCTCCGGCTACTATCAGATTATTGCCGGCGAGCGGCGCTGGCGGGCCGCCCGTCTGGCGGGCCTGCAGGAGGTTCCCGTCATCGTCATGGAGGCCGACGACCGCAAGGCCGCCGAGCTGGCCATGATTGAAAACCTCCAGAGAGAGGACCTGAACCCCATGGAAGAAGCCGCCGGATTCCAGGCCCTGATTCAGACCTATCACATGACCCAGGAAGAGGCTGCGCAGCGGGTCGGCAAGTCCCGCAGCGCCGTGGCCAATGCCCTGCGGCTCCTGGGCCTGACGCCTGCCGTGCGCCAACTGGTGGAGTCCGGCGAACTCTCCGCCGGACATGCCCGGGCCCTGCTGCCCCTCCCTGCTTCCCTGCAGGAAAAAGCCGCGGAAGCGGTGGTGGCCGGCGGACTGTCCGTGCGGCAGACCGAAGCCCTGGCCAAACGGCTCTCCGCGGAAGACGCGCCTCCCCCTCCCCCGCCGGTTGAGACAGGTCCCGACTATACCGCTGAAGCGCAGAAAGATCTTGCTTCCCGTCTGGGCCGGGGTGTGCGCATCGTGTCCGGCCGGAAAAAGGGCCGGATTGAACTGGAATACTATGGCGTGGATGATTTAAACGATCTTCTGGAGGCCCTGGCTCTGCTGCGGGTCCGGAAGAGCGAGAAAGGATCAGCACAATGAAATTGGAACACCCGGAACACAACGATCCGTCTACGGATCTTTCTCAGACGCCGGCAGCGGAGCATTCCGATGCCCCCAGCGTGCCGGCTGAACAGGAGTCCGCCGCACAGCCCGCAAATCCCCCCAAACCCCGGGATAAAAAGCCCGTGGTCATCTATATCATGATTCTCTTCATTGCCGCGTTTTTGCTGATGACGCTTTCCTTCTTCATGCATCAGCGCAGCAATACCGAGGTGCTGGGCGAGCTTCAGGATTCCGTCAACGCCATGCAGGCCGTGCAGCAGACCCAGGAGAAAGTCATTGAACTCCAGGAGGAGCTCTCCGACCTCCAGGACCAGATGGATGCCCTGCAGGAGGAAAAGGACGCATCGGATGACGCACTGCTGGATGCCAACCGGCAGTTGGACGCCATGATCGGCCTGTACAGTCTCCAGCAGTCCTACCTGACGGAGGACTTTGACAACTGCCGCAACATTCTCCAGTCCATGGAGGATCAGGGACTGCCGGAGCTGCTTCCCGATGAGGAGACCTCCGGTGTCACCGCCCCTTCCCTGCGGTATCAGCAGCTGAAAGAAGCCATTTTGAATCAATAGTCTTGTGTTTCACGTGAAACATATTTTATAACCAATACAAGTATGAGGTGAACCGCCATGCTGGATATCAAATTCATCCGGGAAAATCCGGAAGCAGTAAAGGAAAACATCCGCAAAAAATATCAGGACAGCAAGCTGCCCCTGGTGGACGAAGTCATCGAACTGGACACCAAGCGCCGCAGCGCCATCGCCGAGGCCGATCAGCTGCGCTCCAACCGCAACGCTCTGAGCAAGCAGATCGGCATGCTCATGGGACAGGCCAAGAAGGACCCCTCCAAGCTGGAAGAGGCGGAAGCCGTCAAGCAGCAGGTCAAGGAGCAGGCCGACCGTCTGGCCGAGCTGGAGAAGCAGGAGACCGAGCTGGAGGCCGAACTCCACAAGCGGATGCTGCTGATCCCCCAGATCATCGATCCCTCCGTGCCCCTGGGTCCGGACGACTCCTGCAACGTGGAAGTGGAGCGCTTCGGCGAGGCCAAGGTGCCCGACTTCCCCATCCCCTACCACACCGAGATTATGGAGTCCTTCAACGGCATTGATCTGGACGCCGCCGGCCGCGTTTCCGGCAACGGCTTCTACTATCTGCTGGGCGACATTGCCCGGCTCCACGAAGCCGTCCTGGCCTATGGCCGTGACTTTATGATCGGCAAGGGCTTCACCTACTGCATTCCTCCCTTTATGATCCACGGCAATGTGGTGGAGGGCGTCATGAGCCAGACCGATATGGACGCCATGATGTACAAGATCGAGGGCGAGGATCTCTACCTCATCGGCACCAGCGAGCACTCCATGATCGGCCGGTTCATCGATCAGATTCTGCCTTCCTCCTCCCTCCCCCAGACCCTCACCTCCTACTCCCCCTGCTTCCGGAAGGAGAAGGGCGCCCACGGCATCGAGGAGCGGGGCGTGTACCGCATCCATCAGTTCGAAAAGCAGGAGATGATTGTCGTCTGCAAGCCGGAAGAGTCCAAGGAGTGGTATGAGAAGCTCTGGCGCTACTCCGTGGAGCTGTTCCGCTCTCTGGACATTCCCGTCCGG
This sequence comes from uncultured Oscillibacter sp., assembly GCA_902490355.1. Classification (GTDB taxonomy): domain Bacteria; phylum Bacillota; class Clostridia; order Oscillospirales; family Oscillospiraceae; genus Oscillibacter. The sequence continues at coordinate 18,515 of CABUDN010000010.1, forward strand.
CAGCTGGAGTGCTGCTCCGGCGACCTGGCCGACCTGAAGGTCAAGTCCTGCGACATTGAGGCCTGGTCTCCCCGTCAGCAGAAGTACTTCGAGGTCTGCTCCTGCTCCAACCTGGGCGATGCCCAGGCCCGCCGTCTGCGCATCCGCTACAAGGATGAAAACGGCAAGATGCAGCTGTGCCACACCCTCAACAACACCTGCGTGGCACCTCCCCGCATGCTCATCGCCTTCCTGGAGAACAACCTCCAGGCCGACGGCACCGTGCTGATCCCCGAGGTCCTGCGTCCCTACATGGGCGGCAAGGACAAGCTCGTTCCCCAGAAATAATACGTTTCCTTTCCCGCCTGGCCGCCGCGGAGGATCTGCCCGGCGGTCAGATGGGCTGTACTGTTTCCGCTTCGTTTCCATCCGTGATTCCGCACGCATCCGGCAGTTATGATACAATCTGTATAATAACTATAAAAAATTACGTTTTGTTAAACCGGTTTCCAGCTCACAGAAAGGAGCGGACCCTATGAAACGTACCATTTGCGCCCTGCTATCGGCTCTATTCCTGTCTGTGGCCGCAATCCCTTGCGCCGCAGCGGGTTCAGGGGCCGTCTCTTCCCCGCGGCCGGATCCGGAGGTCTTTTCGGATGTTCTTCCGGGAGATTGGTGCTACGATGCCGTCATGCTGTGCCGGGAGACGGGGATTCTGAGCGGAACCACAGAGAAGACCTTTGATCCCCAGGGGACCCTCACGATTCCGCAAATGGTGGTGATCCTGGATCGGGTCTGGAATCTCCGGCAGCACGGCACGGCGGAGGTCCCTTCCCTGCCGGCTGACCCCCGGGACTATGTCCGCTTCTATGACGGCGACACCCAGGTGGCAAACTTCCGGAATCTCCAGGCCCATGGCAGTCACGGAACCCAACTGCTCTTCTGGTTTGATGCAGAGGATCCGGCCGTGGGCCAGCCCACCCTGCGTCTGGAAATCGGCGAAGCGGGACAGCCGCCGGAAGTGACCGCCACCGGGACCCAGATCACAGATCCGGCCCTCGATGACCGGTATCCCGACACGTCAGCGGAGGAAACCGTCGTATATGCCTTTGACCTGGAGGACGCCTGGGACCTCAGCGAACATCTGATGTGGTATCACACCTTTACCGTCACGCAGTGGGATACCTGGGAGGAACAGGGCGTGCTGGACGCGTGGTACTTCCCGGCTCTGTATGACCTGCTGATCTCCGAAAACGGTCTCGATGACGTTCTTCTCACCGAGCACCTGATGGATGAGACCGCCACAGTTCAAGAGCCCGCTTTTCGGGAAGATCTGGCGGCCATGATCTGGTCCATTGCCCCGGACCTGCCTGCCATCAACCAGCACACCGCGATCCCCGATATGCCCCAGGCCGACTACACCGGCACGCCTTATGAGGCGCTGCCCGGCGCCGTGCTGGAGCTCTACAACGCCGGGATTCTCACCGGTGTGGACGGCCAGGGAAATTTTGCGCCCAAGGCTCCCCTCACCCGGGCCCAGGCCGCGGTCATCTTCGCCCGGCTCCTGGACCCTGCACTCCGCATACCGTTCTAAGCAGAAAGGATACTTTATGTCAACTTCTTCCGGCTTCTTTGCCGAATTCAAGACCTTCATTGCCCGGGGCAATGTGCTGGACCTGGCCGTAGGCGTCATCATCGGCGGCGCCTTCAGCTCCATCACCACCTCCCTGGTCAATGATATCATCAATCCCATTCTGGGCATTCTCACCGGCGGACATGAGTCCCTCTCGGCGCTGGCGTTCCAGCTGCCCGGAGGCGGCGCGCTGATGCTGGGCAACTTCATCAACGCCGTGCTGAACTTCCTCATCATGTCCTTTGCCGTGTTCTGCATGGTCAAGGCGGTCAACCGCCTCCACCGCAAAAAGGAAGCCGCTCCCCCGCCGGCCCCCAAGCCCACCCGGGAAGAGCAGCTTCTCACAGAAATCCGGGATCTTCTGAAGGAGAAGGCGTAATGGAACAATTGCTCTGCCGCGGCCTGGAAACGCTGGGCCTGCCTACGGACGGTGTGGCGGCCCTGATGCGCTACGCCGCCCTGTTGGACGAGACCAACAAGGTCATGAATCTCACCGCCATCACCGACCCGCAGGAGGTGGCCACGCTCCATTTTCTCGACAGCGCCGCCCTGCTGACTCTGGTGGACTTCCGGAACAAGACCGTGGCCGACGTGGGCACCGGCGCGGGCTTTCCCGGCCTGCCGGTGCGGATTCTGGAGCCCTCCATCCGCCTGACTCTGCTGGACGCCCTGCAAAAGCGGATCACCTTCCTGCAGGGGGTATGTGATGACCTGGGTCTTGACGATGTGGCCTGCGTCCACGGCCGGGCGGAGGAATTTGCCCAGGCCCACCGGGAATCCTTTGATCTGGTGACCTCCCGGGCGGTGGCGGATCTGCAGCTGCTGAGCGAACTGTGCCTGCCTCTGGTCAAGCCCGGCGGCGCGTTTTTGGCCATGAAGTCCGTGGAGTGCGGACCGGAGCTGGAACGGGCGGCCCGCGCCATCGAACTGCTGGGCGGCCGGGTGGAACGCACCGCGGACTACCTAATTCCCGGTACAGAGGTCGTACATCGGCTGGTAATCATCAAAAAAGTGGCGCAAACGCCTAAAAAATATCCCAGAGCATTTGCAAAGATCAAGAAGAATCCGTTATAATGGTAGCGGAGCATAGTAAAAAACTTTTATCGAAGGGAGACAGAGGGATGGGAGGACAATGTATCGCCGTGGTGTCCGGCAAGGGCGGCACGGGCAAAACCTCCTTTACCGCCGGCGTCGGTGCCGCACTGGCCGTCAGCGGATGCCGGGTGCTGTGCCTGGATTGTGATATCGGCCTAAGAAATCTGGATCTGGCTCTGGGACTGACGGACCGGGCCCTGATGGACTTTTCCGACGTGGCCCAGGGCCGCTGCACGCTGGACGCCGCCGTGGTGGAACAGCCCCGGCTGCCGGGTCTGTACCTGCTGACTGCGCCGGTCCGGATTCGCCGGGACCCCGTCACGGCCAGTCAAATGGGCACGCTGCTGCGCCAGGTGCGCCAGAAATTCGACTTCTGCCTGCTGGACGCGCCGGCCGGTCTGGGCCGCGGATTCCGCCTGGCTACCTGTGCCGCCGACCGCTGCGTCGTCGTCACCACCTCGGACGCCTCCTCCCTGCGGGACGCGCAGCACACCGTCATGGAGCTGGGCCGCTTCCCCAACGGCACGCTGCACCTGGTGGTCAACCGGGTACGCAAAAAGCTGCTGCGCAGCATGCACGCCACCATCGACGACGCCATCGACCGGGCCGGTCTGCCCCTGCTGGGCGTGGTCCCGGAGGATGACAGCCTCCCTTTGTCTCTCAACCAGGGCATGCCGCCCCTGCCGCCGCAGGCCTCGGCCGCGGCCTATCGCAACATCGCCCACCGCCTCCAGGGGCAGCGCGTGCCTCTGCTGCGGATCAAATAATTCAGAAAGGAGTCCCCTTCCATGAACATCGCTCTGATGTCCCACGACAACAAGAAGGATCTGATGGTCCAGTTCTGCACGGCCTATGCCGGTATTCTGTCCCAACACCACCTCTACGCCACCAACACCACCGGTCATATGGTGGCCGAAGCCACCGGACTGAACGTCCACTGCTTCCTCTCCTATACCCACGGAGGCAGCCAACAGATCGGCGCCCGCATTGCCTACAATGAGTTCGATCTGGTGTTGTTCTTCAACGATCCCACCAATGAGAGCATGGCCGGGGACGTCTCCTATATTTCCCGCCTGTGCGACCAGAACAACATCCCCTTTGCCAGCAACATCGCCACTGCCGAAATGCTGGTGCTGGGCCTGGCCCGGGGCGATCTGGACTGGCGGTGCATCGTCAATCCCTCTACCCGCCCCATTGCTTGACTTTTCAGGGAAAAGCGCATAAAATATCCCACACCGCCATGATGCCGCAGCAGTACTCCCGACACCGACCCACAGAGAGGGGCGCAGAGCTGAAAGCGCCCTGTTCGGCCCGGAGGAAGGACAGCGGCGGAGCGGGGACGGAAACGTCCACGGCTCCCTCCCCGTACCAGGAGGCCAAAGGAGGCCCGCCGGGCCTTGAATTTGGGTGGCACCACGAAGCGAAGTTTCGCTCTCGTCCCAAAGATTTTGGGACGGGAGCATTATTTTTTCCGCAAGTATGCTATAATCAAAGTAATCAGAACAAAGGAGACCGTACTCATGGCCAAAATGACTCCCCGAACCCTCTCCGGCTTCATGGAACTGCTGCCGGCTCCCCAGCAGCAGATGGAGCGCATGATGGAGATTCTCCGCAAAACCTATTCCCTCTATGGCTTTACCCCTCTGGACACGCCGGTCATCGAATCCAGCGAGGTCCTGCTGGCCAAAGGCGGCGGCGAGACGGAAAAGCAGATCTACCGCTTCACCAAGGGCGACGCCGACCTGGCCCTGCGCTTTGACCTGACCGTTCCCCTGGCCAAATACGTGGCCCTGCACTACAACGACCTCTCCTTCCCCTTCCGCCGCTATCAGATCGGCAAGGTCTACCGGGGCGAGCGGGCCCAGCGGGGCCGCTTCCGGGAGTTCTATCAGGCGGATATCGACATCATCGGCGACGGCAAGCTCTCCATCCTCAACGAGGCGGAGATCCCCTCCATCATCTACAAGACCTTCTCCACTCTGGGCCTCAAGCGCTTCCAGATCCGGGTGAACAACCGCAAGATCCTCAACGGCTTTTACGAGATGCTGGGCCTTTTCCAGCGCTCCGGCGACATCATGCGCACCGTGGACAAGCTGGACAAGATCGGTCCCGAAAAGGTCCGGGAGCTGCTGACCAGCGAGTGCGGCCTGGGCGACGAGCAGGCCGATGAGATTTTGAAGTTCATTGCCATCTCCGGCTCCAACGACGTGGTGCTCAACGCCCTGGAGGGCTACCGGGGCCGCAGCGAGGTCTTTGACCAGGGCCTTGACGAGCTGGGCACCGTGGTGCGGTATCTGGGCGAGTTCGGCGTCCCGGCGGAGAACTTTGCCGTGGATCTGACCATCGCCCGGGGCTTGGACTACTACACCGGCACCGTGTATGAGACCACCCTGCTGGACCATCCCGAGATCGGCTCCGTGTGCTCCGGCGGCCGGTACGACAACCTGGCCGAATACTACACCGACCGCCAGCTGCCCGGCGTGGGCATCTCCATCGGTCTGACCCGCCTGTTTTACGTGCTGGGCGAGCAGGGCATGCTGAACCCCGAATTGCCCACCGCCCCCGCCGACGTGCTGATCCTGCCCATGACGGAGGATCTCACCGCCGCCATCTCCCTGGCCACGCAGCTGCGGGAAAACGGCATCCGCGCCCAGATCCACGGCGAGGAAAAGAAGTTCAAGCAGAAGATCTCCTACGCCGACAAGCTGGGCATCCCCTACGTGATCTTCCTGGGCGAGGACGAGATTCAGGCGGGCGTGGTGGCCTGCAAGGATCTGGCCACCGGGGAGCAGACGAAACTGGACGCTGCCGCCACCATCTACCGCATCAAGGCGGGACTGGCGGAACGGGAAAAGGGCAGCGTGATTCTGGGCTGACACACCCTGCGTAAAGGAGGGACCTGCCATGCGCGCCCCCGGCAAACGGACCCTGCACCGCCGGCTTGCTGCCGGTATCATCGTGGTGATTCTGGTGGCCGCGGCCGCGTGGTACACCCGCCCGGTGGACCTCTATGCCCTCTCGCCGGATCTGGGAGAGCCGCAGGACCTCACCTGCCTGCTGCTGCGCTACACCGACAACCTCGCGGAGGACACCACCCGGACCCTGGACCTGACCGCGGAGGACGGCGAAGTCTACCGGCAGGTTCTCTCCCAACTGGAATCCCTGCGCTTCCGGCGGTTTCCCCTGGGCGGGCTTCTCCAGTCCCTCCGGGACGGCCAGAGCCGCGTCATCACCCCGGGGGATTTTGACGCCCGCTACCAGCTGGGCGACGGCACCTGCTATGTGCTGCTGCAATGCCGCATGGGGTGGTGGGAGGCCGTCACGTACGACTCGCACGGTCTTCGCTTCCGGGCCGTCTCCCTCTGCGGCGGGGCCGACGCCACCGCATCACTCCATGCATCCATCTGGGAGCTGGCCCAGCCCGTTGAATCCAATCCGTAATATATCATGCATTTATTTCAAAGTGGAATCACTCTATTCCCCCAATTACCCCTCATCTGCAAGGCGTGTTTAATCCAAAACGTAAAATCCGCGCATAATATTCCATGTTGTAATCAAATTTTGGAGGTGTTTTCATGAAACGGTCCCGCTTGCTGTCCCTGCTGATGACGTTGGCCCTGACCCTTTCCCTGGCGGCACCCGCTGCCGCCTACCACCCCGGAAGTCTGATTCCGCAAACACGGACCTATTCCACGCCCTTTGCCGACACCCGGGGAACCTGGTGTGACGCCGCGGTCCAGACCTGCTATGAAACCGGTCTGATGGACGGCAAGTCCGCCACCGCCTTCGATCCCCAGGGCTCCCTCACCTATGGCCAGATCGTGGTCATTGTGGCCCGGCTCCATGAGCTGATGAACGGCGGCGACGGCAAGTTTGACCCGCCTGCCGAGGGCGAGGCCTGGTACCAGCCCGCGTCCGACTACCTGTTGGGTCTGCCCATTCTGAACGAGACGGACGAGACCACAGACCCGGAGGTGCTCAACTCCATCTCGCAATTGCCCCTCACCCTCTGGGCCATGGAGGAGTTTGAGGACTATGCCAGCCGTCCCTGCACGCGTTATGACTTTATCTTCTTCCTGTCGGCCATTTTGCCGGAGGATGCTCTGGAGCCCATCAACTCCATCACTTCCCTGCCGGATATAACCCAGCATTCCGTGATTCTGGACTTCTACAACGCCGGCATTCTCACCGGCAGCAACGAGTACGGCGCCTTCAACGGCCTCGACACGCTCAACCGGGGACAGGCCGCCGCCATGCTGGCCCGGGTCGTGGATCCGTCCCAGCGGGTGAAGTTTACCCCCAAGCCTCTGATTCTCTCCCAGGCCCTGCTGGGCAAGGATCCGGACGCGGTGATAATGACCGTGGACGGCTTTGACATCACCGCCGGCACCTATGCCCTGCTGCTGGCCTCGGAAATTTCCGAGCAGCACATCGCACACTATTTCTCCCGCTACGATGCCTACCCGGAAGAGTTTTCCGCTTATCTCGAGGATGACCTCTTTACCGGCGACTTTGACACGTATCTGAAGGAGAAATACGGAATCGACCTGTCCGCCCCCATCGACTGGAACGCCCCGGACAAGGGCGGCATGACCCCGGCCCAGAAGGTGCTCTCCGACGCCCGGGAGGAAGCCATCCGCACGGGAGTTTTGATGAGCCGCCAGAAGGACTACCCCCTCACCGAGGATCAGCGGGCGGAACTGGAGTCGTTCTCCTATCTCGTCGGCTACATGGGCATTTCCCAGGAGGCCTATGAGACCATGTGCATCTCCACTGCGGTTCTGACGAACCTGCAGGAGAGCATGCGGGATTTCACCTCCGGCGAGCTGAGCCGCTATCTGGACCAGCAGAACATGCTCTACGGCATGTACGCCGTCTTTTACCGGGATGACGGCTACTACACCGACGAAGAATCCCGGGAACAGGCGGATACTCTGCGCAGCCAGATCCTGTCCCACCTGCAGGATGAGGAGTATATCAGCTATCTCATCTGGAAATACAGCCAGGATTACAGCGGCCAGGACCCGGACCTGATCTCCCTGGATCAGTTCTCCGACAGCAACATTGCCGCCCTGAAGTCTCTGGGCATTGGACGGGTCTCCTCGGTTCTGACGGAGGAGGACCGCTATGTGGTGGTCTACCGCATGGACCCCAGTGAGAATGAGGAAATCGTGGCGCAGGCCGCCGCCATCCCCGCTGAGGAACAGATGGCCGCCTGGTGCGCCGCCGCTTCCGTCACCGCCGAATCCACCGATTCGGTGGACGTGGCCGCTGCCGCCCAGATGCTGGATGCTCTGGGCTACCTCTAAGCATTTGTTTTCCCCACATTGTGAAGAAATAGAAAGGAATCAACCCAACATGATGCAATCTCGTACCCATACCTGCGGCCAGCTGCGCCTGGCCGACGCCGGAAAGCAGGTCACCCTGGCCGGCTGGATGGAAAACGTCCGTGTAGTCAGTGCCGGTCTGGCCTTCGTGGTCCTGCGGGACTTCTACGGCACCACCCAGATCGTGGCCGACACCGAGGAGATGGTCAACACCTTCAAGGCCATCACCAAGGAATCCACCATCTCCGTGGAAGGCACCGTCCGGGAGCGTGACAGCAAGAACGACAAGCTGCCCACCGGCGAAATTGAAGTCGTTCCCAGCAAGGTCACCGTTCTGGGCCGCTGCCGCCACAACGAGCTGCCCTTCCCCATCAACCGCAGCCGGGAGGCTGACGAGTCCCAGCGGCTCAAGTACCGCTATCTGGACCTGCGCAACCCCGAGGTGAAGAAGAACATCGTCCTGCGGTGCAACGTGGTGGCGGCCCTGCGCCGGTCCATGACCGAGCACGGCTTCCTGGAGATCACCACCCCCATCCTCACCGCCTCCTCTCCCGAGGGCGCCCGGGACTATCTGGTTCCCGCCCGGAACCACCCCGGCAAGTTCTACGCCCTGCCCCAGGCTCCCCAGCAGTTCAAGCAGCTGCTCATGACCTCCGGCTTCGACCGGTATTTCCAGATCGCCCCCTGCTTCCGGGATGAGGACGCCCGTGCCGACCGCTCCCCCGGCGAGTTCTATCAGCTGGATATGGAGATGGCCTTCGCCTCTCAGGAGGACGTCTTTGCCGTGTGCGAGGACGTGCTGCCTCCCATCTTTGCCCAGTACGGCACCTATGACCGCGCCTCCAGCGCGCCCTTTATGCGCATCCCCTACGCCGAGGCCATGGAGAAGTACGGCTCCGACAAGCCGGACCTGCGCATTGACCTGACCGTGCAGGACGTGACCGACGTACTCTCCGGCTGCGGCTTCGGCCCCTTCGAGGGCAATGTGGTCAAGGCCGTGGTGGTCAGCGACTTCCATGAGACCAGAAAGTTCATCGACAAGACCCTGGCCGATGTGGAAGTGGTCTCCGGCGGCAAGCCCTACTGGTTCCGTCTGGACGAGAACGGCCAGGTGGTGGGCGGCATCGCCAAATTCGTCACCCCCATCCAGGAGCAGGTCATTGCCGCTCTGGGCCTCAAGGCCAACGACTTCGTAGCTCTCTCCGCCGGCAAGCGCACCCAGGCCCAGAAGACCGCCGGCGTGCTGGTCAAGACCCTGGGCGCCGCCGTCCCCGGCCATATGGACAAGGAGCAGTACGCCTTCTGCTGGATCGTGGACTTCCCCATGTACGAGATCGGCGAGGAGTCCGGCGAGCTGGAGTTCTGCCACAATCCCTTCTCCATGCCCTCCGGCGGTCTGGAGGTCCTCCTCAAGGCCGAACGGGGCGAAATCGATCCCCTGAGCATCACCGCCGACCAGTACGACCTGGTGTGCAACGGCGTGGAGCTCTCCTCCGGCGCTGTGCGGAACCACGACCCCGAGATCATGATTAAGGCCTTTGAGCTGGTCCGCCTGGGCGAGGAGGACGTCAAGGCCAAGTTCCCCGCCATGTACAACGCCTTCACCTACGGCGCACCTCCCCATGCGGGCATCGCCCCCGGCGTGGACCGTATGGTCATGCTGCTGGCCGGCGAGGACTCCATCCGGGAGATCATCCCCTTCCCCATGAACAAGAACGCCCAGGACGTCATGATGGACGCACCGTCCGCTGTCACCCAGAAGCAGCTCGACGAGCTCCACATCGCCCTGGTCAAGCCCGAGAACGGAATCTGATCCGGCACGGTAAATCTGCCGCAGTCAAACGCCCCGCTTCCAAAAGGCAGGGAGAAATCAAACCGTAAGATTGCTTTTTAAAAGAACGGCATGGCCGAAGCCATGCCGTTCTTTTTGTATTTATTTGTTCAACTATTATTCGGCGAGGTTGGACAATGTATTTCCCGCAATACGATATACGGTCCAATCTGACATTGGCTCTGCGCCAAGCGATACATAAAAATCAATGCTTGCTTTATTCCAGTCGAGACACCACCATTCCAAGCGTCCACATTTTCGCTCAACGGCAATCGCAGCCAATTTTTTTAAAATCATTTTTCCGTATCCATTTCCACGGTATTCCGGCTTTACATATAGATCTTCAAGATAAAGTCCCGCACGACCAAGAAAAGTCGAAAAGTTGCTCTTCGGTTTCGCCAACCTCAAACGCCTGGCCCGGGCGGTGTTCCTCGGTAAGC
>CABUDN010000011.1 GCA_902490355.1 uncultured Oscillibacter sp.
GACCACCGAGATCTACACTCTTTCCCTACACGACGCTCTTCCGATCTGCTCATGCAGGCGCAGCAATTCCTGACGCACCAGTTCCCGGTCCTCCCGGTAGGTCATGCCGAACCACTTGTCTGCCGAATGCAGCACAGAGACCTCCAGAGCCCCTGCTTTCATCTGATGGTCCACCATCACCGGCAGCAGGCACTCGGCTTTGAGATTCTCCCCTGCCTCGTTTTGCAAAAACTCCTCAAAATACGTCCGCAGAGCCGGGAAAATGCTGGGGGTAAAGCCCCAGAAGTTCATGGAGACCACCGTATCCGGGTCCAGGCTCCGGTCCTCAGCCAGATCCCGCAGAGTACCGTCTGCATACAGCTGCACCTTGAGTGCCTCCCGCACGGAACGCAGCTTTCCATCCTCCACCGTGCATACGCCCCGGGAAACCGTACCGTGCAGGCTGGCGGTGTTTTTCAGCAGATAGCCCACCATGGTGGCCTTGCCCTCCGGCGGCAGCTGCGTCAGCTCCTGATAGATCGTCCGGTACGCGTCAATGCCGTAATAATCATCGGCATTGATGACGCAGCAGGGCTCGTGCACCACATCCGCCGCGCACAGCAGGGCGTGAACCGTACCGAAGGGCTTCGTCCGCTCCGCCGGGATGTGATAAAACGACGGCACGGAGGAAAAATCCTGAAATGCGTAGGCCACTTCCACCGGGCGGCCGTCCAAAGCCGTCCGCCGGGCCACCGTATCACCGCACAGCTGACGCACCATTTCTTCCATCTCGGGCTTGATGATAAATACCACTTTATTGAATCCGGCCCGCAGCGCGTCATAAATGGAGTACTCCATCAGGATTTCTCCATTGGGACCCACTCCATCCACCTGCTTGCTGCCGCCGTAGCGGGAACCCAGTCCCGCCGCCATAATGACCAATGAAGCGTTCATTGTCTCTCTCCTTGTTTGTAATCCAATCTTGCGTATTCTTGCGCAACGTTTTGGCCTTTCTATACCATACTCTATCCCCGCTTTTTTTGCAACTACTCTTGACTTTTTTCTCCACCGGCCTATAATACGAAAATGATTTTCAATTTCAAATTCGCATGGGGAGGCTCGACCGTGTCATATAGTACCAAACAACAGCAAGCCGTACTGCAATGTCTGGAGCAGTGCAGCGAAGAGCCCATCAGCGCAGCGGCTCTGGCCGAACAGCTGCGGCTGAGCGGAAATCCCGTGGGGCTGGCCACGGTATACCGCCAATTGGAAAAGCTGGAGCAGGCCGGCCAGATTCATAAGATCCGCACGGAGGACGGCGCATTTTATCAGATCTGCCCCCATCGGGCCGCCCAGGGCCGGGAGTGCTTTCTGCTCCGCTGTGAGCGGTGCGGTCATGTGGTCCATCTGGACTGCGAGCATCTTCACGCACTCTATGAACATCTGGAGGCGGAGCATCATTTTCGGATTGATCCCCGCCGCACAATCCTGACGGGGTTATGCCAGGCCTGTGCCGGGAAGGAGGACGCCCATGGAACCCAATGAACTGATTGTCTGCCGGGACGTGTCCCTGGGATATGAGGGGCAGAGCGTCCTGACTCACCTGGACCTGACCATCCGGGCCGGAGATTATCTTTGCATTGTGGGAGACAACGGCTCCGGCAAATCCACCTTGCTGCGGGGTCTTCTGGGATTGCTGACGCCGCAGAGCGGCCGGATCGAGCGGGCGGAAGAGCTGCGCCGGGGCGCCATCGGGTATCTGCCTCAGCAGACCCGGGCTCAGCGGGATTTCCCCGCCACGGTCTTTGAGGTAGTGCTCTCCGGCTGTCTCAACCGGGGTGTCCGGTTTTTCTACTCTCCGGCCCAGAAATCCCAGGCCCTGATGAACATGGGCAAGCTGGGCATTCTGGAGCTCAAGGACCAGTGCTACCGGGAGCTCTCCGGCGGTCAGCAGCAGAGGGTGCTGCTGGCCCGCGCCCTGTGCGCCGCCGGAAAGCTGCTGATTCTGGATGAGCCCATTACCGGCCTGGATCCGGCAGCGGCCCAGGATCTCTATAAGACCCTTTCTTACCTCAATGAAAAGGAAGGCATGGCCGTGGTCATGGTAACCCATGATCTCAAGGCCGCTCTGCGCAGTGCCCGGACGGTTTTGCACATTGGACGCAGCAGCGTATTTCTCGGTACCGTGGCCGACTATCTCGCCTCCCCCCAGGGACGGCGCTTCCGGGAGGCTGAATCATGATCATCCTGCAAATGCTTTCCTATCCCTTCATGCAGCGGGCCCTCATCGCCGGCGTACTGGTGAGCCTGTGCGCCGCGCTGCTGGGCGTCTCCCTGGTGCTCAAGCGCTATTCCATGATCGGCGACGGCCTCAGCCACGTTTCCTTCGGCGCGCTGGCCATCGCCGTGGCCCTGGGGATCACACCGCTCTACTTCTCCATTCCGGTGGTCATCCTGGCGGCGTTCTTGCTGCTGCGCATGGCCAGCCACCCGCGCTTCAACAGTGACGCCGCCATCGCCGCCACCAGCGCCTCCGCCCTGGCCATCGGCATTCTGGTCATCTCCCTGACTACCGGCATGACCACTGATGTGGACAACTACATGTTCGGCAGCGTGCTGGCCATGTCCGACCAGGACGTGATGTTGTCCGTCATTTTGAGCGTGGCGGTGCTGGTGCTGTTTGTGCGGTTTTATCACCAGCTCTTTGCCGTCACCTTTGACGAAAGCTTCTCCCGTGCCACAGGATTGCACGTAGACCGCTACAACACGCTTCTGGCAGTTCTCACTGCCCTGACCATTGTATTGGGCATGCGGATGATGGGCGCCATGCTGATCTCCTCTTTGGTCATTTTTCCCGCCCTGACGGCCATGCGTCTATTCAAGAGCTTCCGGGGCGTCATCCTCTGTGCCGCGGTGACCGCAGTGGTGTGCTTTTGTGTGGGACTGCTGATTTCCTTTGCCTGGTCCACCCCGGTGGGTGCCACGGTGGTGGCAGCGGACCTGGTGCTGTTTCTGCTCTCCTGCGCCATGGCATCTGTGCGCCGGAGATAAACCCAGGGGCGGACGGGATCAATTTGGTACCGTTCGCCCCTGAACTTGAGAAAAAAGTGGGACAAAGGCGGAAAAAACTTCTCTTTTCTCCTGTAAAAGGCTTGCACTTTCTCATAGTGTGTGGTATATTTGCATATGTTAGAGTATGTAAGCAGCGGAGTGGACCCTGGGTCCGCTCTTTTTATTGGCCTTTTTTCCCCGGTCAAAATTTGAAAATGCTGTCAAAGGAAGGGAGGGATCTTTCCATGAAGAAAATCACGGAACTGACCGCCGAACTGGCCGCACCCGCCATTGCCGAGGCCGGCTGCACCCTCTGGGACGTGGAGTATGTCCGGGAGGCAGGCACCTGGTATCTGCGGGTCCTTCTGGACAAGGAAGGCGGCGTGGACATTCTGGACTGCGAAGCCGTCTCCCGCAAGCTCAGCGATCTTCTGGACGAGGCGGACCCCATTGAGGGCAGCTACACCCTGGAGGTCGGCTCAGCCGGCGCCGAGCGGGCACTCAAGCGGCCCGGAGACTTCCAGCGCTACCTGGGCAGCCCCGTTTTGGTAAAGCTCTACCGAAACCGGGACGGCCGGAAGGAATTTGCCGGCTACCTCAAAGCCTATGATGAAGCCACCGGTGCCGTTACGGTAACAGTGGGCAATCAGGAACTCACGTTTGAGAAAAAGGATGTGGCTCTGGTCCGCCTGCGGGTGGAGTTTTAAACCTATGGAACGCGGCAGCGCCGCACTTCCCCACAACCTACTATTGAAATAAGGAGAATCACAACAGATGAAAGGCAAGAAGCAGAAGGAGCCCGTGGGCATGAACCCTGCGGAGATCTTCGCCGCTGTGGCAATGCTGGAAAAGGAGCGGGGAATTCCCCAGTCCTTCATGATGGGCAAGATCATTCAGGCCGTCACCACCGCTTACAAGCGGGACCACGAGGGCGTGGAAAACGTAATCGTGGAGGCCGATGAGGAGCATCAGACGCTCAAGATGTTCGTCCAGAAAACCGTGGTGGACGAAGAGGACTATGTGGACCCCGCCAACGAAATGACCCTGGCTGAAGCCAAGCACCTTTCCGCCAAGTATGAGATCGGCGACATCGTCAACATCCCCGTGGACAACGTGGAGTTCGGCCGCATTGCCGCCGGCAACGGCAAGCAGGTCATCATCCAGGGCCTGCGGGAAGCCGAGCGCGGCATGGTGTATGACGAGTTCAACTCCAAGCAGCATGAGATTCTCACCGGCGTGGTGACCCGGATCGATCCCCGTACCGGCAACGCCTCTTTGCGCATCGGCACCGGCACTGAGTCCACCGAGGCTCTGCTCATGGCCGGCGAGCAGGTTCCCGGCGAAGAGCTGGAAGAGGGCATGCACATCAAGGTGTACGTGGTGGACGTCCGCCGCCTGACCCGCGGCCCGCAGGTCCTGATTTCCCGGACTCATCCGGGCCTGGTCAAGCGCCTGTTCGAGCTGGAAGTGCCCGAAATCTACGACGGCACCGTCGAAGTCAAGTCCATCGCCCGGGAAGCCGGCAGCCGCACCAAGATGGCCGTGTGGTCCAACGATGAAAACGTGGATCCCATCGGCGCGTGCGTCGGCCCCAAGGGTGCCCGTGTCGCCGCCATTGTCGAAGAGCTCCGGGGCGAGAAGATCGACATCATCAAGTACAGCGAGGACCCCGCTCAGTTCATCGCCGCCGCCCTGGCTCCCGCCGACGTGGTGGACGTGTGGATGGCGGACGAGGGTAAGGCCTGCCGCGTACTGGTGCCGGACGATCAGCTGTCCCTGGCCATCGGCAAGGAGGGCCAGAATGCCCGTTTGGCGGCCCGCCTCACCGGTTATAAAATTGATATCAAACCCCAGAGCTATCAGGACTCCGAAACGGACACCGCTCCTGAGGCTCCCGCCGCGGAGGAACTTGCTCCCGCGGAGGAGACCGGCGAGACTCCGGCGGAATCCTAAGAGAAAGGCGGCCTGACAATGCCAAAAGTGAAAAAAATTCCCCAGCGGCAGTGTGTCGGCTGCCGGGAAATGAAAGACAAAAAGGCGCTTTTGCGTGTGGTCAAATCCCCCGACGGCTCCGTGAGTCTGGATTTCGGCGGCAAAAAGCCCGGCCGGGGCGCCTATGTATGCCACGATGTGGCGTGCCTGCGCAAGGCCCGGAAAAGCCGGGCTCTGGAACGGGCATTTGAAACTGCCATCCCGCCGGAAGTCTATGACGCCATGGAGAAGGAGCTGGGAGGTGAGAGCCGTGAGCAATGACCGGATACTCTCGCTTCTGGGACTCGCTCTGCGGGGCGGGCGCCTGGTACTGGGCGAGGAGCCGGTGGAATCTGTGGCCCGGGCCCGGGACGCCCGGCTGATCCTGCTGGCCTGTGACGCGGCGGACAATACCCGCCGCCGGGTACGGCACTTTGCCGATGCCGGCCAATGTCTCTGGCTCCAGATTCCCTATACGAAAGAGCAGCTGGGGCAGGCCACCGGCCGCACCAGCGTCGCCATCGCGGCCCTGACCGACATCGGGCTGGCTTCAGCCATCGCACACCGGCTGGCGGAGGAGGACCCCGCCCGTTATGAGGAAAGCGCCCGCCGGCTGGACCTCAAGGCAGCCCGGGCCGCTCAGCGCCGGGCCGAGCAGCTGGCCCACGAGAAAAATCTCCGCCGGGGCCGGCGCAAATCCGCTCAGCATGCCGACGCGACACCCTCCAGCGCGCCGCCCGAAGCGGCTCCGGCTCCCAAGCGCGGCGCCCAGTCCCGCACAAAGTCTCACCCTTCCAGGGATCACCGCCCCAGACCGGGGGCTTCCCCTTACGCCCACAGCCGCCCCGTGAAAAAGGGCAAAGGCTCCTTCCGCAAGAAGGCGACGTAAGCGGACCGATCGAACAAATTCTCCCCAGCCCCCGGGTTGGAGCATAACGAGGTGTTTTTATTGGGTATGGAAAAATACAGAGTCCATGAGGTGGCCAAAGACTTCGGTCTGCCCACCAAGACCATTACGGAAATTCTGACCAAGTATGTGGCCGCTCCGAAGAATCACATGCAGGTCCTGGACGATCACGAGCTGTCTGTGATCTTTGATTACCTGACGCAGCACAATCAGGTTTCCAGCATTCAAGCCATCTTTGCGGATACGTATCAGGCAAAGGCTGCTCCCGCTCAGGCGGACTCTCCGGCCGACGCGCACAAGAGCGCGGCGCCGGCGGAAAAGCAGCCTGCCCAGACTGCGGACGTCCACAAGAATGCCGATACGCAGGCCAAGCAGACCGCCGACACGCAGAAGGCCGCCGCTCCCGTGCAGCAGCCCTCTACCCGGGTTCCGCAAAAGAAGATCGTGGATACCCGCAAGGGCGGCGACGTGAACCTGGCCAAATACGACGAACGCCTGGAAACTCTGGGCGGTGAACGGGCCGAGCGGATGCAGCAAAAGGGCGGCAAGGAAAAGTTCCGCAACAGCAATCAGCGTCGGGGCAATATGACTTTCTCCAACAAGCGCAAGCAGGACGAGGCCGAACGGATGCGCCGCCTGCAGCTGGAAATTGCCAAGAAGGCCCCTGTCAAGGTCCAGATCCCCGATGAGATCTCCGTGGGTGAGCTGGCCAGCCGGATGAAGAAAACCGGCGCCGAGGTGGTCAAGTGCCTGATGAAAAACGGCGTCATGGCCTCCCTGAGCCAGCTGATCGACTTCGACACTGCCGCCATCATCGCCGAGGAAATGGGCTGCAAGGTGGAAAAGGAAGTCGTGGTCACCATTGAGGAAAAGCTCATCGATGTCCACGAGGATAAGCCCGAGGATCTGGTTCCCCGGGCTCCCGTGGTGGTGGTCATGGGCCACGTCGACCACGGCAAGACCTCCCTGCTGGATACCATCCGCAATACCTCCGTGGCGGCCGGCGAGGCTGGCGGCATCACCCAGCATATCGGCGCCTATCAGGTCCAGGTCAACGGCAAGCCCATTACCTTCCTGGATACCCCGGGCCATGAGGCATTCACCTCCATGCGTGCCCGCGGTGCCATGATTACGGATATTGCCATTCTGGTGGTGGCGGCGGACGACGGCATCATGCCCCAGACCATCGAGTCCATCAACCACGCCAAGGCCGCAGAGATCCCCATCATTGTGGCCATCAACAAGATCGACCGGGAAAACGCCAATCCCGACCGCGTCATGCAGCAGCTGACGGAATACGGCCTGGTGCCCGAAGAGTGGGGCGGCCAGACGATCTGCTGCAAGATCTCCGCCAAGAAGCACATCGGCATTGAAAACCTGCTGGAGATGGTGACCCTCACCGCCGAGATGGAAGAGCTCAAGGCCAACCCCAACCGGGCCGGTCAGGGCACCGTCATCGAGGCCCGGCTGGACAAGGGCCGCGGTCCTGTGGCAACGCTGCTGGTCCAAAACGGCACCCTCAAGCAGGGCGACATCATCATCGCCGGTACTGCCGTTGGCCGCGTGCGGACCATGATGAACTACAAGGGCGCCCGTCTCACCGAGGCCGGTCCCTCCGTCCCCGTGGAGATTGCCGGCCTTTCCGAGGCACCCACCGCAGGCAGTCCCTTCTTCGCCGTGGCTGACGAGCGCATGGCCCGGGAGCTGGTGGAGCAGCGCAAGGCCGAGGAGAAGGCCAAGGCCGCCGCGCCGGTGCAGAAGGTCTCCCTGGAGAACCTCTTCGATCAGATTCAGGCCGGCGAGCGCAAGGAACTGGCCCTGATCGTCAAGGCCGACGTGCAGGGCAGTGTGGAAGCCGTCAAGGCCTCCCTGGAAAAGCTCTCCAACG
The DNA here is from genome assembly GCA_902490355.1 of uncultured Oscillibacter sp. Lineage (GTDB taxonomy): Bacteria > Bacillota > Clostridia > Oscillospirales > Oscillospiraceae > Oscillibacter. The sequence goes on from CABUDN010000011.1 coordinate 7,797, forward strand.
ACGAGGTCAACGTCCGGGTCATCCACGGCGGTGTCGGCGCCATCAGCGAGTCCGATATCATGCTGGCCGCGTCTTCCAACGCCATCATCGTGGGCTTCAATGTCCGCCCCGATGCCGCTGCCCGGGACGGCGCCGTCCGCCAGAACGTGGATATGCGGATGTACCGGGTCATTTACGACTGCATTGACGAAATCGAAGCTGCCATGAAGGGCATGCTGGCGCCCAAGTACCGCGAAGTGGTGCTGGGTCACGCCGAAGTCCGGCAGACCTACAAGGTCTCCGGCATCGGCACCGTGGCCGGCTGCTACGTGCAGGACGGCAAGATCGTCCGCGCCTGCTCCGTGCGGGTGGTCCGGGACGGCATCGTGATTCACGAGGGCCAGCTGGCCTCCCTGAAGCGCTTCAAGGATGACGCCAAGGAGGTCGCGGAAAACTATGAGTGCGGCATGACTGTGGAGAAGTTCAACGACATCAAGGAAGGCGACATCATCGAGGCCTTCACCATGGAAGAAATTCCTCGTTAACACTCCTGGTCGCACGGAACGATTTGTCAGACTGTATCGCACCGGGCGGGCGGCTTCGCCCGCCCGTGTGTTCTTTTCCGCCCCGGAATCGGGTGCGGAGCCCATTCCATTTTTCAAGTGAAAGGAGGCCCATTCATGCCCAGCAATCGAATTGGCCGCATCAACGAAGAAATTCAGCGGGAGCTCAGTGACCAGCTCCGCCGCCTGAAGGATCCCCGGGTGTCTGCCACCGGCATGGTCTCCATTACGCGGGTAGATACCACCGGTGATCTGCGCTATGCCCGGATCTATGTCAGCACACTGGACAAGGCACGGGAAACCGAGGTCCTCAAGGGTCTCAAATCCGCTGCCGGCTTCCTGCGCCGGGAACTGGGCCGTGCCCTGCAGCTGCGCTACACGCCGGAGCTGCAGTTCATCGCCGACGATTCCATCGCCCACGGCGCCCACATTCTGGAGGTGCTGCGGAAGGTGGAACAGGAGGATGAATCCCGCGGCAGTGGGGAAACGGAGGAAGGTTCATGCTGAGTGTTTTGGAAGCGACAAACCTGCTGCGTTCCCTGGACCGGGTTCTGATCCTCACCCACGTCCGGCCCGACGGGGATACCGTGGGCTGCGCGGCGGCGCTGTGCGCCGGTCTCCGGTCCCTGGGCAAAACGGCCTACCTGCTGCCCAATCCCGGCCTTACCGACACCACTGCTCCCTACTTTGCCCCCTATGCCGCTCCGGCGGAGTTCGTCCCGGATCATGTGGTCTCCACGGATATCGCCACCGTGGGACTCTTTCCCGACAATGCCCTGCCCTATGCCGACCGGGTGGATCTGGCCATTGACCACCACCCCTCCTTTACGCATTTCGGCAAAGCCAATATCGTCCGGCCGGAGGCCGCTGCCTGCGGCGAGCTGATCTATGATCTGCTGGCCGCTTTGGGCCCCATCACAGCCGAAATGGCCCTGCCCCTTTATGTGGCGGTGTCCACGGATACCGGCTGCTTTGCCTATGCCAACACCACCGCCCATACCCACGCCGTGGCGGCCGCTCTGCTGCGCACCGGAATCGATTATCAGACCGTCAATAAGGTCTTTTTCCGCACCAAGACCCGCAAGCGCATGCAGCTGGAGGGCGCCATGCTGGCCCAGGCGGAATTCTACGATCGCGACCGCATCGCGGTGCTCTCCGTCCCCCTCTCCCTGATGGAGCAGCTGCAGGCCACGGAGAGCGATGCCGAGGAGCTCTCTTCCCTGGGCGGACAGATCGAGGGGGTCGACTGCGCCGTCACCATGCGGGAACTGCGCCCGGATGTGTGGAAGATCTCCCTGCGCACCGGCAGCCGGGTCAATGCCACTGAGGTTTGCTCCCTGCTGGGCGGCGGCGGCCATGCCGCTGCTGCGGGCTGTACAGTGGAAGCCCCCTGGTCCCAGGCCCGGGACCGGGTGCTGGACGCCATCCGGCAGATTGTGCCGGATTGTCAGGTGTAATTGCCCATGGCCAACGGAATCCTCATCATAGACAAGCCCCAGGGCTGGACCAGCATGGACGTATGCGCCAAGCTCCGGGGCATTTTGCAGGAACGGCGGATCGGCCACGGCGGCACTCTGGACCCCATGGCAACCGGCGTCCTGCCCGTATTTGTGGGACAGGCCACCCGGGCGGTGGAATTTGCGGAAAACGGGGAAAAGGAATACGTGGCCGGACTGCGTCTGGGCGTCGTGACCAACACGCAGGACATCACCGGCGACGTGTTGGAAACCCACCCGGTCCAGGTCTCCCGGGAGGATGTCGCGGCGGCGCTCAGCCGCTTTCTGGGCCCGCAGGAGCAGATCCCGCCCATGTATTCCGCGGTGAAGATCGGCGGAAAGAAGCTCTATGAGCTGGCCCGGAAGGGACAGGAAGTTGCCCGGAAGCCCCGGCACATTACCATTTTGGAGCTGGAGCTTCTGGACCAGACCGGCCCGGCGGACTTTCTTCTGCGCTGCCGCTGTTCCAAGGGAACGTATATCCGAACCCTCTGCCATGATCTTGGCCAGGCACTGGGCTGCGGCGGCACCATGTCCTCCCTGCGCCGTACCATGGCCGCAGGCTTCACGCTGAAGGAAGCCGCCACCCTGGAGGATGTACAGGCACAGGGAGAATCCCTTCTGCTCCCCACCGACAGTCTGTTTGCGGACTCCCCCATCCTGCTGCTCAAGCAGGACCGGGAAGAAAAACGCGTCCGCTGCGGCAATCCCATCACCATGCCCGGAATCCCGGACGGGACCTACCGGATCTACGGTCAGGACCAGACATTTCTCTGCCTCTCCCGGGCCGAAAACGGAACACTCACATCCATTAAGAATTTCTTTGGAGCGTAACATTATGTCCATCAAGGAAAAAGTGATTGCCCTGGGCTTCTTTGACGGAGTCCATCTGGGCCACGCCGCCCTGCTGCGGCGGACTGTGGAGGAGGCCAAGGCCCGGGGCGCAACCCCGGCGGTCTTTACCTTTGACCGCCCCCCCAAGGAAGTCATCACCGGCAAGCCCTGCCCGCTGATCAACTCCCCCGAGGACCGGCGGGATCTGGTCCGCCGCCTTTTCGGCATCCGGGAGGTGATTATGGTTCCCTTTGACCATGAGATGATGACCACCCCCTGGGATGACTTCGTTACCAACATTCTGGTTCGCCGCTATCATGCCGTCCATCTGGTGGCCGGACACGACCACCACTTCGGCCATAAGAACGAGGGCTCTCCGGAACGGCTGCAGGAAAAATGCAAGGAGCTGGGACTGGGCTGCGACATCATTCCCAAGGTGGAGATGAGCGGCACCATCGTCAGCTCCACCTACATCCGCCGTCTGGTGGAACTGGGCCAGATCGAACGGGCCAACTGCTTCCTGGGCCACCCCCATGTGCTGACGGGAGTCGTGCGCCACGGAAGAGGCATCGGTTCCTCCCGGCTCTTCCCCACCGCCAACCTGCCCATCCCGCCCCACGTTCTGGTCCCCAGTCACGGCGTATACGTCACCCGGGTCACTCTGGAAGACGGCACATCTTACCCTGCCGTCACCAATGTGGGCACCCGCCCCACCGTCAACAACGGCACCGATGTGACCGTGGAGGCCTGTCTGCTGGACTTCCAGGGCGATCTCTACGGCCGCACGCTGCGGCTGGAGTTCTTCCGCCACCTGCGGGACGAGGTCCGGTTTGACTCTCTGGATGCTCTCAAAGCCCAGATCGCCTCGGATGCCGATGCCACCCGGCGTTACTTTGAGACGGAACATCCCTAACGGATACTGGATAAACAAGACACCCCCGAAGGGCAATGCCCTTCGGGGGTGTTGGTTTTATGGGGCCAGCTTGGAAGGCATCACGCCAGATACGGCGCCGCGATTTCCTCCAGGCCGTCGGGATTCTGCGCATTCCAGTCCGCAAAGCTCACTCCGCTGGCAGCCACGGTCTTGCCCAGTTCCACCAGGAACTCCGGCACCCGGTTTTCCAGAATGGTTCCCAGCTCCCGGCCCATGGTCTCGCCGCCCTGACGGCTTTCTCCGTGAACAAAGAGGGCGAAGGCAGACTGCGGCTTGCCATCCACCAGCTTGGATGCGCCCCGCAGGCCGATGACGCCGGTCTGGTGGGTTCCGCAGGAGGACATGCAGCCGGAAATATACATCTGAGGCAGGGCGCCATCGGGCACGCCCGCACTCCGCACCGCTTCCACGCAGGCGTGCAGCAGGCCCTGAGAGTCCCGCACGCCCACCTGGCAGGTCTTTCCGCCAATGCAGCTGACGGAGCACTCAAACGCATTCCGGGCGCCGTCCGCGGTCAGCGCCAGAACGCGCTGCGCTTCTTCTCCGTTGAGATTGATGATATAGACCGTCTGGTCCGGAGACAGGCGCAGTTCCGTTCCCGGGATTTGAGCCAGAGCCGCGCTCAGATCGCAAAACGCCTGCTTGTCCACCTGGCCGCCGATGGGATGCCAGGCCACCGCATACAGTCCAGGCTGCTTTTGTGCAATGACCCGGGGGCCATCCACCACCACGCCGTCGCCTTCTTTGGAAACAGTGGGAATCTCCACCGTCAGATCCAGGTTTTCACCGGAGGCTTCCACTTCCGCCAGCTTCTCCCGGAAGGCCTTGGCATAGGCCTCCGGGCCGCCCAGAGTCTCCTGCATGTAGCGGCTGCGGGCCTTGCCCCGGTTTTCGTAGTTGCCGTAGGCGCGGAAGGTCAGCCACATGGCCTTGACATAATACAAAATCTTTTCAGGTGCCACTGCCTCGGCTACCTTTACACCGAAGCGGGGATTGTTGCCCAGACCGCCGGCACTGTACACGTCAAAGCAGCCATCCGGCCGGGCCGCAAAGCCCAGGTCCCGATAGGTGGCGTGGGTGACATTGGCGGGAGAATTGGAGAAGCCCACCTTCAGCTTGCGGGGCATCTTCTCGGCCTTGATAAAGTTCATGAGATAGGCGCCGGCCGCTTCCGCCCAGGGCAGCACGTCAAAATACTCCCCCTTCTCCACACCGGACAGGGGAGAACAGGTGACATTGCGGGGAAAATCTCCGCCGCCGCCCATGGTCACAATGCCATGATCCAGAGCTTCCTCCATCACATCGCACACGGTATCCTGATCCAGGTCATGCAGCTGGACCGTCTGGCAGGTGGTCAGATGGACCCGGGGCACCGGGTAGCGAACCAGCACATCTGCAATGAACGCCATTTTCTCCTTGCTCATCCGGCCTGCCGTCATCCGCAGACGCAGCATGCTGGCCTTTCCGTCCTTCTGGGCATAGCTGCCATAAAGTCCGGAGAAGCCTTTATAGGAAGCCTTGTCCAGCGTGCCGGCGTAAAACTCCGCCGTCTTCTCGCGAAACGCGGGCAGGTCCTGCTTCCAGGACTGTGGATCGATGGTATGCATTTGATCGCCCTCTCTTTCCTGTTCATACACTTGTAAATTGGCGGCATTATTCTATCATGCTGGCAGGGCTTACGCAAGCCATACTTGATAAAATTCCATCCCTTTCCAGTCTCTTTTCCCTCATTTCCTGGGTATCCCACGTTTTTTCCCCGCAGAGCAGACAGGCCGGGCACTTTCGTGCCCGGCCTGTTTTCTTTCCGGTCGTTTACCACCCATACAGTTCCCACGGACAATGGGTCCAATACCACGCTGCGGCGACGAGCGCCAGACCGCCCAGTCCCACCAGGAAGCACAGCAGCATACCCGCCCAGTCATAGCGGACCCTCCGGTCTCCCCGGGCAGCCAGCAGCGTTTCCACCCCCAGGCTGATGAGGATCAGCGGGGCGCCTTTGACTGCCCAGCGCAGATCCAGCTGCGGCCAAAATAACGACACGCCCATCAAAATTCCCGTCACGACCAGCACTACGCCCAGCGTGAAGGTGCCTACCCGGCGTCCGCTGGAACGGTTTTCATCCTGCATGGTCCGCCTCCTCTTCCGCGGTTTCCGTTTGAGTTTCTGCGGTCTCTTGGGATTCCGGCTGACCGGCCGGGGTCTCTTCCGGCGGGGCAAAGGGCGGGATCTCCTCTTTGCGGTTTTTGGGACCCCGGATAAACCAAAGGCCCAATGCAATGATGCCTGCCGTTGCCACCAGACGCGGCACGTCATAGGTCAGGATCCGATACAGCCACCACGTATCCTGGAAGAAGACCCCCAATACATCCACCAGCCACGCCGACACGATGCTGTACAGTCCCCAAACACCCAGAATCACCAGCAGCCATCCAATGATGCTGGAACGCTTTCTGCAAAGCCGACCCAGCTTTTCTTGATCCATATCGAAAATGCCGAAGAGATAGGCATCCGGATTGGCTGCCGCCTCCTCATCCGTCTGTCCCCGCAGATTGTAGCTGTCAAAAAAGGAAAACATCCAGATCGGCAGCAGCAGTACTGCCAAAGCACCGATTTCCAGAAAAATTGCTACGGTCAGAAGGCCATAGAATACCGTGAGGATGGAAATTCCCCGCTTCATATATCCCTGATACATCTCTCCGCATCCGGGAATACAGGATGCAATAAACAGCAGCAGTCCGTGTTTGCGTCTCATGAATGTTGTCCTCCTTGTTGGGTGAGATTCGACTGGCGGGACTCCCGCCCGCTCAGCCATGTATTCCATCCGGAAACCACCTGATCCAGCGCATTGCTCCAACGCTCCGCCCAGGAAGGGTCTGAGGCCGTCTGAGCTGCCGGAACCTCATCATGCGCCCGGATCTCCGGCGGGATCAGTGCTCCGCTGCCCCATACCACCGTCAGTGCCAGCACCACGGCAGCCGCTGCCGTGGCGTAACGGCTGGTAATCAGATGCAGCGTCCGCTCCCGAATCCGCCGCATGAGGCTCTCCCGGCACGAGTGGTCGGGCGTCAGCAGAGGCTGCGGCTCCAGTGCCAGCGTATACCGCTGCAGGCACAAATCGCAAAATGCCAGATGTTCCGCAATCTCCAGGCGGGAAAGGTCATCCAGTGACTCGCCGGCCAGGGCGGTCAATGCCTCGTCGGTCAAATGTCCATCATCACGGAACAACTTCATGGCTTTCACTCCTTTCCAACTGCCGGCGCAGGAAGGCCTTTCCCCGGCGCAGCTGCGTATGAACGGTTTTGACGGGTCTGCCCAATGCCAGGGCCGTCTCCTCCACGGACCGCTCCTCCAGCAGACACATGCGGCACACCGGCCGGTAGGGTTCGGAGAGCCGTCCGATGGCGTCGGCGATTTCTGCCGCTCCGGCACGGCCCAGCACTTCTTCCTCCGCCGGCGGAGCAAGCCCCGGCGGCAGTGCCTCGTCCCCCGGCAGCACGGTATGGCGGTTCCAGGCACTTTGCAGATAATCCTTGGCCTTATTGGCGGCGATCCGCCCCAGCCATTGCCGCTCATACCCTTCCGGCATGGTGTCCCGGTGGAGGTAGGCCGCCAGAAATGTCTCCTGCGTCAGATCCTCTGCGGCCGGAGCACTGCGGACCAGCTGAAAACAGATCGTATAGACCAGCCGCTCGTACTGGATTACCAGCTGGGAAAACTGTTCCTTGCTTTTCAAGCCGTCCGCCGCCTCCTTTGTCCATTCACTGTTTATGATACGATACAGCGCTCCGCTTTTCTTCAGAAAATCGTAAATTTTCCCATTGCCCCCTGCGGCCGCTGTTGCACTTGCAAACACTGGGGTTTCCGTGCTACAATCATGTCATCCTATACACAAAGTGAGGGGCTGCCTATGGACCGGATCAGCAAAGAAAACTACTATCTTGATATCGCCGAAACCGTCTTGGAGCGGGCCACCTGCCTGCGGCGGGTATACGGCGCGATCATTGTCAAAAATGACGAGATTATTTCCACCGGTTATAACGGCGCCCCCCGGGGCCGGGCCAACTGCGTGGATCTGGGGTATTGTTCCCGGGAAGCCATGCAGGTTCCCCGCGGTGAGCGGTACGAGCTGTGCCGCAGCGTACACGCTGAGGCCAATGCCATCATCTCCGCTTCCCGGAGAGATATGGTAGGCGGCACGCTTTACCTAGTGGGACGGGATGGCCGCACCGGCGCTCTGCTGCCGGATGCCACTTCCTGCTCCATGTGCCGCCGTCTGGTCATCAACGCAGGCCTGGAAAAGGTCGTCATCCGGCGGACCCAAACCGAGTTTGATGTCGTAGAGGTTGCCGATTGGATTGCGGAAGACGATCTGCTTGCTCCTCCGCTGGACAAGCCTTAAAGAAAGGAAGACGCGAGTTTGAAAGCAGGACTTGTCACCTTTTACCATATTCATCACTACGGCGCATTGCTGCAGGCCGCCGCGACGGAGCGTGCAGTGGAATCTCTGGGCGGGGAATGCGAGATCATTGACTATTACGTCAATCAAAACAACGCGCTCTTCCGCCGTCCCACCGGAGTCGGCTCCGCAGCGGCGGATGCCCACACGGCGATGCATTACGCTGCGCTCAAACGCCGCTATGACCGCTTTGAACAGTTTTCCGCAGACCACCTGCATATTTCCGCGCAGCACTATGAAAACCGCTGGGCTCTGGCAGGCGCGTCTCTTCCCTATGACGTGCTGCTCTCCGGCAGCGATCAAATCTGGAACCCCACCATTTTCCCCGACGGCCGCTTTGATCCTGTCTTCTTCGGGGCCTTTTCTTCCCTGCGCAAAATCGCCTATGCACCGTCCTTCGGCATCTCCCATATTCCCGAGCGGATGGAGGAGGAACTCCAGTCCTACCTCAAGAGCTTTTCCCATCTTTCTGTCCGGGAGCGGCAGGGCCAGACCATCATCCGGGACCTGACCGGACAGACGGTCCCTGTGGTGCTGGATCCCACGCTGCTTCTCACAGGACAGGAATGGTCCGCTATGGCCAATCCGGCCGGCGCAGGCCCGGAGGGCGGATATATTCTCTGCTACGGTATCAGCAAGCCCGGCGCTCTGATCCCCTATATTCGGATGCTGGCAGAAAAAACCGGCCTGCCGGTGGTGCAGCTGTGCGGCATCCGGCAGCGGATGGTGCCCGGTGCCCGGTGCGTACTGGATGCCGGACCGGCTGAATTTTTGTCCCTGTTCCAGAACGCCTCCTATGTATGCACCAACTCTTTCCACGGCACGGTATTTTCCGTGCAGTTCCACCGTCCCTTCTTTACGTCCGTGGCCCCCAGTGAACTGGCTGAGCCGGAGCACTCCCGTACTTTCAGTATTCTCAGCCGCCTGGGGCTGACCAACCGGATTGTGGGCAAGGGCGACACCGCCGATCTCTTTGACGCTGTGGACTGGTCGGATGTGGACGCACGGTTGCAGCAGGCCCGGCAATCCTCCCTGACCTATCTGCGCGCCGCTCTGAGCAACGCGCCCTTTGCGCCGCTTCCTGATGCCGCACCGGAGGCATCCTCCCTTCCTCAGCTGGCAGACCACAACCACTGTACCGGCTGCGGAGCCTGCGCCAGCGTCTGCCCCCGGGATGCCATCTCCATGAAGCGGGATCAGGAGGGCTTTGCCTACCCGACCGTTAATGCCGATGCCTGCATCCACTGCGGCCGCTGTACCAACGTGTGTCCTCCGCTTCACCCCCGGCCCCAGGGCCCCCTGCCGGCAGTCTACGCCGCCTGGAACCGGGACGATGCCGTCCGCAAGGATTCCACCTCCGGCGGCGTCTTTACCGCCTTGGCCGAGTACGTGCTGGAAGACGGCGGAGTCGTTTACGGCGCAGCCATGGACGGCCGCCAGCATTTAAGCCACATTGCGGTGTTCCGCAAGGAAGATCTGTGGCGTCTGCGGGGCAGCAAGTATGTGCAAAGCGATCTGGGAGATACCTTCCGGGAAATCCGGGAGGCCTTGAAAATCCGGCCGGTGCTCTTTACGGGCACCCCCTGTCAGGTGGATGGCCTCTATCGCTTTCTTGGACAGCGGCCGGAAAATCTGCTCACCTGCGATCTGGTCTGTCACGGCGTTCCCTCTCCCGGCGTATGGGAGGATATGATCCATTCCATTGAAAGCCGAAAGGGCAAGGGTGTGCAGGCGGTGCGGTTCCGCAATAAGGTCACCGGCTGGAAAGACGGTCACTTCACCACCGTTTACGATGACGGCAGCGTGGATACGGCCCCCCTGTTCCGCACAGAATATGGCCGGGCCTTTGGGCGGGCGCTGTTTCTGCGTCCCAGCTGCCACCGCTGCCCCTACACCTCCATGACCCGCCCGGGCGATTTCACATTGGGTGACTTCTGGGGCCTGCATCCGGACGAACTGCCGGAACAGCAGCAGTTGGGCGTCAGCCTTCTGATTGTCAACACGCCCCACGCCAGCCACATTTTTGACCAGCTCCCCGTGGCACGCAAGGCTTTCCCGCCGGAACGCGCCATTGCAGGCAATCCCCGGCTGGCTTCTCCCATCCCCGCCTCGCCGGAACGCGCCGCCTTCTTTGCAGCGTACGCCTTGGAACCCTTTGATGCCGTCCGCAAGCGGTTTTTCGCATTGCCGGCCCTGCCGGTGCGAATTGCCGCCCGGGTACTCTCTCCGGAAATCAAAGCCCAGCTGCGCAAAAAAATTCGCTGAACAGTTGTAGAAACAACAGACACAGGCTATCCTATCTGATATACTCAGGCATGTGAAAGCCAATACGAGGCTGAAAGGAGGAAACGCAAATGAAGCAGTATGAGTGCAAGCCCTGCGGCTATATCTATGATGAGGCCGCCGGTGATCCCGACAACGGCATTGCTCCCGGCACCAAGTGGGAAGATCTCCCCGCCGATTGGGTCTGCCCCCTGTGCGGTGCAGGCAAGGAAGAGTTTGAGGCTCTGTAATGAAAAAGAGGACGCGCTCATATGAGCGCGTCCTCTTTTTTGCTTTTTATGATTTCACCGCCCGGCGGCACAGGGCCGTGTTCCGGGACACCCAGTGCAGCAGCGGCAGACCCAGCACAAAGCACACGCCTGCCTCTCCCAGGCCCACAGTCACAAAGTTCAGCCCGAATGCAGGCCAGAAGGCCGCGCCGTCCTGAACGGAAAACCAGGCAATCTCCGCTCCCACGATGACGGCATTGCAGATCACCGGCGGCAGCGGCGCCAGATAGCGGTTTTTCAGGCGGGACGTCCACAGCGCCGCCAGCAGGGTGGCCAAGGTACCGAATACCCAGTCCAGCACAAAGGGGGAGCCCAGCAGATTTGCCAGGAAACAGCCTACCGCCAGGCCGGGAATCGCCTCCGGGAAAAAGAAGGGCAGCACGGTCATGGCCTCCGCCACCCGGAACTGGATTCCGCCATACTGCGGAATGGGCAGCAGCAGGGTCAGCGCGGCATATACAGCGGCAATAATGCCGGCTGTGGCCATCTGACGGGTTGTAAAACGGGATTGAGACATAAAAAAATACCTCCTGTTTGGAGGCATACCGACAGCAGTAAAATACGCAGGAAAAGGTCCTACGCAGCCTCCATTTTTTTGTTTAGAGAACGGCGGCCGTATACACGGCCCCGAACGAACGCCCCGATCCGGGACGCTTGGACAGGGAGATGGCACCTGTCGGGAGGTAGTATAGCACACCGCTTTCCAAAACGCAAGCAAAAAAACAGGCGCCGAAAACGGCGCCTGTTTCCATCAGAATACGCAAGTATTTATTCTTCAGCCGTCAGCACCACAATGCAGCACTGCTCCGTTGTGCGGTCCGGATCTGCCTGTGCCTCCGGGGACTTCCCCGCCGCCTCCAGAATCTGCTGATAGTCCTCCGGATCCATGGCATAGCCCATTCCCAGCACGCCCTCCTCCGGGCGCTGTGCGTCGGAATACGGCTTGCCCGTATATCCGGCCAGAGCCTGGCCTGCTTCTTCCTGTGTCAAAAAGGCTACTTGGGCAAATACAACATTGCCGTGGGCCACCCACGCCTCCGTTCCTTCTTCACCGGTATAAACAGATGCCGAAGGCCCAACCGCCTCCTCTTGCTGGCTGTCATAATTTGCCGGAGTGTCCTGAGATACCGGCTCCTCGGTCGTGGCCGCGGTCACGCCGCCCTGCGCGTCGCTCTCCGGCTCCTGCGCGGTCTCTTCCCCGGTCGCAGCCGTGCTATTATTTTCCGCAGGGTCTGCCATCTGCGTTTCAGCAGATGCCGGATTCTGCTCAGGTGCCGGTTCCGATGCCTGCTCGGCAGCAGGATTCTGCCGGGTGTTGGCAGGCGCTTCTTCCGGAATGGTGTCCGCTGCAATCTCGGGCTCCGTCTCTGTCACTGCAGCCCCGAACTGTTTTGGAGCAATTTCACCGGACGCGGAATCTCCCGAGGCAGGTTCCGTCTGCGGATCCGCCTGCGCGGTTTCTGCCGCCGCTACATCCTGGGCCACCTGCGCCGTCTCCTGCTGGGAATGCTCCCACGGCCGCAGGGGCGCTACCAATACCGCTACCGCGATACATGCCGCCAGGGGCGCCAAAACCTTGATCCAGCGGCGTCCGGTTTTCCGGTGCACAGTTTTTCTCGGTGCGGGAGATGCGGCCCGAATGGCCTCCATCACCCCGTCGGCAAATCCTTCGGGAACCGGGGTCTCCTCCACATCCGGGAAGGCCGCCCGAATTTCCAGGATCTCATCCACATAGCGCCGGCAGTCCGGACACTGGTCCAGATGTTCCTGTACAGCGGCCATCTCCTCCGGAGAAAGTTCCCCATCTACATACAGGTCCAGCAGGGCCGCGTATTCTTCACAATATTTCATTTGCAGCCCTCCTTTTCTGTTTCTTTGGACGCAGCTGCGCCGGAAAAGTTCCCGCTTTCCAGAAGAAATTTGCGCAGCTGCCTGCGTCCCCGGCTGATGCGGGACTTCACCGTTCCCACATCCAGAGAAAGCACCTGTGAAATCTCATCGTAACTGAGCTGGTGCATCTCCCGCAGCACCAGAACCTGCCGGTGCTCCGGAGACAAGGCCGCCAGCCCCGCTTCCACCTGTTCCCGCAGCTCCCGGCGCTCCGCCACATCCTGCGGAGACGGCGCCGGATCCACCGCGTCAATCTTTATCTCCTCATCATCCAGAGAGGCCCCCGCCGCAGCCCGGTGGCGGCCCTCCCGGCGCAGCAGATCCACGCAGGCATTGGAGGCCAACCGATAGAGCCAGGTGGAAAAGCTGGCCTCTCCCCGGAAAAACCGCAGCCCCTGCCAGGCGGAGAGAAACGCCTCCTGTGCCGCCTCCGCAGCATCTTCCGGATTGCGGCACATCCGCGTTGTCAGGGCAAACACCCGCTTTTCGTACAGCCGCACCAACTCGGCAAAGGCATCCTGATCCCCCTGCCGGGCAGCTTCAATCCATTCTTCTTCCCGCATCATACCAAATCCCTTTTGATCCCCCTCGTTACCCGATAGACATCCTCCAGGGTATTCATCTGTACAATCTGCTCCTTGTAGTATCCCGAATGGGGCACGCCCTTGAGGTACCAGCAGTAATGCCGCCGTGCCTCCAGCACCGCCACCCGTTCACCCTTGGCCTCAGCGGCCAGCTCAAACTGGCGTACCGCCGTATCGCACCGTGCCGCCAAGTCCGGCAGGGGCGGAATGGGCCGCCCCTCCAGGGCCGCTTTTGCCTGCTCAAAAATCCAGGGATTTCCAAAGCATCCCCGGCCGATCATCGCCATATCCGCCTTTGTGTGCTGCAGAATCCGGACCGCATCCTCCGGCTTCCAGATGTCGCCGTTGGCAATGACCGGGATGGAAACCGCCTCCTTGACCTGCCGGATGCAGTTCCAGTTGGCCTCCCCGCTGTACACCTGCGCCCGGGTCCGGCCATGGACCGCCACGGCGCTGACTCCCGCCTGCTCCAGCACCTGAGCAAACTCCACACAGTTGCAGCTGCCCATATCCCAGCCTCTGCGGAATTTGGCAGTCACCGGAACGGACACCGCCCGCACCACCGCCTCGGCGATCCGCCCGGCCTTTTCCGGGTCCTTCATCAGCGCTGCGCCATCCCCGTTGTTGACGATCTTCCCCATGGGACAGCCCATATTCAGGTCCACGATATCCGCACCCGTATGCTCAATGGCAATCTGCGCCGCCTCCGCCATGCACACCGGATCACTGCCGAAGATCTGCACTGCGGCGGGATGCTCTCCCGGAAACTGCTGAAGCAGGGAGAAGGTCTTTTTATCATGATAGCAAAGGGCCTTGGAGGAAATCAGCTCCGTACACGTCAGTCCCGCTCCCAGCTCGGAGCAGATCTGCCGGAAGGCCACATCCGTCACCCCCGCCATGGGGGCCAGTGCCAGCCGGGAGTCAATTTCAACAGTTCCGATCCGCATATCGCATATCCTTTCATAGGAAAAAAGTTTTGTCTATCATACCATGCCGCCGGGCAAAAGTCCACTGTCGCCGGGAAATGGCGCGCCTCCATTTCCCGACGGGCTTTTTCGCCGCGTCAGGGTAAAATGGGGGAAACTCTTGGATTTTGGAGGGACAAGCTGTGCGATACGGGCAGATCACGTTGGAAAAGGAGCAGTCGGCACGGCTGCTGGGTTGGGGGATTCGTTTCTTTCTTACGGCGGCACTGACCGCCAGCCGCACCCCCGGCGGATACGCCCCCTTTGCTCTGGGCTGTATCGCGGCGGCGGGCCCCGGAGCTGACGGCGGCGCAGCCCTGCTGGGCTCTCTGGTGGGTGCAGTCCTGTTTATGGACTTTGCCGACGCGCTTCCTTTTCTGGCCGCCGGAATTTTGATTCTCACCGCCGCAACCACCTTTCAGGGAACCCGGTTTCTTACCGGACGGCGGGTCATGGCTCTGACGGCCGCTGTGCTGTTTTTGATTGTCAGCGGAATCTATGTGCTGCAATCTCTCGCTCCCTGGGACCGCCTGACTCCCTGCCTGGCGGCCGCCGGACTGACCGGCGCGGCAGCCTGGTTCTTCATGCCGCTGTTCCAGCCCCGGGAAGCCCACCCCGACGCCGAAGGTGTGCTGTTCCTGACTGCGGCATTGCTGCTGGCCCTGGAGGATCTGGAAATTCTGGGGCTGTCCATTGGGCGGACGCTGCTGTGCGTCCTGCTGGCCTACACCGCTTATGAACGGGGTCCGGTAGCCGGCGCTTCCGTGGGGTTGGGGCTGGGCCTGACAGCAGACCTGTGTGCCGGTACGGGCAGCGGAATTTTCACTGCCGGGCTGGGCCTTGCGGGGCTGCTGACAGGCACCCGGACAGGCCGGGGCCGCAGCAGCGCGGCGCTGGCCTTTGTGGCCGCCGCCATGGCCGCACTGCTGCCTGCCCGGGATCCCCTGGCGCAGCCCCTGCTGTTTGAAAGCCTGGCGGGCGCAGGCGGCTTTTTGCTTCTGCCCGGGCGGCTCTTCGGCGGCAAGCGGATCCGCCGTCAGGAGTCTGCCGCTCCAGCCGTCATTGCCCCCCATCTCAAAGAGCAGCTCAATCGGGCTGCCGCCGCACTGCGGGAGCTTTATGACAGCATGAACCGCACCCCCGGCCGCTCCTCGGAGGAAAATCCCGCCGTGGTCTTTGACCGGGCGGCGGAGCGGGTATGCCGGGAGTGCGCTCTGTGCAATCTCTGCTGGCAGCGGGAGTACACCAGTACATTCAACGCCCTCAACGATGCCACCCCTACGCTGCTGGAACGGGGCCGGGCCATGGCCAAGGATTTCCCGCCCTATTTTGCCGACCGGTGCATCCACCTGCCGGACTTTCTCACCGCCATCAACGGGGAGCTGTCTGCCTTTTTGCTCCGGCGGCAGTACCGGCGGCAGCTGGAGGAGGCCCGGCGCAGCGCCCGGGGGCAATATGCCCAGCTCTCCGAACTACTCACCGCCACAGCGGCCGGATTGGGCGAGACTGCCGCTGTCAGCGCTCCGGAGCCCTTTTCCTGCCAGGTGGGCGCCGTCCTGCGGCCCAAGCAGGGGGAACGGGTGTGCGGCGACACCCTCATGTCGTTTCAGACGGAGGACGGAACGTGGTGCCTGCTGCTGTGTGACGGCATGGGCAGCGGTGAGGGGGCCAGAAAGGAGTCCTCCCTCACCTGTCGGCTGCTGCGGCAGTTTCTGGAAGCCGGCATCGCACCGGAAGCCGCCCTGAAAACACTCAATTCCGCCATGTCCCTGCGGGGCGCGGAGACCGGAAGCTTCACCACCATTGACCTTTGCACCTGTTCCCCCTCCACAGGTGAACTGGTATTCTATAAATTCGGCGCCGCTCCCAGCTATCTGAAAAAAGGCGGCACAGTCCGCCGGATTACGGGAGGCAGCCTGCCCGCCGGATTGCGGGCCGGAGCCGCCGTCCCGGACGTGACCCGGGCTTGTCTGGAACCCGGCGGATTTGCCGTGATGATCAGCGACGGCGTGGCAGACCCAACCCGGGATGAATGGCTGCAGAATCTGCTGGCCGGCTGGGACGGCACCGACCCCCAGGAGCTGGCGGGGCTCATTCTCACCGAGAGCATTCAGCGCGAGCAGCTTCAGGACGACTGCGGAATCCAGGTTCTGTGCCGCGCTCCGGAAAAATCCAGCACAGCGGTATAAATCCTCCTTTGCTGCGGCAAACTGGAACTATCAACGAAGGAGGCGCAATTCGGATGGTGAAAGGTATTTCCAGAAGAGTGGTGGTTGTAGATTCCCCGGACCCGAGATTTTTCGAGCAGGCAATCTTCATTGTACGCAACGATGCTGCCGGCGGCGGAGTCACCGCCGGAGAGCTGGTGGAAGAGGCACGGCGGGTTGCCCGCAACTACGCTGCCGGAGACCACAGCCGGCTGAGCCGGGCAATGCGGGATCTCAATCCCGCGCTCTACACCATCATGGGAGCCGCCGGAATCGGATTGGTCTGGCTGACCGTAACCCTGGTATGAAAAACCCGCCGCGGAGCAGGTGCTCCGCGGCGGGTTTTCTTTTGGGTTCCTGCGCTTACAGCAGTGCCAATGTCCGCATGACATAGATGATGCAGAAAAGCGACACCATGGACAGCACGCTGGTCCACACCACCAGCTGATTGGCCAGCTGGTCGTCGCAGCCCATCTCCTGGGCCATCACAGCGCTGGACACCGCCACCGGCGTCGAACTGATTGCCACCAGCGTGGGCATCTCCAAAGACGTCAGGCCCAGAGGTTGGCGCAGTGCCACCGCAATGGCAATCACCGCCACCGGGCAAATCACAAGCCGCAGTGCCGTACCCAGCACCAGCCGCGGCAGAAGATCCCGTACCGCGCTGAAATTCAGCCGGGTTCCCAGGACAAACAGCATCACCGGAGAGGCCACCTGAGAGAGATTCGTCAGCGTCTGAAACAGGGAGGGAAGCTGGTTTTGAATGGTAAAGATCGGCTCCCCGTCCACCACCGGCAAAAACTGCCGGATGATGACCACCGCCAGGCCGGACAGGGCCCCCAGAATCAGGGGATTGGTCAGCACGCGCCGCGCCAGTGTCCGGGCAGTGGGTTTATGGGAACCGTCTCCGCCGAAAACCGTCAGCACAATCACCGCCAGCACGTTGAACAGCGGAACACAGACGGAGGTGGCCATGGAGGCAAATCCCATGGCGGCTGCGCCGCCCAGGGCATTGGCCAGAGGCAGCCCCAAAATCGCCTGGTTGGACCGGAAGGATACCTGCACAATGACACCCTGCTGCCGCCGGTCCGGCACCAGCAGACGCGCCGCAGCCAGTCCCACCAGCAGGCAGAAAAACACGCTGCCGAACAGGTAGCCGATCATCTTCCAGTTCATGGAAGAGAGATCCTCAATGGCATACACATTGCAAAAGAGCTGAATGGGAAGAAATAACCGGAAGCACAGGCTGTTGAGCTGCCGGTAAAACTCATCAGACCACGTACCCACACGCCGCACACAATATCCCAGCAGAATTGTAAGCAGAATGGGCAGGATGGCATGAAGGGTATAGAAAAACGTCTCCCGCACAAAATCGCCTCCCAAAACTCGTGCAGCTGTCTCAGCGGCTGCGCGGCTTGCTTCCATCTAAAAGCAGATCGAAAGAGCACACGTCTGAACTCCAGTCACATTCCTTTATCTCGTAT
>CABUDN010000012.1 GCA_902490355.1 uncultured Oscillibacter sp.
CAGGGATACTACTGCAGTAACATTCATGATAGCGAGGGTAAATACCCCTAGCTTAAAGTGAGAAAAAATGTGCGATTCTGACGAAAAACGCTTGCCGGCCGCCTTCATTGTCACCCCGGTCCCTGCGGAAGATTGCTTCCTTTTTTCCCGGGGATATGGTATGATAGGGCCGTTGAGGCGGCTGAAAGCCGCCGGTGGAAAGGAGTCCGACCATGAATCCCTTTGGTTTGCCGGAACAGGACCCGGCGGTTGTCCGCATTCGGGAGGCTGCTGCCCGGGATACGCTTTCCCATGCCCTGCTCTTTACCGGCGGGGAACCCATGCCGGCCGCCCGCTTTGCCGCGGCGGCGCTGGAGTGCGAGGGGGAAGGAGCGCGCCCCTGCGGCCAATGCGCGGGGTGCCGCAAGGTCCTGGCGAATATTCATCCGGACGTGATTACGGTTCAGGATGAACAGCACAAGAATATTGCGGTGGACGTGGTGCGTGCCGTGCGGAGCGATGCCCACATCCGGCCAAACGAGGGACGGCGGAAGGTCTATCTCTTTCCGGACTGCGGGGTGCTGACGGAGCAGGATCAAAATGTGCTGCTCAAGGTCGTGGAAGAAGGGCCGCCATACGCGGCGTTTTTGTTCTGCGCCCAGAGCGCCGCGCAGATGCTGCCGACGCTGCGGTCCCGGTGTGTGGAGCTCAAGCTTCGTCCGGCGCAGGAAGCAGTTCCGTCAGCCCAGGCCCGGGAGGATGCGCAGGCGCTCTGCCGGGCGGTGGCGTCCCGGCGCCGGGGAGCCGTGACCGCGGTGGCCGTGGGGCTGGAACGGCGGCGATTGACCCGGGAGGATCTGGCCGCGCTGCTGGAAGAGTGCCGGGAGGCGTTTGCCGCGGCGCTTTTGGCCAGGGAAGGAGTTTCCGGCCCGGCGTCCCAAACAGCGGCGGCAGCGGCGAAAAACTTGACAAAAACGCAAATTATGCGCACAATAGAGCTGTTGGAGCGCTATCGAAAAGAATGCAGTTATAACGTCGGCGCCGGCCATGTGCTGGGCGCCCTGGCGGTAGAATTGGAGGGTATCCTTTGACTGAAGTCATCAGCGTTCGCTTTCGGGGCGGATGCAAGAATTATTATTTTGATCCCAGGGGAGCCCAGGTGAAAATGGGGGACCAGGTGATCGTGGAAACAGCCCAGGGACCGGAGTTTGCCACCTGTACGGAAGGGAATCATGAGGTGGACGAGTCCGCCATCGTCAAGCCGCTGTGCGCGGTGCTGCGCATGGCGACGGACAATGACCGGCGCACCGTGGAGCAGAGTAAGAAGAAGGAGAGCGAGGCCTTCGACATCTGCGAGCGCAAGATTGCCGATCATGGGCTGGAGATGAAGCTGGTCAACGTATCGGCCAGTTTTGACGGCAATAAGATTATTTTCTATTTCACCGCGGACGGACGGGTGGATTTCCGGGAGCTGGTGCGGGATCTGGCGGGCGTGTTCCGCGCCCGGATCGAGCTGCGGCAGATCGGCGTGCGGGACGAGGCCAAGATGATCGGCGGCCTGGGGATCTGCGGGCGGCCTTTCTGCTGCTCTCAGTTTCTGGACGGATTTTTGCCGGTCTCCATCAAAATGGCCAAGACCCAGAATCTGAGCCTGAATCCGGCCAAGATTTCCGGTACCTGCGGCCGGCTGATGTGCTGCTTGAAGTACGAGCAAAACGCCTATGAGGACGCTGCCAAGCGGATGCCCAAGGTGGAGTCGTTTGTGCAGACGCCGGACGGACCCGGCAATGTCAAGAGCGTGGATTTGCTGCGGGAGACCATGAAGGTCAGCCTGGACAGCGCACCCGAGCCGCTCAAGACCTATCACGGCTGCGAGGTATGCATCCTGCGCAACGGCAAGGGCAGCCGGGAGGGTATTGAGATCCCGGAGCGGCCGGCCCGCTATGTGGAGGAGCATGCGGAAGAGGAATTCCTCACGCCGGTCATTACGGCGACCCCCTTTTATGTGGCGCCGGAGCTGGAGGATGCGCCGGTCCGGGAGAAAATGGGCATGGAGGGCGAGGGAAACAAAGCCCGCCGCCATCACCGGGGCGGACGCCGCCGCAGCGGCGCAAAGCCTGCCGGTGAGGGACAGCCCCCCGCACCGAAGCAAGAAACCCGGGGCGGAGAGGAAAAGAAGGGTAAGACCGCCCGGCCCGGCGGTCCCAAGCCTCAGCAGCCCAAGGCTTCCCAGCCCGCGCAGCAGCCGGCCAAGGCACCTGCCGCGGAGGGAGAGGAAGCCAAGCGCCGCCGTCCCCGGCACCGGGGCGGGCGCCGCCGGGGCGGAAAACCCGGCGGAGAGGGCGGATCGTCCGCACCCAAGAGCGAGTAATGGCGTCAAAAGCGGCCCGCCGTCCCACGTTCGGGCGGCCGGCCGCTTTGTTCATCAGTTCAATGGCATGGGAAGGAAAAGGAGAGAGAACAGTCATGGGAAGATTTGACGGTGTGCTGTTGGCCAGCGACTTTGACAATACCCTGATCTATACGGAGGAGGCTCTGCGTACGGGGAAGCCGGTACCGCCGCTGTCGGAGCGGAATCGGGCGGCGCTGGAGCGGTTTATGGCCGAGGGCGGCCGGTTTGCCGTGGCCACGGGCCGGGCCCTGGCGGCCTTCCGCAAGTACGCGCCCCTGGTGCCGATGAATACCCCCGGCATCGTGTGCAACGGCGCCGCCTTGTACGACTTTGCCCGGGAGGAATATCTGGAGACCGCGACACTGGACGCCAGCGCCCGGGAACGGGGACAGGCGGTGCTGGAACACTTCCCGGAGGTAGCGGTGGAAGCGTACCATATCGATAATGTAATTCACGCGGTACATCCCAACGAGTATACCCGTCAGCATGAGCGCATCACCCAGGTGATGGTGACGGAAGCGCCTTCCCTGCCGGAAGTGCCTCTGCCTCTGGGCAAGCTCCTCTTTGAATCGGACCATGAGACGCTGGAGCGGGTCCGGACGTTTTTGGACGAGCAGGGCTGGAGCGGGGACTACGAGCTGATCTTCTCCGGCAAGACTCTGCTGGAGATGACGGTCCGGGGCGCCAACAAGGGCGGGATGATCCGCCGTCTGGCCGACCGGCTGGGCATCTCCATGGACCACGTCTACTGTGTGGGCGATGAGGCCAATGACATCTCCATGCTGACCGCGGTGGCCCGGGGCTTTGCGCCGGAGAACTGTGTGGACGCCGTCCGCGCCTGCGGCGCTACCATTGTCTCCCATGCCCGGGAGAGTGCCCTGGCGGATGTGGTGGAGATCCTGGAGGGGATCTACCGCTGAAATAGGCGGCATTTGAGCCGCCGCAACCTGAAGTTGCGCATTTTCCGCGCCGGTGTTCTGGACACCGGCGCGGTTTTTTGCTACCGTGAAAGCAGGAAGGAGGGACAGAATATGACCTTCGGAGAGAAACTGCAAATGCTGCGTGCCCGCCGTGGCCTGAGTCAGGACGCCCTGGCGGAGGCGCTGGAGGTAAGCCGTCAGGCGGTGAGCCGGTGGGAGCGGAATGAGACGCTGCCCGAGACGGAGAAGGTGATCCGCCTGAGCCGGTATTTTTCCGTTACCACGGATTATTTGCTCTTGGATGAGGTGCAAAGTCCCACGGGCAATGGAGGAAATAAGCGCAGCCCCGCGGCGGGGCTGGGCATGTGGTTCTCACGCCGCGGCTGGCTGCTGGGCGTGGGACTGGCAGTGCTGGGAGGAGGGTGGCTGCTGCGGCTGATCACAGGCGGCTGGCCTTATATCAGCATGCTGCAAGAGGGGAGCCTCACCTGGTTCCAGGCGGCGGTGCAGTATGGATTTGCCTGTTCGGATCGGATTGCGTCGGCTGTCGGTCTGATCATAGCGGGGGGAGTGAGCGCATATTGGGGCCGCAGGCAGCAGGGGAGACTGCGGTGGTATCATCTGGGATGGACGGCGGCGGTTTGGAGCATCAGCAGCTTGGCGGCCCAGATTGCTGCGAGCGCTGCGCGGCTTGTAATTATAGAGTCCCAGGAGGGACTCCTGGGCCAACTGTGGCTGGCGAAGGGCGGTGCACTGCTCTTCGGCCTGGGTACGGCCCTGCTGGGCGCTGGGATCGCCCTGCTGGGACCGCGGCTGGACCGTCCCGACAAAAAAGCGGATGCCGCGCAGGCGTGCCCCGGTTCCGGCGCCGAGCCCTGACATCCGGCGGAAGAAACTTGCCGATACTCCCTCTGGCGGATCGCGTTTCGGCGGATTATTACCCTGGCTGCGGCCAGGGTAATTTTTTTGCATGGGGGTCTTGACAAATAGCTGAAATGTGTTATTGTATTAATCACTTAAGACAATAACACACGAAAGGAGCGGGACAGCGGATGCAATGGCAGTTTTCCAATGAGATGCCCATCTATTCGCAGCTGGTGGAACAGATTAAGATCGGCATCGTTTCCGGCATGTTTCCGCCGGGAGAACGATTGCCGTCGGTGCGGGACCTGGCCACAGAGGCCGGCGTGAATCCCAACACCATGCAGCGGGCCATGACGGAGCTGGAGCGGGACGGCCTGGTATACAGCCAGAGGACCGCGGGACGGTTTGTAACGGAGGATCATGCGGTGATTGAAGCGGCGAAACGGGACCTGGCCCAGCGGCATATTCATGCCTTTTTGGCGGCGATGCTGCGTCTGGGCTACGGACGAGAGGAGATTATTTCCCTGCTGGAGCAGGAACATCAGGAGGAGGGAACGAACCATGGCGGTTCTGGAGTGTAAGGATCTTTGCAAACAGTATGGCCGGATGCCGGCGCTGGACCATGTGAGTTTTGCCGTGGAGCCGGGTCACATTGTGGGGCTGCTGGGCCCCAACGGCAGCGGAAAGACCACGCTGATCAAGCTGGCCAACGGCCTGCTGACTCCCACGGCGGGCAGCATTTGGGTCTGCGGAACGGAGCCGGGGGTGGAGAGCCACGCCCAGGTCAGCTACCTGCCGGAGCGGACGGCGATTCCCACCTGGATGTCCACGGAGCAGCTGTTGGATTTTTACCAGGATTTTTATCAGGATTTCCGCCGGGATGCGGCGGAGGAGATGCTGCACCATCTGGGGATTCAGCCCCGGCAGCGGATCAAGCAGATGAGCAAGGGTACCCGGGAAAAGGTACAGCTCATTATGGTCATGAGCCGGGCGGCGAAGCTGTATCTGCTGGATGAGCCCATCGGCGGCGTGGACCCGGCCACCCGGGACTATATTCTCTCCACCATCATCGGCAACTACAACCCGGAGGGCGCCGTGATGATTTCCACCCACCTGATTTCCGATGTGGAAAAAGTGCTCGATGAGGTGCTCTTCCTCAATCAGGGACAGCTGATGCTCCAGTCCTCCGTGGACGATATCCGGGAGGAAAAGGGCATGAGCGTGGATGCTCTGTTCCGGGAGGTGTTCAAATGCTGAGAAAATTGCTCAAGCACGAGTTTCGTGCCACGGCGCGGATTATGCTGCCGCTGTACCTGGTGCTGCTGGTCACGGCGGTGGGCGCCAACATTACAACGCAGGGACTGTCCAATTCTTCCTACCAGATTCTGAGACTGCTCGGTGCGCTGCTGGCCATGGCCTTCGGCGTTGCCATTATCGGTGTTTGCGTCATGAGCCTGGTGGTGATGGTCCAGCGGTTCTATAAGAACCTGCTGGGAGACGAGGGCTATGTGATGCTGACTCTGCCGGTGAACCTGCACCAGCAGGTGTGGAGCAAGCTGATCGTTTCGGCGGTGTGGTTTGCGGCCACCTTCCTGGCGGTGGTGCTGGCGGCTCTGATGGTGAGCTTCAATGTGGGCAGCCTGACGGCGTTCTTCCGCGGCATTGGGGAACTCCTGGAGCAGCTGACCGCTTACTACGCCCTCAACGGCGCGGCGATGGCGGTGGAATTTTTGGCCATGTGCTTTTTCGGCTGCTGTGCCATGTGCCTGCATTTCTATGCGTCCCTGGCCGTGGGCCACAGTTTCCCCACCCACAAGATGGCCTGGTCTGTGCTCTGGTTCTTCGTGTTTTCCTTTGCCGCGCAGTTCCTGTTCGGCACGGCCATGGTGGTTCTCGACGAAACCGGCCTGGCGGAGTGGATGTTCCGGACGGTGGATGCCTGGGTGCTGACGCCCATGGCGCAGATGCATCTGGCCTTCGGGATGATGATTGTGCTGTGCATCGTCTACGGAGCCGTCTTTTATGGTGTGACGGTTGCCTTCCTCAAGCGGCGGCTGAATCTGGAATAAGAAAAAGAGAGCCCATAGGGCTCTCTTTTTTTATGCTTATTCAGCGGTATAGACCTTTTCACCCGCGCTCCATACCGCCCGGACGGCGCCCTGCTGGCGCAGGTAGACGCACCGCTCCAGCCGTTCCGCCGGTGTAAGGGGATGGGGCTGGGGGAGGGCATCGTCGGCCACCACCATGGCGTGGAGCGGATTGCCCGGGGCAAAGCCCGGGGCCTCGCCGAAGAAGGCGGCGCCAGCGGAGGTGCCCAGGTACCAGCCCTCCGGCACGGTGAGAAAGTCCGTCTGCCAGTTGTCCAGCATCCGCCGGGCCTTGGAGGCGCGAATGGAGGAAGCCACCACGTCGAACATATTCAGGTGGTCGCCGCCGGCAATGTCACTGCCCAGGGCCACCCGGACCCCCTCCTGGAGCATAACCCGCACCGGCGCAGTGCCGGAACAGATATTCTGGTTGGAGTCGGCGCAGTGGACGGCGGTGACGCCGGCCTCCCGCATGGCCTGCCGCTCCCGGGCGTCGGACCAGACGCAGTGGGCCATGACCGTGCGGCTGGTCCACAGACCGAATTTGGCATAGGCCTCCCAGTACTGCTTGCAGTCCGGGTGGAGCTGGCGGACCCATTCCATTTCGGCCTGATTTTCCGACAGGTGGGACTGGATGGGCAGGTTCCGTTCCGCGGCCAGCTTGCCCAGGAAGGCGAGTACCTCGTCGGAGCAGGAGGGGATAAACCGGGGAGTGAGCATGGGCTTTACATGGCGGAAGGCGGCAGATTCCTCCAGCCACTGCAGAGTCTCCCGCATGGATTCCTCCGCGGTTTCCTCCAGCACGCCGGGGAGGGCATTGCGGTCCATGTTCACTTTGCCCACGTAGCCGGTGATGCCGGCCCGCTCCAGCTCCTCCATCAATATGACGGTGGCGGGGCGGTGGAGGGAGGAGAACATGCACACCCGGGTGGTGCCCCCGGCGATCAGCTCCCGGGCAAGACGCCGGTAGACCGCCCGGGCATAGTCCGGATCGGCGAAGCGGGCCTCGGTGGGGAAGGCGTAGGCGTTGAGCCAGTCCAGCAGGGGCAGGTCCATGCCCATGCCCAGCATGGGATACTGGGGTGCGTGGAGATGGAGGTCGGCGAAGGTCTGGAGAATCAGGTCCGAGCCGAAATCCTCCACAAAGGCTCCGGCATACTGCTCCGGCAGTACCGGGTAGACGCCCTCAATCCGGCCGTCCCGGGCCACCAGGTAGCCGTTTTCGGTGATCTCCAGCTTTCCCAGTGCGGGAGCGGAGACAATGGTGCCCTTGAGAATTGTGACAAACATACGATCACCTCATTGAAAATCAGTTCGGAGCAAAAGAAAAAGAGCGCCCGCCGGCAGGGCCGCTGCCGGATGGACACTCATAGCAGAGCCGTTCGGCGGCCCCGTAGAAACTTTCGCACCGTTTTGCGAAACTATATGAGCAGATGAGATTGTATCTGTATCATACCATATCCGCCGGAGGAGTGCAAGCCCCCGGCACCTTTCCGGCAGCTGCGGCTTATACTGGCATACGGGCGGTGCTCCGTCCGAATTCAGATGAGGCGTTGATGAGGATGCTGCAATCCATTGGCTGGGCCGCTCTGGGCACCGGCTTTACCTGTTTGATGACGACGTTGGGGGCTGCCGTGGTGTTCTTTTTCGCGGGGGTGCCCCATCCCCATACCCGGCGGGGCATGCTGGGGTTTGCCGCCGGGGTGATGACGGCGGCGTCGGTATGGAGCCTGCTGCTGCCCGCCATTGAGCGGGCCGGGGAGCTGGGCGGAATCCCGGCCTGGCTGCCGGCGGCGGCCGGAATGGGACTGGGCGCGGGCTTTTTGTCGGTGCTCGATGCTCTGCTTGCCGGCCTGCGCCGGGCGCAGGGAGACGAATCCTGGCGTCAGGACGCACTGCTGATGACGGCGATCACGCTGCACAATATTCCGGAGGGAATGGCGGTGGGTCTGGCCTTTGCTCTGGCAGCTACCGGAGAGGGCTTTGCCGCCGCGTCGGCACTGGCGCTGGGCATTGGAATCCAGAACTTCCCCGAGGGAGCGGCCGTGGCCCTGCCGCTGCGCCAGGAGGGGTACAGCCGCCTGCGGGCCTTTGCGGGCGGAACGCTTTCCGGCGCGGTGGAGCCGCTGTTCGGGATCCTGGCCGTGCTGGCGTCGGCCTGGGCCACCCCGCTGATGCCGTGGCTGTTGAGCTTTGCCGCCGGCGCCATGCTCTACGCCGTGGCGGCGGAGCTGGTTCCCCAGGCCCACAGCCGGGCCGGAACCTGGGGATTTGTGGTGGGGTTTGCCGTGATGATGACCCTGGATGTGGCGCTGGGGTAAAATGGCAAAACCCGGGTACATGCAAGGGCGCGGCCAACGGCCGCGCCCCTGAGACTGTCGAAAAAGCGGCAAAGCCACTTTTTCGAATAGATGGCAGCCTGCTGCGCGCAGAATCTGTCTGCCAAAAGCGGACAGATTCCACACTTGCAGGCTGAGAGGTGTTTTCAGTCACGCACATGTCGCGGCTGAAAACGGATTTTACTTTTTTCGCGCCTGCGGGCGCGAACTCTGCGAGGCTTTTGCGGCAAACTGCAAGGGCGCGGCCAACGGCCGCGCCCCTGATTTTAGAGGAGCGCTTCCACCGGCAGGCCGGTCAGATACCGGCGCAGCACGTCGAAGGCGTGGTTGGCGGCCAGGCCCCGGATCCGGTCCCGGCGGCGCCGTCCGGAGTCCATCTTCCGGCAGAAGGTGCCGGTGGGGGTGTCCAGACCGATATAGACGATGCCCACAGGGGTGCCCCGCTCGTCGGGATCGGGACCTGCCACTCCGGTGACGGAGACGGCCAGATCCGCCCCGGTAATCCGCCGGGCCCCCTGGGCCATGGCCCGGGCGGTCTGCTCCGAGACGGCGCCGTACTGATCCAGAATTTCCTGGGGAACGCCCAGTACGGCGGCCTTGATTTCCGTCCAGTAGCTGACCACGCCGCCGCGGAACACGGCGGAGGCGCCGGGCAGGGCGGTGATGCGCTGGGCCACCAGGCCGCCGGTGCAGCTCTCGGCGGTGGCCAGCGTCCAATGTCGTTCCTTCAAAAGAGACAGGCATACGGACTCCAGATTCTCCACGTCCACTCCGTAGACGATATCCCCCAGGGCGGCGCGGACCTGCTCCACCACCGGGGCGAGCATGGCCTCCGCCTGAGCGGCATCAGCGGCTTTCGCGGTGGCCCGCAGCCGGACCTCGCAGGGCTTGGCGTAGGTGGCCAGAGTGGGATTTTCCATGTGGGACATGGTCTCATGGAGCAGCTGATCCACGGAGGATTCCCCCATGCCGAAGGTCATGATATCCCGGGAGACAATCACCTCCCGGGAAAGACGGCGCAGATAGGGGACGGCACAGTGGCGGAGCATGGTCTCCATCTCGTGGGGCGGACCGGGCAGCATCAGCACATGGACGCCGTTGCAGGAAAAGGCGCAGCCGGGAGCGGTGCCCACGGGATTGTCGAACACGGTGCAGCCCTGGGGCAGCATGGCCTGCTGGGCATTGTTTTCCGGCATGGGGACGTGGAGGGCGGACTCATAAAAGACCCGGATCTCCTCCAGAATGTCCGGGTGGAGGACCAGAGGCTGGTCAAAGGCGGCGCAGATGGTCTGCTTGGTCAGATCGTCATAGGTGGGGCCCAGACCGCCGGTGGTGATGAGAATGTCCGCCCGGCGGCGGGCGATGTCCAGCGCCTCCCGGAGCCGCTGGGGATTGTCTCCCACCACGGTGTGCCAGAAGACGTTGATGCCCAGGGCGGAGAGCGCCTGGGAGATGGTCTGGGCGTTGGTGTTGGCAATGTTGCCCAGAAGCAGCTCCGTACCTACGGCGATGAGCTCTGCGGTGTGTGACATGAAATCAGGACCTCCTGAGGCCGGAAAGCCCGGCAAAATCGATTCCCGGGCGGAGGGCCGCCCGGGATGGGGAAACGTGGGGATGCCCGCGGGATGGAAGGCCGGCCGGGATGCGCCGGACTGTCTGCATGACCCGGCGCCCGGCGGCTGGACCGCGGAGAAGCTCAGATTCTGGGCTCGTCGGTGATTTTGACCCGGATCCAGGTCTCGCCGGAAAGGGCCTCGGCTACCAGGGCGTCCACGTCCAGGGCGGCCTCGGCCGCCCGCACGTCCTCCAGCGCCGGACGGGTAGCCGGATGCCGGGGGGTAAAGACGGTGCAGCAGTCCTCATAGGGGAGGATGGAGGTCTCGTACGTGCCGATTTCCCGGGCAATGCGGATGATCTCCACCTTGTCCATGCCGATCAGGGGACGCAGCACCGGCATGGAGACCACGTCCTCCGTCACGCCCAGGGCCAGCATGGTCTGGCTGGCCACCTGGCCCAGGGATTCGCCCGTGACCAGGGCGCCGGCCCCGGCCTTTTTGGCCACGGCCTGGGCAAGGCGCATCATAAAGCGGCGCATGATGAGGGTGAAGTACTCCTCCGGGCACTGTTTGCGGATCTCCTCCTGAATCTTGGTGAAGGGAATGATGTGGACGATCATCCGGCCGCAGTAGCCGGTGAGAAGCCGGGCCAGCTCCAGAACCTTGTCCTGGGCCTGCTGGGAGGTGTAGGGCGGGGAGACGAAGTGCACCATCTCCAGCTCCACGCCCCGGCGGGCCATCATCCAGGAGGAGACGGGGCTGTCCAGTCCGCCGGAGAGCAGGCTGACGGCGCGGCCGCCCATGCCCACGGGCAATCCGCCGGCGCCGGGGACGGAGGGAGCGTGCACATAGGCGGCGGTTTCCCGGATCTCCACATATACGGTGAGATCCGGATGGTGGACGTCCACCGTCACATTGGGGAACCGCTCGGCCAGCTCGCCGCCCACGGCCTGGCTGAGCTGGATGGAGGTCATGGGGAAGGCCTTGTCCGCCCGCTTGCTCTCCACCTTGAAGCTGCGGGAGCGGGCAAAGGCATCGGCCAGATAGGTCTGGGCAGTGTCCACAATGGCCTCCACGGTCTTGCCGCAGGGGACGGCCCGGGCCACGGCGGCCACGCCGAAGATCTGGCGGGCGGCGGCATATGCGGCCTCCATATCGCACGTGTCGCCCTGGGGTTCGACATAAATGGTGCTCTGCCGGACATAAACCTGGAAGCTGCCGCAGCCCTTGAGGCGGCGGCGGACGTTGGAGACCAGCTTGTCTTCGAAGGAGCGGCGGTTGAGCCCCTTGAGGACCACCTCGCCCAGCTTCAAAAGCAGCATCTCATTGGTTTGCATCATGAAAAAATCCTCCGGATGTAGAAAAATTCATTGTTTGCATTATACAATATTCTCATCAGAAGAAAAAGCCCCTCTTGTCCGGAAAATTTCCAATAATGCGGTAACCTTTTGCCGCATGGGGGACTCATAATAAATGACCGGTCTAAAAAAGAAAGGAGCGCCGCGGAACATGGAGCAAACACGTATGGATAAAGAGACCTTCTGCGCCCAGGTTATCCGGCATCAGGAGGCCATGTTCCGTGCCGCCAAGGCGATTTTAAAGCAGGATGAGGATGCGGAGGATGCCGTACAGGAGGCGATCTGTGCCGCGTTCGCGGCCCGGGATGGGCTGCGGGATGTGCAAAAGTTCAAGCCGTGGATTCTGCGGATTCTCACCAATAAATGCTACGATGCGTACCGGAAAAAGCGGCCGTCCGTGGATCTGGAAGAGGTCCAGGACTATTTGCCCGCTTCCGGGACGGATCCCACAGACCGGTTGACGTTGTGGCAGGCGGTTATGAGCCTGAGCGATGATCTGCGGGCGACTGTGACGCTTTACTATTATGACGGGCTTTCCGTCCGGGAGATCGGAACCGTTCTGGGAATCAGCGAGGCGGCGGTCAAGACCCGGCTTTCCCGGGGCCGGGGGCGGCTGCGGCAGCTGTTGAGAGAAGAGTGAGGTGCAAATATGAAGCGCAATGAGATCGACGAGCAGTTTGATCAGGAGCTTCGCAAGCGGGCGGAACGGGAGGGGGCTCCCATTCCGGAAGGTTATGCCGGCCGGGTATTTCAGACTTGTGCCGGACTGGAGGAATCATCAATGAAAAATCAACAGAGAACGAAGAAGAGCGCCTGGCGCTGGGGCGGTGCGGTTGCGGCCGCATTGGCGGTATTGGTTGCGGTGCCGAATCTGTCTCCCACTGCTGCGGCGGCCATGTCGGAGATCCCGGTGCTGGGAAGTCTGGTGGAAATTGTCACGTTCCGTGAATACAGCTACGATGACGGCCACAACATTGCGGATGTGGAAGTGCCGGAGCTGAGCGGCAGCCAGGCGGCGGATGAGATCAACGACCAGGTGCAGGCATATACGGATCAGCTGATTGCCCAGTTCCAGGCCGATTGCGAGGCCACGGGCGAGGGCTATCAGGGGCTGGATATCACCAGCTCCGTGGTGACGGACAGCGATGAGTGGTTTACGCTGCGCATTGACGCCACCAAGACCCAGGCCAGCGGCTATGAATTCAGCCGGTTCTATCATATTGATAAGACCACCGGTGAAACCGTTACCCTCAGCGGCCTCTTTGCGGACGACGCCAATTATGTGGAGGTGCTGAGTGCGGAGGTGCTGCGTCAGATGGAAGAGCAGATGGCGCAGGACGAGAGCAAGGCCTATTTCACAGAGGAATTTACGGCCATTGACCCGGAGCAGAATTTCTACTGGAATACAGACGGGGATCTGGTGCTGGTGTTCGATGAGTACTCCATTGCGGCCGGATATATGGGCATGCCGGAGTTTGTCATCCCCGCGTCCGTCTATGAGGGACTGCTGAAGTGAGAAGAGGACTGGTTTGCCTGGTTTTGGCAGCGGTGCTGATGGTCGGCACAGCCTGCGGAGCCAAGCAGGCAGATGCCGCTCAAGACCAGCAGACCCTCACCGGCACACTCGATGAGGTCAAAAGCTTTATGTTTGTGGTCACGGATGACCAGAACAGCGCGTACGTCTTTCCCACAGAGGAAGGCGACACGCCGCCGGGACTTGCGGATGTGTCGGCGGGAGACCGGGTTACCGTCACTTACACCGGAACGCTCTCGGAGCTGGACGGTTTGGATGGAACGGTGGTTTCCGTGGAAGCGGCAGAATAAGAAAAACGGGACGGTGAAAACCGTCCCGTTTTTTGTTATCCCTTCAGAATGTCGGTATTGCGGTATTGGATGGCTTCGGCCAGATGGTCCGGAGCGATGGCCTGGGCCCCGTCCAGATCCGCAATGGTCCTGGCCACCCGGAGGATGCGGTCATGGGAGCGGGCGGAAAGCCCCATGCGGTCAAAAGCCTGCGACATCAGGGCATCCCCGGCATCATCCAGGGCGCAGAACCGTGCGATCTGATCCGGCGTCATCTGAGCGTTGCAGGAGATGCCGGTGCCCTGGAACCGGGCGGCCTGGATGGCCCGGGCCTGATCCACCCGCGCCTTTACGGCCGAAGAGGGCTCCGGTGTTTGCTTGCGGCGCATGGTCTCATATTCCGCCGGCGGAATGACCACGTGAAGGTCAATGCGGTCCAGCAGGGGGCCGGAGATCTTCTCCACATACCGGGCCACCTCCCGGTCCGAACAGGTGCACCGGCCGGAGGGATGGCCCCGCCATCCGCACCGGCAGGGGTTCATGGCGCACACCAGCTGGAAGCGGGCGGGCAGATGCAGCGTGCCTCCGGCCCGGGCCACGGTGACCTCGCCGTCTTCCAGGGGCTGGCGCAGGGCCTCCAGAACATCCCGGTGAAATTCCGGAAGCTCATCCAGAAACAGCACGCCGTTGTGGGCCAGGGAGATTTCTCCGGGCCGAAGCATGGGGCCGCCGCCGGTGAGGGCCGCGGCGGAAGCGGTGTGATGGGGGCTGCGGAACGGGCGCCGGGTCAGCAGGGGGTGGAGGGGATCCGTCAGTCCCGCCACGGACCACACCCCGGATACCGCCAGGGCCTCCTGGCGGGTCATGTCCGGCAGAATGGAGGGCAGGCGCTTGGCCAGCATGGATTTGCCGGCGCCCGGAGAGCCGATGAGCAGCAGGTTGTGGCCGCCTGCGGCGGCAATCTCCAGGGCGCGTTTTCCGTTTTCCTGCCCCATGACGTCCTGCAGATCCGGCAGAGGAGTCCAGTCCTCCTCGGGCTCCCATACGGGAGCGGGGGAGAGGGAAGCTTCGCCTTTGAGATGCGCGGTCAGGGCGGCTACGTCCGGCACGCCGTAGACTGTCAGTCCCCCGGCCAGAGTGGCTTCGGCGGCGTTTTCCGCGGGAACGAACAGTGTTTGGATGCCGACTTCCCGGGCGGCCAGTGCCATGGGCAGGATGCCGCTGACGCCCCGCAGAGATCCGGTGAGGGAGAGCTCGCCCAAAAACGCGGCGTGTTCCGGCGGAGGGGGCAGCTCTCCGGAAGCGGCCAGGATTCCCACAAAAATGGGCAGATCATACAAGGTCCCGGCCTTCTTCTGCCCCGCGGGGGCCAGGTTGACCGTAATCCGGCTGACAGGGAAGCGGGCGCCGCAGTTTTTCACCGCTGCCCGCACCCGTTCCCGGGCCTCCCGGACCGCCGCATCCGGCAGTCCCACGATATCGAAAGCGGGAAGACCGCCGGAGAGAAAACACTCGGCCTTTACTTCATATCCTGCGATTCCGTTGAGTCCCAAAGACCGAATGGTTACCACCATGATGTGTGCCTCCTTTTTCTTCCCGCGCAGAAACGGTACGCTGTCAAAAGCTTACCACAAAAAGGAAGCTGAGGGAACACCCGGCTGAGAAAAAATGGAGATCTGCGGGAACGGGACACCTTGCCGGGGAAAGCGGCAAAAATTTGTGCAAAAAATAACAAAGGCAATATTTACAGCCGTGGGGACAAGTGTTATAATATTACCGCATGAAAATTCGGGGGGAGAGAGTCCGGATTTCGTGTTTGGCAAGATGCTGCCGCAGGCAGCAAATTATAGGAGGTAAGAGTTTATGGCAAGAAAGTTCAAGTCCATGGACGGTAACAACGCGGCCGCATATGTCAGCTATGCGTTTACCGAAGTGGCGGGAATCTATCCGATTACCCCGTCCTCTCCCATGGCAGACTTGGTGGATCAGTGGGCCGCCGCTGGTCAGAAGAACATTTTCGGTACCACCGTCAAGGTGTGTGAGATGCAGTCCGAAGCTGGCGCCGCTGGTACGGTCCACGGCTCCCTGGCCGCCGGTGCAATGACCACCACCTACACCGCCTCTCAGGGCCTGCTGCTGATGATCCCCAACATGTACAAGATCGCCGGCGAGCTGCTGCCCTGCGTGTTCCATGTTTCTGCCCGTACGGTTTCCACCCACGCGCTGAACATCTTCGGCGATCACTCCGACGTCATGGCCTGCCGTCAGACCGGCTTTGCCATGCTCTGCGAGAATGATCCTCAGGAGGTCATGGACCTCTCCCCCGTGGCGCATCTGGCTGCCATCGAGGGCCGCGTTCCCTTCATCAACTTCTTCGACGGCTTCCGGACCTCTCACGAGATCCAGAAGGTCGCTGCCTGGGATTATGACGATCTCAAGGAAATGTGCGACATGGACGCCGTGGACGCTTTCCGCAAGCATGCGCTCAATCCCGAGCATCCCAACATGCGCGGCTCCCACGAAAACGGCGACATCTTCTTCCAGCATCGCGAGGCCTGCAACCCCTACTACGACGCTCTGCCCGCCGTGGTGGAGAAGTACATGGACAAGGTCAACGCCAAGCTGGGCACCGACTATAAGCTCTTCAACTACTATGGCGCTCCCGACGCTGAGCGGGTCATCATTGCCATGGGCTCCATCTGCAACGTCGCCGAGGAGGTCATCGATTACATGACCGCGCACGGCGAGAAGGTCGGTATGGTGAAGGTGCGTCTGTACCGTCCCTTCCGGGCTGACCGCCTGATCGAGGCCATCCCCGCCACCTGCAAGAAGATCGCCGTTCTGGACCGCACCAAGGAGCCCGGCGCTCTGGGCGAGCCCCTGTACATGGACGTGGTCACCGCTCTGGCCAACGCCGGCAAGACCGACATCCAGGTCATCGGCGGCCGTTATGGTCTGGGCTCCAAGGATACGCCTCCCGCTTCCGTGTTTGCTGTGTATGATGAGCTGACGAAGGACGAGATGAAGCGTCAGTTCACCATCGGCATCGTGGACGATGTGACCCACCTCAGCCTCGAGGAGAAGCCCGCTCCCGGCGTTGCCGCGGAAGGCACCATCGAGTGCAAGTTCTGGGGTCTGGGCGGCGACGGTACCGTGGGCGCCAACAAGAACTCCATCAAGATCATCGGCGACCATACCGACAAGTTTGTCCAGGCGTACTTCCAGTACGACTCCAAGAAGACCGGCGGCGTGACCGTCAGCCACCTGCGCTTCGGCGACAAGCCCATCAAGTCCTCCTATTACATCAACAAGGCTGACTTCGTGGCCTGCCACGTGCCCGCCTACATCACCAAGCACTTCCCCATCGTCCGTGACGTCAAGCCCGGCGGCACCTTCCTCATCAACTGCCAGTGGAGCGCTGAGGAGCTGGGCCATCATCTCGATGCCGCTTCCAAGCGCTACATTGCCGCCAACAACATCCAGGTCTACACCATCAACGCCATCGACCTGGCCAAGGAGATCGGCATGGGCAAGCGCACCAACACGATTCTCCAGTCCGCGTTCTTCGCTCTGGCCAACGTGCTGCCCGCCGATCAGGCCATCCAGTACATGAAGGACGCCGCCACCCACTCCTACCTGAAGAAGGGCCAGGACGTGGTGGATATGAACCACAAGGCCATCGACGCCGGTGCCACCGCCTTCAAGAAGTTCGATGTGCCCGCCGACTGGGCCAACGCTGTGGATGAGGCCGACAACACGGTTCTCGCCGGCAAGCCCGAGCTGGTGGAGCAGGTCAAGAACATCCTGGATCCCGTTGGCAAGATGGACGGCGACAGCCTGCCCGTTTCTGCCTTCGTCAAGCACGTGGACGGCCAGTTCGAGCTGGGCGCTTCCGCTTATGAAAAGCGCGGCGTTGCCGTGACCGTTCCCACCTGGGATTCCACCAAGTGCATCCAGTGCAACAACTGCGCCTATGTCTGCCCCCATGCCACCATCCGTCCCTACGCTCTGACCGCGGAAGAGGCTGCTGCTGCACCCGCCGCTGCCAAGATCGTGGACATCAAGGCCGGCAAGGGCAAGGGCGTGTACCAGTACACCATGGCCGTGTCTCCTCTGGACTGCATGGGCTGCGCCGTGTGCGTGGGCCAGTGCCCCGTGGGCGCTCTGACCATGGTTCCTCAGGAGCAGGAAGCTGCCCAGCAGGAAGTGTGGAGCTACTGCGTGGACAAGGTCTCCGAGAAGAAGGATATGCAGGACGACACCGTCAAGGGCAGCCAGTTCCGTCAGCCCATGCTGGAGTTCTCCGGCTCCTGCGCCGGCTGCGCTGAGACCAGCTATGCCCGCCTGATCACCCAGCTCTTCGGCGATCATATGTATATCTCCAACGCCACCGGCTGCTCCTCCATCTGGGGCGGTCCTGCGGCTACCTCTCCCTACTGCACCAACAAGGAAGGCCACGGCCCCGCCTGGTCCAACTCCCTGTTTGAGGACAACGCCGAGCACGGCCTGGGCATGTATCTGGGCCAGCAGGCTGTCCGTACCCGTCTGGCTGAGAAGATCCGCGAGCTCGCCGGTGTGACCGAGAGCGCCGAGAAGAAGGCTGCCTGCGAGGAATACCTGAACACCATGGAAGACTATGAGGCCAACAAGGCTGCTACCGACAAGCTGGTGGCGGCTCTCGAGGCGGATCCCGACTGCCCGTACAGCAAGGAGATCCTGGCCGACAAGGAATACCTGGTCAAGAAGTCCCTGTGGATCTTCGGCGGCGACGGCTGGGCTTACGACATCGGCTTCGGCGGCGTGGACCATGTCCTGGCCTCCGGCAACGATGTGAACATCTTCGTCTTCGATACCGAGGTGTACTCCAACACCGGCGGACAGGCTTCCAAGGCCTCCAACATCGGTCAGGTGGCACAGTTC
Organism: uncultured Oscillibacter sp.; assembly: GCA_902490355.1. Lineage (GTDB taxonomy): Bacteria > Bacillota > Clostridia > Oscillospirales > Oscillospiraceae > Oscillibacter. Next base: position 18,219 of record CABUDN010000012.1, read on the forward strand.
GCCGCAGCCGGTAAGGAGATCAAGAAGAAGTCCCTGGCGGAGATCGCCATGAGCTACGGCTACATCTATGTGGCTCAGATCGCCATGGGCGCCAACCCCGCTCAGACCCTCAAGGCCATCAAGGAGGCCGAGGCCTATCACGGTCCTTCCCTGATCATCGGCTATGCTCCCTGCGAGATGCACTCCATCAAGGGCGGCATGACCAACTGCCAGAAGGAAATGAAGAAGGCCGTCGAGTGCGGTTACTGGAACCTGTTCCGGTTCAACCCCGCTGCCGAGGGCGCCAAGTTCACCCTGGACTCCAAGGAGCCCAAGGGCGGTTATCAGGAGTTCCTGATGAACGAGGCCCGTTACAGCCGTCTGACCCGCGAGTTCCCCGACCGCGCCAGCGAGCTGTTCCAGCGCAACGAGAAGAGCGCCATGGAGCGTTACGAGCACCTGCTCAAGCTCAAGGAAATGTATCAGGGCTAAGAGCCGGTTTCCAAGTGCAAAAAGACCGCGGGAAATTTTCCCGCGGTCTTTTTTACAATTTCTTTATAAAAGTGCCCACGTTCACAAAAAAGTAATAGATTTACCCGGCAGGATACGGTATAATCACAGCCGGAAAGAAGGTCGATCCATGAGACAAGATCCTCCGACTCCGAATGCCCGGCATTCGCACAAGCGCATTGCGCTTGTGGATCTACCGCTGGTAGCCCTGGTGGTAACGCTGGTGGTGGAGCTGTTTAACCATAAAGCCTTTACCGATGGTCTGGAGAGCTTTGCGGCATTTGCCACAGAGCATCCCCTGGCACTGGTCACGGATTTTTTGATTGTACTGGCGACCCTGACGCCGGCGGTGTTTCTGCGCCGCCGGGTGTTTTACACGTCTCTGGTAGCCATTCTTTGGCTCATCGGCGGTACCGCCAACGGGTTTATCCTGCTCAACCGGATGACGCCCTTTACCATGGCGGACCTGACCGTCCTCAACAGCGGATTGGATACCCTGCCCAATTACCTCTCGACGGGGTATATCGTGCTGTTGGCGGTTGCGGTGGGTGTGACGGTAGTGGTATTGGCCCTGCTGTTCTGGAAGGGCCCCCGAAACCAGGTTCCCAGCCGGAAGCGCCTTTACGGCGGCATTCTGGCCATGCTGATGAATCTGGGCGTTTTGTGCTGCGTTTGGGCGGCGGCCTTCCAGACCGATCAGCTCTCCACGGTGTTTTCCAACCTGGCAACGGCCTATGAGGATTACGGGTTTTCCTATTGCTTTTTGCAGACCTGGCTCAACAAAGGAATCTCACAGCCCATGGGATACGGTTCCCGCAGTGTAGAACGGGTTGAGAGTATGGTGGAAAAGCTGGCGGCAGAGGCGCAGACCGGTGTCCCGCAGACGGATGTGAATGTAATTTATGTGCAGCTGGAATCGTTTATTGATCCGTCCCTCATCCAGGGGCTGACGCTTTCCGAAGACCCGGTTCCCAACTGGACGGAATTGTCGGAACACTACAGTACCGGCGCCCTCACGGTGCCGGTGGTAGGCGCAGGCACAGCCAATACGGAGTGCGAGGTTCTGACGGGTATGAGCACGCGCTTTTTCGGACCCGGCGAGTATCCTTATGAGACCCGCCTGCGGGACCGGACGGTGGAATCCGTGGCCTATGACCTCAAGGAGGCCGGATATGCGGCTCATGCGATCCACAACCACAACGCCACATTTTACAGCCGCAATGAAGTGTACGCCAATTTGGGCTTTGACGATTTTACCGCTCTGGAATACATGCCCCAGGTGAAAACCACACCCCAGAACTGGGCCAAGGACGAGATCCTGACCGGGCAGATTCTCAAGGCGCTGAACACCACGCCCAATCAGGCGGACCTGGTCTTTACGGTTTCGGTTCAGGGACATGGCAAGTATCCCCTGGAGCCCGTCCTGGAAAATCCGGAGATTTCCGTGATCTCCTGTCCCGATGAGCGGTTCCGCTATGCGGCGGAATATTATGTCAATCAGGTGCACGAGATGGATGCCTTCATCGGCACCCTGACAGATGCGCTGGAGCGGCGGGAGGAGCGAACGGTGCTGGTGCTTTACGGCGACCACCTGCCCGCCTTGGGATTGGAAGCGTCGGATATGGAGAGCGGAACGCTCTTTTCCACAGAGTACATTATTTGGGACAATTTCGGCTTGGAAAAGCAGGACCAGGATTTGACGGCATATCAGCTCACCAGTGAAGTTTTGGGACGGCTGAACATTACCAATGGCGTGATCAACCAGTTCCATCAGTTCTGCCGGGAGCAGTCTACTTACCGCAGAGATCTGGAGCTGCTGCAGTACGATGTCCTCTACGGGAAGAAGTACCTCTACGATGGCCAGATGCCGTATGAGCCCTCCCAGATGCAGCTGGGGATGTCGCCCATCGAGATCCAGAGACTGTTTGAACTGGGCGGGGAATGGTATGTCAGCGGTGTGAATTTTTCCCCGTACTGCCGCGTGATGTCCGGCAGCCGGCAGCTGGATACCGTGTACATGTCCGCCCAACTGCTCAAAGTGACCGAGGATCCGGAGACAGACAACGCAGAGGATTTGTCGATCCGGGTAGTGGATAAGCACAATGAGGTCCTGACGGATACAGCGGAGCAGCGGGCTTCGTGAGAGAAATTTAACCGCTTGTGCTGCGAACATAAGAAAAAGCGGGCGTCCACTCAGGACGCCCGCTTTTTGCTGTTTGCTTATGCTTTGCACCGCAGCTGCAATTGATGTTCCGTGACGGCATAGGCTTCCTGCGCCCAGGGGTCCCGGGGGAAGGGAGCCGGAATCTCCGCGCCCCGGCGGCTCAGGATCACGGAGGCGACCGTCTCCAGCATGCGGGGATTTTTCACCAGCAGGGGACCGGTCAGCTCCGAGGCAAACACGTTGGCCTGATGAAACCCCTCGCTGCCGCGGGGACCTTCATTGCCGAACCCCATGGCCAAAGCGGTGAGCAGAGGGGTTTGTACACCGCGGATCACAGAGCACTTGTTCATAAAGCCCACGACGGCTTCGGGATAGAGGTCCGTCGTACCGTAGACGTCTTCGACAAACCGGCGCGTACCCTGCACGCTGGTAAAATCGGCCAGAGCAATGCCGTCGAAGGTGGCGCCGCTGCTGTCGGTAATGGCAGCGCCCAGCAGTTCCATGGCGGTTCCGGCAAAAAACACCGGCATCCCGTCGGATGCGGCGGAGCGGATCTCTCCGGCCAGGGGGGCCAGGGAGTCCATGGCGGCCTTCTGGCTGCGCTCGGTGCCGGCGCCCATGAACAGAAGGTCTGCTTCAGCCAGGGAAGCGCGCTCGCCGGGGGCCAGAGGCGTCAGTGTGACGGTGTGGCCCAGCTGCTCCAGAAGCCTGCGCAGTACGCAGAGATTGGCGTAGCTGCCGTAGAGGCTCATCAAATCGGGATAGAAATGCACAAACCGGAATTCCATGGCTCAATCCTCCTTTTTCACAATGGGCAGATTCAGCAGCTTGTCCCGGTCGGAGAAGCAGGTCACCACATACACGTCCTCTTCACCCGCAGATTGCAGCGACTGGGCGGCTGCAGCGATATCGGGCTGGACGGACCAGCGCTCCGAAGGCAGGGCGGAGAAGGAGAACCGCTGGGCCAGGTCGTTGCAGTACTGGCCTGCCAGAATGACCCGCTCCACCTGGGGGCAGTGGAGCAGATCGAAATCAATGTCCCAGAGCCAGCTGGTTTCGCTGGTGAAATACTTGCGGCTTACGGCGTCCACGATAACCAGCACCGTGCAGGGGCGCTGGGTGGAACGGATATAGCGCAGGTTCGTATCGTAGGCAATGGAATTTTCGTGCTTGCTGGTCAGCAGCGTGCCGTGATGACTGCCCAGGGTAAAATGCTGCATCCGGCCGTTTTTGAGCACATAGTTGCTGATGACCTTTCCGATGGCGGCGCCGTCCACGCCGCACTCCCGGCAGGCGGCATAGGCGGCCAGGATGTTGTAGACGTTGTAAATGCTGCAAAATGCCAGCTGAACCTCCACGCTGTGGTCCAGAGTCAGAGTTCCGGCTGTCAGGTCCAGGGCGGTGGCGGTATAGTCCGTCTCATGGCGGTGGTGACCGCAGCGGGTGCAGCGGTAGGCGCCGATATGATTGTAGTGGACGAAGTCATAGGTCATGGGCGCCTTGCACACCGGGCAGTGGGCTCCGTCGTGGTAGACGCCGGTGGGGGCGTCAAAATCCGTGGGGCAGCGGTCCAGGCCGAACCACTTGACCTTCTCGTGGTTCCGGCCGAAGCAGGAGACCAGGGGGTCGTCTGCATTGAGTAGAAGTTCCGTGTCCGGGTGAATAGCCGGGACAATGGCGTCATAGACCCATTCAGGATGGCCGTTGCGGGTAAGCTGGTCCCGGTAGAGATTCGTGATGACGAACTGGGTGGGATGGAAGTAGCGGAAACTCTGGGCGGCATAGCGCTCATCGGATTCAATGAGCAGCACGTCGGCTTTCACCCGGCCGGTGAGGGTGGCGTGGGTCAGGACCAGGGTGGTGACGCCCTCGATCTGGTTGGATCCCTCTTCGTTGTAGACCACCCGGCGGCCGTCGGAGCGGAGGATGGCGGCAATCATTTCCACCGTGGAGGTCTTGCCGTTGGAGCCGGTGACGGCCAGAATGTGGGGAGGCATCTTCACCCGGCGCAGGATGTCGGGACAAATTTTCAGGGCGAATTTACCGGGCAGGGAGCTGCCCTTGCCCACCAGTTTGCCCACAAAGCGGCCAACCTTGCATACCAGGATTGCCAGGAACATTCTCACGGTTCCACCATCTCCTTTTCGGAAAAGTCCCGGAATTCCGCCACGGCGCGGATGGGCGCGCCGTCGGCGTTGAGAAATTTCAGCGGCAGGGCAAAGAGCATGAATTCCCGCCGGGGAGCCACCTTGCGCAGGCACAGGTTCTCCAGAATCACAAGGCCGCCCTCCAGGAGGGTCTTGTGGGCCAGAAATTCCGGATCCCGCAGGGTATCCACGCTCAGGGCGTCCGTGCCCACGCCCTTGAGCCCGCAGGAGACCAGATACCGGGCGGCTTCGGCATCGGGGACGGGGAAGGAGTCGTCAAAATAGGCGTCCGTGCCCCAGCGCTTTTCCCAGCCGGTATAGAAGAGCACGAAATCCGCCGAACGCAGGAACCCGTTTTGCTCGCGTAAGTAGTCGGCCGTGATCACACTGCCCGGAGCCATGTCGGAGACATCCAGCACCACGGCGCGGCCGCAGAACTGGGAAACCGGCAGGACCTCCAGGGAGGAGCCGTGGCGCAGCATATGGGCGGGGGCGTCCATGTGGGTGCCGGTGTGGGAGACCAGGGTCAGCCGGGTTTCCCGGTAGCCGGCCCGGGTCAAAGAGCCGGTGGAGGTGAGGGAGGGGGCTTCGGAGCCGGGATACATGGGCATATCCGGGGTGATGGTGTGAGTGAGATCGATGATCATAAGCGTGGAGTCCTTCCTTTTGATGGATATGGCACGGGGATCAGCCCCGGTGTTCCAGATAGATGATAAGGGACGTGATGTCCGCCGGGGAGACGCCGGAGATCCGGCTGGCCTGCCCCAGGTTTTCCGGGCGGACGGCGCTGAGCTTTTCCCGCGCTTCCAGCCGCAGGCCCGGCATGGACTGGTAGTCCAGATCCCGGGGCAGCCGCCGGGCCTCCATGCGCCGCAGGTCTTCCACCTGCTTTTGCTGGCGCTGGATGTAACCGGCGTACTTGACGCTGATTTCCACCTGCTCCCTGACTTCCTGGGGCAGGGCGGGACGCTGGGGATCGAAGGGGGCCAGATCGTCGTAATGAAGCTGCGGGCGGCGCAGCAGGGCGATCAGCGGCGCGCCGTCCGGCGCGTCGGCGGTGCCCTTTTCCGTCAGCAGGGCGGACAGGGCCGGAGAGGGGGCGGCGCCGGTGTGGGTCAGCCGGGCGATCTCCCGGTCCACGGCGGCGTATTTTGCTTCCACGGCCTGCATCCGCTCGGGACTGACCAGTCCGATGGCGTATCCCCGGGCGCTCAGGCGCCGGTCGGCGTTGTCCTGACGCAGCAGCAGACGGTATTCACTGCGGGAGGTCATGATGCGGTAGGGTTCGTTGGTGCCCTTGGTGACCAGATCGTCAATAAGGGTACCGATGTAGCTCTCACTGCGGGAGAGAATGAAGTCCTCCCGGCCCAGCAGCTTTCCGGCGGCGTTGACACCGGCCACAAAGCCCTGAACCGCCGCCTCCTCATAGCCGGAGGAACCGTTGAACTGCCCGGCGCCGTAGAGGCCGGAGACGGCCTTGCACTCCAGCGTGGGCCGCAGGGCCAGGGGATCGATGCAGTCATACTCAATGGCGTAGGCCGGGCGGGTCATCACCGCGTGGGTCAGGCCCGGGACGCTGTGGAGCATCTGCAGCTGCACCTCTTCCGGCATGGAGGAGGAGAAGCCCTGAATGTACAGCTCCTCGGTCTCCAGCCCCATGGGCTCCACAAAGAGCTGGTGGCGGAGCTTGTCCGGGAAGCGGACGATTTTCGTCTCAAAGGAGGGACAGTACCGGGGACCGATGCCCTCGATCAGGCCGGAGTACATGGGCGCCCGGTCCAGGTTCTCCTGCACAATCCGGCGGGTCTCCTCCGTGGTCCAGGTGAGATAGCACACGGCCCGGTTTTCCGGCGGCGTGGGCGTGGAGTAGGAGAAGGGGAGGGGATTGGTGTCCCCGTACTGAATCTCCATTTCGTCAAAGTCCACGGTCCGGGCGTTGACCCGGGGCGGCGTGCCGGTCTTGAACCGGCGCAGGGGCAGCCCCATCTGCCGCAGGCATTCCGTCAGGCGCACGGCGGCATGCATGCCGTCAGGGCCGGAATCCTCCACGCACTCGCCCACAATGGTCCGGCCGGAGAGGTACGTGCCCGTGGCCAGGATTACCGCCCGGACATCAAACACCGCGCCGGTGGTGAGCACCACCTGGCTGACGGCGCCGCCCTGCGTCCGGATCTCGATCACTTCGCCCTGCCGTACGGTCAGATGCTCCTGCCGCTCCAGGGTGTGCTTCATGTACTCCTGATAGCGCCGCCGGTCCGCCTGGGCCCGCAGGCTCCAGACGGCGGGGCCCTTGCCCTTGTTCAAAAGCCGGTACTGGATGCAGCAGGCATCGGCAGCCCGGGCCATTTCGCCGCCCAAAGCGTCCAGCTCCCGGACCAGATGGCCCTTGCCGGTGCCGCCGATGGCGGGATTGCAGGGCATGTTGCCCACCGCGTCCAGGTTGATGGTAAAGACGATGGTCTCCAGCCCCAGCCGGGCGGCGGCCAGGGCCGCCTCGATCCCGGCGTGACCGGCGCCCACTACCGCGATGTCAAATTGTCCAGCGTGAAATTCGGTCATGGAATCATCCTTTGTGCAGA
>CABUDN010000013.1 GCA_902490355.1 uncultured Oscillibacter sp.
TATACTAATCAAGCAGTCTTTTCCGGGGAACATTGATCTGCGGCTGTGCTGGAACTGGTAGACAGGCCAGCTTGAGGTGCTGGTGTCCGAATCGACGTGTGGGTTCAAATCCCGTCAGCCGCACCAGGTCCGTTCCCGAAAGGGTCGTCCGCTATATGCGCGAGTGGTGGAATTGGCAGACTCGCTAGATTCAGGTTCTAGTGTCCATTACGGACGTGCGGGTTCAAGTCCCGCCTCGCGCACCATGATCGGAGCAAGCATTGCTTGCTCCGATTTTTTGTTATTTACTGCTGTTTTCGCCCTTTCGCAGGGCCCGGAGATGGCGGGCGGAGCCGGATCGAAGACGGCGCAAGGCCGCAGACGGGAGTGGCGCAAAAAGAAGGACATCCGCACGGATGTCCTTCTTTTTATATAGAGTGTGTGTCGAGAGAATGCCGGAGTGCGTGGGAAGACCGCGCTCCGGCATGGAAGGGAAGCATCCGGACACTAGGTGGAAGTGTGGGAATAGGTGGAGAGAATCCGGTTGGCGATCTCGCGCCGGGTGAGGCGCTCGTCCATGGCGCGCTTTTCAATATGGCGGTGCGCTTCCTCTTCTGTCATGCCCAGGCACTGGATCAGGGCCCATTTGGCCTTGTTGACCAGGCGGATCTCCTGAATTTTATCCTCCACTGTGGCCTGCTTGGCCTCCATCCGGCGCATCCGCTCCCGGACGGCGCACAGCACCCGCAGAGATTGGGTAATCATCTGCGTGGAGGTGGGCTTGGCCAGAGTGAGCACGCCGAATTCCGTGACCTTGGCGTAGATTTCTTCGAAGAGTTCGTTTCGCACCAGCAGCAGGGCGCCCGCGTCGGACCGGCTGCACACGTCAATGGCCAGCTGCACGCCGAAATCATCGGGCAGCGGGGCATTGATGAGCACCATATCGTACTGGGTGCTCAGCAGGGCCCGGCGGGCCTCGTCGGTGCTGCGGGCGAGATTGACCGGCCAGAAATGGGTGGGAGGCAGCAGCTCGGTCAGCGTTTTGGAAAACTTCTCTCCCGCGGATACCAGCAGGACACTGTATGTACGTTCCTGAAATACCATGGATTCCCTCCTTCCATACCTGGGATCGCAGGTGAAGGTCAGGCTTGCGTGTATGCGTTGAGAATGGCAGCGGGGAGATGGCGGCGGACAAACGGGCTGTTTGCCGCGGCGGACTGCGCCTCCTCCAAAGTGGCGGGCAGGCGGCGGAAGGAAGCGAGCACTTCGTCCGGTGCCTCATAGAGGTTCAGATCCGCGCTGGGCGGCAGAGGCAGATCCCGGGCGATGCCGTCCAGTCCTGCCCGGATCAGCAGGGCAAAGGCAAGATAGGGATTGGCCGTGGGGTCGGGAGAGCGCAGCTCCAGACGGCGGTATTCCCCCTGGGCGGCAGGGAGGCGGATCAGCTGCGAGCGGTTTTCCGACGACCAGGTGATATAGCCCGGAGCCTTGCTGCTGCCCAAACGCCGGTAGGAATCCCGGCAGGGATTGCAGAACGCCGTGAGATCATAGGCATGTTCCAGAATTCCCGCCAGCACCTGGGGCATGGGATCGGTACCGGCAGGACCGTGGACGGAGAGATTGATGTGCAGCCCGCTGCCCGGCTGGCCGCTGAGCGGCTTGGGGGAGAAATCGGCCCACAGTCCGCTGCGGGCGGCAATGGTCTGCACTACGGAACGGAAAGTGATGGCGTCGTCTGCGGCGGTGAGGGCGTCGGAGTAACGGAAATCGATCTCGTTTTGGCCCGGGCCCTCCTCGTGGTGGGAGCTTTCCGGCCGGATGCCCATCTGTTCCAGGGTCAGGCAGATTTCCCGGCGGACGTTTTCGCCCTTGTCCGCCGGGGCAATGTCCATGTATCCGGCGTGGTCATAGGGCTCCTGAGTGGGCTGGCCGTTTTCATCGGTCTTGAACAGATAGAATTCCATCTCCGCGCCGAAGGAGAAGGAATAGCCCAGGCTTTTGGCATCGGCGACGGCCTGCTGCAGCAGATGGCGGGTATCGGCCTCGAAGACGGACCCGTCCGGCCGGGTAATGTCGCAGAACATCCGCACCACCCGCCCGTTTTCCGGACGCCAGGGGAGGCCTGCCAGAGTGGCGGGGTCCGGGCGAAGGAAGAGATCCGAGCGCACCGCGCCGCCGAAACCGGCAATGGCCGAGGCGTCAAAGGCCATCCCCTGGGAGAACGCCCGCCGCAGTTCGCCCGGCATGATGGACAGGTTTTTTTGCTGACCGTAGACGTCGCAGAAGGCCAAACGAATGAACTTGACGTTTTCCTCCTCCACGTACTGGATGACTTCTTCCGCTGTGCACTTCATGGCGTTCCCCGCTTTCTTGCAATCTGATGAATCAATTGGCCACATACATCTGCCGGTAGGGATTTTGAGAGTCCGGCGTTACCACGGTAAAGGGCGCGTCCAGAATTTCCTCCGCGTTTTTTCCAAACAGGCGGCAGAAGGTCTCCACGCTGGGGCGGATCTGCGCCAGGTCCTCCGGCCCGGCCCGCCGGGCCGTCACCTGGCCGGGAAAGAGAATATCCCGGCAGTCTGAGCGCAGATATACCGCGCCGCCGTGCATCCCGGTACAGGGGAAGTTGCCAACAATGGGGCGCTCCCGGCCGGTCAGACCCAGCACCACGATCCGGCCGCCGGCCTGGTATTCCCCCAGGAAGCTGCCGGCCCGTCCGCCGATGACCATGACCGGCACCCGGTCTCCATAGGCTTTCATGTGGACACCGGCCCGGTAACCGGCGTCCCCCTGGATGTAGATGGTCCCGCCCCGCATGGCGTAGCCGGCCGCGTCCCCCACGCTGCCGTGGATGACGATGGACCCGGCGTTCATGGTGTCGCCTACCGCGTCCTGGGCATTGCCCTCCACCGCAATGGCGGCGCCGTTGAGATAGGCCCCCAGGGCATTGCCGGGAATTCCGCTGATGGAAATACTGCCGCGCTCCAGACCTGCGCCGATGAACCGCTGCCCCAGGCAGCCGATGATGCGGCATTGTCCGCCGCAGCCCCGCACCGCTTCGTTCAGAGCGGAATCGGGCAGAGAGGATGCATCAATCATCATAGTATCATACCTCCGCATTTTTTCAACCGGTTCATTCACCGGCGTGGGCCACGCCCAGCACCTTGAGTTCCCGATCCGTCAGGCCGATGCCCCGCAGCATCAGCCGGTTGCCCCGCAGGGCCTCAATGGAGTTGATGCCCATGCTGCCCATGAACTCCTTGATTTCGTGGTTCCAGGCGGTCATGAGGTTGACCAGGCGGGTTTTGCCCTCCTCCGGATCCAGACGGGCCACCAGTTCCGGCCTCTGCGTGGCGATGCCCCAGTTGCACTTGCCGCTCTGGCAGGTGCGGCACAGATGGCACCCCAGTGCCAGCAGGGCGGCGGTCGCCACATAGCAGGCATCCGCGCCCAGGGCCACAGCCTTGATGACGTCGGCGGAGCTGCGGATGCTGCCTCCGGCGATGAGGGAGACCTGTCCCCGGATGCCCTCGTCCCGCAGCCTCTGGTCCACTGCGGCCAGAGCCAGCTCGATGGGAATGCCCACGTTGTCCCGGATTCGGGTGGGGGCGGCACCGGTGCCGCCCCGGAAGCCGTCGATGGCAATGATATCGGCGCCGCTGCGGGCGATGCCGCTGGCAATGGCGGCGATATTGTGAACGGCGGCCACCTTGACGATGACGGGCTTGCGGTAGCCGGTGGCCTCCTTGATGGAGTAGACCAGCTGGCGCAGGTCCTCGATGGAATAGATGTCGTGGTGGGGCGCGGGGGAAATGGCGTCGGAGCCCTCCGGCACCATCCGGGTGCGGGAGACGTCTCCCACGATCTTGGCGCCGGGCAGGTGTCCGCCGATGCCGGGCTTGGCGCCCTGTCCCATCTTGATCTCAATGGCGGCACCGGCATTGAGGTAGTCCTTGTGGACGCCGAAGCGGCCGGAGGCCACCTGTACCACGGTGTTGGCGCTGTATCGGTAGAAATCCTCATGCAGGCCGCCTTCGCCGCAGTTGTAGCAGATTCCCAGTTCCTCGGCGGCCTGGGCCAGGGCAGCGTGGGCATTGTAGCTGATGGAGCCGTAGCTCATGGCGGAGAAGAGCACCGGCATGCGCAGCTCCAGCTGGGGCGGCAGGCGGCAGTCCAGATGGCCCTGGGCGTCCCGCCGGACGAACTCGGGCTTTTTGCCCAGAAAGACCCGGGTCTCCATGGGCTCCCGGAGGGGATCGATGGAGGGATTGGTGACCTGAGAGGCGTTGAGCAGCAGCCGGTCCCAGTAGATGGGCAGAGGCTTGGGATTGCCCATGGAGGAGAGCAGTACGCCGCCGGAGGCGGCCTGCTTATAGACCTCCCGGACGGTGTCGGCATCCCAGTTGGCGTTTTGCCGCAGCTGGCAGTCGCTTTTGACGATCTTCAGCGCCCGGGTGGGACACACCGCCACGCACCGCTGGCAGTTGACGCATTTGCTCTCATCGGCCAGCATGATTCTGTGCGCTTCGTCATAGCGGTGGACGCCGTTGGCACACTGCTGCTCACAGATCCGGCAGCGGGTACAGCGGCTGTCGGAGCGCATGACTTCGTATTCAGGATAAACATCACGGACCGTCATCAGTATGTACCCTCCTTTACCCGCACGATCACCGGTTCGCCGCCGGTGGGGGCGTAGATGTGTTCCGCATGGGGCTCCATGGCCCGGATGGCGGCTTCCTCGCTGGCGACGAAGACCCGGTCATCCTTTTCGCCCACCACCATGCTGCGCAGCTTGAGCCGGTCGTTGAGGGCCATCAGTCCGCCCTCAAAGCCCAGAATGATGGAAAACGGCCCGGTGACCAGCAAACTGGAGAACACCGTGCGCAGATAGGTCAGCACTTCCTGCTCCTGGGGGGAGCGGCGGGCAATGGTGCTCCAGAAAGGAGCGGCGACCACTGCGGCAGCCTCGGTGAGATGGAGCTTTTGGCGCCGGAGCAGGAAGTCCATGATGTAGGTGATGACCTCCGTGTCCGTCTGCAGCGTGCACTGATAGCCGAACATCTCAATGAACCGGCGGTTAGCGTCGTAAGAGGAGATCTCCCCATTGTGCACCACAGAGTAGTCCAGCAGGGCGAAGGGGTGCGCACCGCCCCACCAGCCGGGGGTGTTGGTGGGATAACGGCCGTGGGCGGTCCAGCAGTAGCCCCGGTACTCCTCCAGCCGGTAAAACCGGCCGATGTCCTCCGGGTACCCCACGCCCTTGAAGACACCCATGTTTTTCCCGCAGGAAAAGACATAGGTACCGGGGAATTGGGCGTTGAGGCGCATGACCGTGCGGACCACAAACTCCTTTTCGTCTACCTGCATGGTGCGCAGGGCCGAACGCAGGGGAGCGGCAAAGTAGCGCCAGATCAGGGGCTCATCGGTAATTTCAGGCAGCTTGCGCACCGGAATCTCTTCCGCCAGCACGATATCAAAGCGTTCTTTCAAAAAGGCTTCGCATTCCTTGCGGCAGGCGTGATCCCGGAAGAAAAAATGCAGGGCGAAGTAGTCCCGCAGTTCGGGGTAGATGCCATAGCCGGCAAACCCTCCGCCCAGACCGTTGGACCGGTCGTGCATGGGCTTCATACTCTCGATGACGGCCTGACCGTCCATCCGCTTGCCTTCCCGGGAGATCACGGCGGAGACGGCGCAGCCGGAGGGAATCCGGATTTGTCCTTCCAGTTGTTTCATGTGCGCTCATCCTTTCGGGAAATGAAAAAAAGATGCTCAGCCGGAGAAGGACAGACTCCTTCCACGGCTGAACATCTTTGTTCTTGGAAACTAAAATACCGCCAAACGCTGCGCTTGTCAACAAACGTTTTTACGAAAAACGCCGGGGCATGACTTCATTTTTTTGGAAATTGTGCCATTGACAGACCGACGCCGGGCGGCGTATCATAAGCGCATCCAACGACGATGACGTCGCAGAAGGGTCCTTCTGCCGGCGCATCGTCGTTTTTTTATTTTTCTTGTGAGGTGACCGTTATGAAGCGTGTACCGGAGTATTTTGGCAGCATGGTATTTGACGATCGGGTGATGAAGGCCCGCCTGTCGGCAGAGGTGTATGACTCCCTGCGCAAGACCATCGATCAGGGAACCAAGCTGGACCTGTCTGTGGCCAATGCGGTGGCTGCCGCCATGAAGGATTGGGCAGTGGAAAAGGGCGCGACCCATTTCACCCACTGGTTCCAACCCATGACCGGCATCACGGCGGAAAAGCACGACAGCTTCATTACCCCCGCGCCCGATGGCCGGGTGATTCTGGAGTTTTCCGGCAAGGAACTGATTAAAGGGGAGCCAGACGCCTCCTCCTTCCCCTCCGGCGGACTGCGGGCTACCTTCGAGGCCCGCGGCTATACTGCCTGGGACCCCACCTCCTACGCCTTTGTCAAGGGCCACACCCTTTATATTCCCACGGCGTTTTGTTCCTATGGCGGCGAGGCGCTGGACAAAAAGACCCCCCTGCTGCGGTCCATGGAGGCGCTCAACCGGCAGGCCATGCGGATTCTGCACCTGTTCGGCCACGAGGATGTCCACTGTGTGCGCACCTGTGTGGGACCGGAGCAGGAGTATTTCCTGGTGGACCGTGCGCTGTATAACCGCCGTCCCGACCTGATCTACACCGGCCGGACCCTCTTCGGCGCCCGTCCTCCCAAGGGACAGGAGCTGGACGACCACTATTTCGGCACCATCAAGCCCCGGGTGGCGGCCTTTATGGAGGAACTCAACGAGGAGCTCTGGAAACTGGGCATTCTGGCCAAGACGGAGCACAACGAAGTGGCTCCCGCTCAGCATGAGCTGGCCCCCATCTATACCACCACGAACCTGGCTACCGACCACAACCAGCTGACCATGGAGATTATGCAGACCGTGGCGGCCAAGCACGGCATGGTGTGCCTGCTCCATGAAAAGCCCTTTGCCGGCGTCAACGGCTCCGGCAAGCACAACAACTGGTCCATGGCCACGGATACCGGAGTAAACCTGCTCTCTCCCGGCGATACACCCCATGAAAACGCGCAGTTCCTGCTGTTTTTGTGCGCGGTAATCCAGGCGGTGGATGACTACCAGGATCTGCTGCGCACCGCGGTGGCTACCGCCGGAAACGACCACCGCCTGGGCGCCAACGAGGCGCCTCCGGCCGTGGTGTCCATCTTCCTGGGCGACGAGATCACCGCCGTGCTGGAGGCCATTGAGACGGATGCCCCCTATCACGGCGCGGAGCGCACCCGCATGAAGCTGGGAGTTCCGGCGCTGCCCCGGTTCCTCCGGGATACCACGGACCGCAACCGGACGTCTCCCTTCGCCTTCACCGGCAACAAGTTTGAGTTCCGGATGCTGGGTTCGTCCAACTCCATCGCCTGCGCCAACATCATGCTCAACAGCGCCGTGGCGGACACCCTGCGCAAGTTTGCCGACCGCCTGGAGGGTGCGCAGGACTTTGATGCGGCCATCCACTCCCTGATTCAGGAGACGGTGAAGGCCCACAAGCGGATCATCTTCAACGGCAACGGCTACGATGATGCCTGGCTGGAGGAGGCCAAGAAGCGGGGGCTTGCCAACCTGCGCACCACGCCGGACTGCGTGCCCTGCCTGCTGGAAAAGAAGAATGTGGAGATGCTCACCGGTCTGGGCGTGTACACCAAGGCGGAGCTGGAGTCCCGCTATGAGATCACCATGGAGAACTACTGCAAGTGCGTGAGCATCGAAGCACTGACCATGGTGGATATGGCCCGCCGGGACATTCTGCCCGCCGTGGAGACCTACGCTGCCAAGGTGGCCGGAACCGCCGCAGCCAAGAAGGCCCTGGTGCCGGATCTGGCTGCTTCCTATGAGACGGAGCTGGTGCGCCGCCTGTCCGGCCTGACGGACTGCATCGCCCAGCGTACGGAAAACCTGGAGCATCTCATGGCGCAGCTGCAGACCACGGAGGATGTCACCGCTTCCGCCTGCCGGATTCGGGATGAAATCCTGCCTGCCATGAGTGCTCTGCGGGCTGCCGCCGATGAGGCGGAGACCATCACCGCCTCCGATTGCTGGCCGTATCCCACCTATGGGGATCTGCTCTTCAGCGTGCGGTAATGGACCGTTCCCCGGCGGAGTTGTGATCCGCCGGGGAAACAGGGAATTGTTTTGGGAGATCTTGAGAGAAAAGAGGGATTTGGGATGACTTACAGTGCAGTCAATACGATCTGGGTGCTGCTGGGAGCAGCGCTGGTATTTTTCATGCAGGCGGGCTTTTCCATGTGTGAGGCGGGCTTCACCCGTGCAAAGAACACCGGCAACATCTTAATGAAGAATCTGATGGACTTTTGCATCGGCACCCCCTGCTTCTGGCTGTTTGGGTTCGGCGCCATGTTCGGCCTGGGGACGGGGCTGTTCGGCTGGATCGATCCCCTGATTCTGGGAGATTACAGCCACATTCTGCCTGCCGGCGTGCCCCTGTGGGCCTACGCCATCTTCCAGACGGTGTTCTGCGCCACATCCGCCACCATCGTCTCCGGCGCCATGGCGGAGCGGACCCGGTTCAGCGCCTACTGCATCTATTCCGCCGCGATTTCTTTGATTATTTACCCCATTTCCGGTCACTGGATCTGGGGCGGCGGCTGGCTGGCACAGATGGGATTCCATGACTTTGCCGGCTCCACTGCCGTGCACATGGTGGGCGGCGTCTGTGCCCTGATCGGCGCGGCGATCCTGGGCCCCCGGATCGGCAAGTACGGCAAGGACGGCAAGCCCCGGGCCATCTTAGGCCACAACCTGACCTTTGCGGCGCTGGGCGTGTTCATTCTGTGGTTCTGCTGGTTCGGCTTCAACGGAGCTTCCACAGTGGGAATGGATACCGATGAGCTGATTGTCCGGGCTGGCCGTGTGTTCTTCAACACCAACCTGACTGCCGCTGTGGCCTGCTGCACGACGCTGATTTTCACCTGGCTGCGCTATAAAAAGCCGGATGTCTCCATGACCTACAACGCCGCCCTGGCCGGTCTGGTGGGCATTACCGCCGGGTGCGACGCGGTGGACGCCGTGGGTGCGGCCATTATGGGCGTGATTTTCGGTATTGTGATTGTCCTGTCTGTGGAATTTTTCGATAAGGTCGCCAAGATCGACGACCCGGTGGGCGCCATTTCCGTCCACGGCGTCTGCGGAGCCCTGGGCAGCATTCTGGTCGGCGTATTTGCCGACGGCGCCTCCACGGAGGCCGGCGTTCTCTACGGCGGCGGATTCCACCTGCTGGGAGTGCAGACCCTGGGTGTGGTGACGGTAGCGGTTTATGTGGCGGTGGTCATCACCGTGGTATTTGAGGTAATCAAGCACACCATCGGCCTGCGGGCGGATGCCGCCGACGAGCTGGCGGGCCTGGATGTTTCCGAGCACGGCCTGCTGACGGCCTATGCGGGCTTTGCCATGATGCCGGATACCTTTGCGGACGATGCGATTCCGGTGGAGCTTCCTGCACAGGTTCCCGCTGAGACGCCGGGTCAGGAATCCCCTGCGGCGGCGAAGCCCGAGCCCGCTGCCCCCGGCGGACACAAGCTCACCAAGGTGGAGATTTTGTGCCGTGAGTCCCGCCTGGAGGCGCTGAAGGCGGCGATGATGCAGCTGGGCATCACCGGTATGACGGTCAGCCACGTACTGGGCTGCGGCGCACAGAAGGGACGGCAGGAGTACTACCGTGGTGTTCCGGTGGAGGCGACGTTGCTGCCCAAGGTCCAGGTAGAGATCGTGGTCAGCAAGGTGCCGGTCCGGGACGTCATCGAGACGGCCAAGCGGGTGCTCTTTACCGGCCACATCGGCGACGGCAAGATTTTTGTCTATGATGTGGAAAACGCGGTGAAGGTTCGTACCGGTGAGGAAGGGTACGACGCACTCCAGGATGTAGAATAAGACGATTCCGACGCAGGCCGGTCTCCCGGTGGAGGCCGGCCTGCGCCGCGCTGTGCCGGTGCGGTCCGGCTGTATGAACGGAGAACCGGGAAAAAAACTGTCGGATTTGATAAGGTATTACCATTGACCTGGAGAAAAAATGCAATTATGATGGAATCAGCAAAAATCTTCCGTCGGCGACGGCAGAATGAGGTCTGAAGCAGGGACAGGCAAACGGACCGGCGCTGCCTGCGGACGGGATGTTCCTGGACGGGTGGATCTGCCGGGCAGGTCCGGTTCGCCGGGAAACGCAGGTGTGTCTGAGATCTATTTTATGCAGGAGGTACGTACACATGGAAAAACGGGAAATGCTTTATGAGGGAAAAGCCAAGCGGGTGTATGCCACGGAGGATCCGGAGCTTCTGATCGTCTCCTACAAGGATGATGCCACGGCATTCAACGGCCTGAAAAAGGGCACCATTGCCGGTAAGGGCGTCATCAACAATGAGATGAGCAACCGGCTGATGCAGCGCCTGGAAAAGGCCGGCGTCCCCACCCATTTTGTTGAGGAGCTCAGTGAGCGGGAAACTCTGGTCAAGCGCGTGCAGATCGTGCCTCTGGAGGTCATCATCCGCAACATTGCCGCCGGTTCCTTCTCCAAGCGTTACGGTGTGGAAGAGGGCGTGGTGTTCTCCCAGCCCACCATCGAGTTCTCCTACAAGAACGACGAACTGGGCGATCCCCTGCTGAACACCAGCCATGCTCTGGCTCTGGGCCTGGCCACTCAGGAGGAGATCGACACCATTCGCCGTCTGGCCTTCCAGACCAACGATCTGCTGAGGGCATTCTGGTCCAGCTGCGGCGTGACTCTGGTGGACTTCAAGCTGGAGTTCGGCCGCCTGTCTGACGGCACCGTGATCCTGGCAGATGAGATCAGCCCCGATACCTGCCGGCTGTGGGATGCTGCCACGGGCGAAAAGCTGGATAAGGATCGCTTCCGCCGGGATATGGGCGGCGTGGAAGACGCCTATGCGGAAGTGATGCGGAGACTGATGGAACATGAGGACCGCTGAGGAATCCGCCAGAATCCTCCCGCGCCATCTTCATGAGGAGTGCGGCGTATTCGGGATCTTTGCCCCGCAGAATGAGGATCTGGCCGGCCTGGTATATTACGGGCTGTATGCCCTGCAGCACCGCGGGCAGGAGAGTGCGGGCATCGCCATCAACGATGACGGCGTGTTCTCCGTCTGGCGGGACGTGGGCCTGGTCAGTGAGGCTCTGCCTGCCCGGCGTCTGGAGAAGCTGGGACAGGGCTCCATTGCGGTGGGCCATGTGCGCTATGCCACCACCGGCTCGGATGCCGCACTCAATGCGCAGCCCCTGGTAATCAATCATTTTAAGGGCCGTATGGCCCTGGCCCATAACGGAAACCTCACCAATTCCATGGAGCTGCGGCGCAGGCTGGAGGAACAGGGTTCCATTTTCCACACCACCACCGATTCCGAGGTCATTGCCTACGAAATCGTGCAGCAGCGGCTGCGGACACCTTCCATTGAGGCCGCGGTCTGTGCGGCCATGGACCGTCTGGAAGGCGCATACAGCCTGGTTATCTCTTCGCCCACCAAGCTCATCGCGGCCCGGGACCCCCATGGGTTCCGTCCGCTGTGCATGGGCCGCCGTCCGGATGGAGCCGTGGTGTTTGCTTCGGAGTCCTGCGCGCTGGACGCAGTGGGAGCCGCCTTTGAGCGGGATCTGCTGCCCGGCGAGATTGTGACGGTGGGGCGGGATGGAATTCACCGGGATACCAGCCACTGCGGCACGGCGCCCAAGCGGCTGTGCGTGTTTGAGCTGATCTATTTTGCCCGGCCGGACTCCGTGATTGACGGATGCAGCGTGACCCTGGCCCGGCAGCGGGCAGGCGCGTTCCTGGCCAAGGAGCACCCGGTGGAGGCGGATGTGGTCGTGGGCGTGCCGGATTCCGGTCTGGACGCCGCTCTGGGCTATGCCCGGGCCTCCGGGATTCCCTATGCCATGGGATTTACCAAGAACAAATACGTGGGACGTACGTTCATTGCGCCCACCCAGACCATGCGGGAGACGGGAGTGAGCCTGAAGCTCAATCCCATCCGCTCTGTGGTCAGCGGCAAGCGGGTGGTGCTGGTGGACGATTCCATCGTCCGGGGAACAACCTGCCGCCGGACCATCGAGCTGCTGCGTCAGGCGGGAGCCCGTGAGATCCACATGCGGGTCAGTGCGCCGCCCTTCGTGGCGCCGTGCTACTACGGTACGGATATCGACAGTGCGGAGAATCTCATTGCCAACCAGCATACGGTGGAGGAAATCGCACAGATCATCGGAGTGGATTCCCTGGGCTATCTGAGTCTGGAGGATCTGATGCACCTGGGGGGAGAAGAGCTGCAAGGCTTTTGTACAGCCTGCTTCGGCGGAGGATATCCCACTCCGGTCCCGCCTCCGGGACAGAAGGACCGCTTTGCCTGCCGGATCGGCAGCAAGGACTCTGCGGAATAAATCAAAATCAAATCCATGCGAAAAAAGCGCCGCGGCATTTGCCGCGGCGCTTTTGCTGTATGGGGACTTGTTTGCTTATCCCTCGTAATTCCGCATGCGCCAGACAATGGCAGAGAGCTGGCCGCGGGTGAGGGTGTTGCTGGGCTTGAAGGTGCTGGTGCCGTTGGAGAAGTAGCCTTCCACAATGCCGGCGGCGTTGAGGGCCTGGACATACACGTCGGCGGTATCGGTAAAGGGATGCGTGCTGGAGAGGTTGGAGATATCCAGCTTCATGGCTTTGGCAGCCAGCTGAGAGACCTGCAGGCGGGTGATGGGCTGATCCAGATTCACGCTGCCGGATACGAGGCCGTCAGACTGCGCTTTGGACAGATATCCGCTGAAGGTGTGGCTTCCGGTAGGCTTTTGCTCGGAATAGCCGGCGGCCAGCATGATGAGCTTCAGGGCCGCACCGTAGGTAACGGTGTTGTCGGGCTTGAAAGTTCCGTCGGAGTAACCGCCGATGATTCCTGCGTCGGAGAGCTCCGTGACGTACTTATAGCACCAGGAGGAGGAGCTGACATCGGAGAAACGCTTGATGCTGGTCACCACGCCCAGGCAGAACTTGCCGGCCGCGATGGCGTCGCCGTCCTTGTCATAGGCCACATAGGGAATTTCCACAGAGCCGGTGTAGCCGGTGGCGGGGGTGAAGCGCAGCTGGCTCATCTGCTGGTCGCCGCTGCCGTAGCCATAGCGGGTGGTGGTGTCTGCCTTCAGGCTGACATAGCCGCCGCTGACGGTGACGGAACCCACGTTGGCTTCCGGCAGTTCCAGCAGCTGAATGGAGGCCAGGGCGGTGCCGGTGGCACTGTACACGGTGCTGTAAATAGCGGAAGCGGGCAGGGTTACGGCCGTGTTCTTAGGCGTAACGCCATAAACCTCTGAGACGGCGTTTTTGGTCACGCTGATCAGGATGGAGCCCTGCACGGAGCGATTGCCGGTTCCGTAAGCGGTGAAGGGGATGGACGCGCAGTAGTTGGAGCCGGAGGGAATGTACGTCAGGGAATGGAGGCTGTACTTGCTGCCGCTGGGGGAGAAGTACAGATTCTCGTCGTCGCAGTTGCCCACGGTAAACTGCATGCGGTCGCTGGAGTAGTAATCATAATACAGAGTGCCGGTGGAGGGAATGCCCATGAGCTTGACATACTCCAGCGTGCTGCCGGGATACTCGGCGGAGAAGAAGCGGGAGATGTCGTTGGCATTGATCTGCACGGCAGTGCCGGTGGTGACATAGTAGCGGATGTTGCCGTAGCCGGAACCGCTGACCGTGTTCTCTTCCGAGGAGATGACCAGAGTGCCGTCCACGTACTTCTCTTCATCGTACCACGCCCGGAACTCCAGAGTGACTTTTCCGTCGAAATCATCGTCTGCCACGAAGGTCAGGTCGCTGATGGGGTAATCACCGTAATCGGAGGAGCTGTAGTAGAACTTCGTATCCTCCAGCTCGGAACGGGAGAACTCCTCTTCGTCCTTGCCGTCATAGTCATAGTAAATAATGCCGTTGGAAGACTTGTAGGAGCTGTCGGGATAGAAGGTGAGATAGCGCATGGAGCCGGAATATTCTTCCTTAAAGACTTCGTTGAAATCGCTGCGGTTGAACTCGACTTCCTCGCCGCCTTCCACGGTGTAGTTGATGTCGCCCTTGGAGTCGGACTCCTCCACGTCTCCAATGAGGATCTTGACCACACCGTCGATTTCCTCGTCATCACCGTAAGCGGTGAACTCCAGGGTGACGGTCTTGCCGTCGGCGTCTTCGTCGGCCACAAAGGTCAGATCGTCGATGAGGTAGTCTTCGGACTTGTAGTAGAATTCATAATCTTCCAGATCAGAACGAGAGAATTCCTCCTCGTCCTTGCCGTCATAGTCGTGATACAGCCGGCCGTTGGAGGACTTGAGGGAGCTGTCGGCGTAGAAGACCACATAGCGGAAGGTGTCGTCGCCGTCGAACTCGTCGTCGAAGTACTCCTTGAAGTCTGCCCGGTCAAAGTCCACGCTGTCGTCCGGATCCACCTTGTAGGTGATGTCACCCTTGTCCGTATCGGTGTCGCCGATCTCAATGGTGACGGTGCCGTCCACACGCTCATCATCGCCGTAGGCCCGGAATTCCAGGGTGACAGTCTCGCCGTCGGCATCTTCATCTGCCACGAAGGTCAGATCGTCGATGAGATAATCCTCGGACTTGTAGTAGAATTCATAATCTTCCAGGTCGGAGCGGGAGAAGCTCTCCTCGTCCTTGCCCTCGTAATCATGGTAGAGCTTGCCGTTGGAGGATTTGAGGGAGCTGTCGGCGTAGAAAACCACGTACCGGAAGGTATCGTCCTCGTCGCACTCGTCCTCAAAGAATTCCTTGAAGTCGGCCCGGTCGAAAGACACGCTCTTGCCCGGATCGACCTCGTAGGTGATATCACTGGAGCTGGAGCGGTTCTTGGTGTACAGGGCATAATAGGTGGTATTGCCGGAGACGGAGGTCCGGGACACTTCGGAGGAAGTGAGGTAGGACTGTCCGCTGTACAGCGCGGAGGAGCCGGGGTCCTTGGTGGTCCAGCCCTTGAAGGTGTAGTTCCGGCCGTCGGAAGAGCGGGTGGGCGTGCCCGGGTTGGAAGGCGCAGAGCCCGACTTGACGCTCTGGGTCTTATACGTGCGGGAACCGTTGACAAAGGTCACGGTGACGCTGGCGGTGCCCATGGAATATCCGCAGGTATCGCACTTGCCGTCGTTGTTGGGGTCCATGTGTCCGCCCAGGTTGTCCTTATAGCCGCACACGGTGCACTCATCCCAGTGGCCGGTGGAATCGGACTTCATGGTACCGCTGTAAGTATGGGCTGCTTTAGCGGTTTGCGCGCCGCAGTCGGAACACACCTGCCAGTGGGAACCGGCGTCGGTCTCATAGGCGGCGGCCCACTTGTGGGGAGCTACCTGTATGCCGTCACAATCGTCGGACTGACATCTGCGCTGATGCTGCGAAGCGTCCAGTTTTTGCCAGGCACTCCAATTGTTATGGCCGCAATCTGCCGCAAAGGCGACAGGCGTCAGGCTCAGCGCCATGACGGCTGCCAGCAGGCCGGCCGGCAGCTTTCTGGACCAGAATCCTCTCATATGCAACCTCCCATTTTTCAGACGAACTGCACAGGTATTTGTTCTGCCTAAAACATTTCTTCTTGTAACATACCGGAAATGCCCGAACAAATCATGAACAAATTATGAACAAGCAATTTTTTTTAATAGAAAGCAGGTTTTTCTTTACAAATAAATGACTCTCCGATATAATACTATGGTTAATGAAATTCAAAGGACGGAGAAACAACCATGGCTTTGATTGAATATGATGCCTATAAGCAGAAGCTGCGGGATCTGCGGCCGGAGCTGGACAAACTCTCCGCCGCACTGGATATTGAAAGCGCCCGTCAGGAGGCGCAGCGTCTGGAAGACGAGACCGCGCAGGACGGCTTCTGGAACGATCTGGAGCGTTCTCAGAAGGTGCAGATGCGGCTCAAGCAGCTGCAAAACAAAATTTCCCGGCAGGAAAAGCTGGTCTCTTCCTGGGAGGATCTCACGGCTCTTTGTGAGATGGGCCAGGAAGCGGACGATCCGGAGCTGCTGGAGGAACTCAAGACGGAGTATGCCGCTCTGGAGGAGAAGGTGGAAGAGACCCGGATGACCACTCTGCTCTCCGGTGAGTACGATTCCTCCAATGCCATTTTGCAGTTCCATGCCGGTGCCGGCGGTACCGAGGCCCAGGACTGGGCGCAGATGCTCTACCGGATGTATACCCGCTGGGTGGAGCGTCACGGCTTTACCTACAAGATTCTGGACTATGAAGACGGCGACGAGGCGGGCATCAAGTCTGCCGCGATCTCCATTGAAGGCGAGAATGCCTATGGCCTTTTGAAGAGTGAAAACGGCGTGCACCGTCTGGTGCGGGTGTCTCCCTTTGACGCCAATGCCCGCCGTCAGACCTCTTTCGCTGCCGTGGAGGTCATGCCGGAGATTGAAAACGACGAGACCATCGAGATCCGGGACGAGGATATCGAGATGCAGGTGTACCGCGCCTCCGGCGCCGGCGGCCAGCACGTCAATAAGACCTCCTCTGCCGTTCGGCTGATCCACAAGCCCACGGGCATTGTGGTGGCCTCCCAGCAGGAGCGCAGCCAGTTCCAGAACAAGGATAACTGCATGAAGATGCTGCGGGCCAAGCTGCTGGAACTCAAGGCGCAGCAGCATGCCGAGAAGATTTCCGACATTAAGGGCGTGCAGATGAAAATCGAGTGGGGCAGTCAGATCCGCTCTTATGTGTTCATGCCCTATCAGATGGTCAAAGATACCCGCACCGGTTATGAGACCGGCAATATTGACAATGTAATGGATGGCGATCTGGATGGGTTCCTCAATGCGTACCTCACCCAGCTGGCCACCGGTGAACTGAAAAAGTGAGTTCCGCTTCGCGCGGAGAAACGGAAACCATCAGGAAAGGCGCGGCTCAGGCCGCGTCCTTTTTCTGAAATTATAGAGAAAGGACTATCACATACGATGGAAAACAAAACTCCGGCCGCAGGGGCGGCCCCGCAGGAAAACAAAATGGGTGTCCTGCCGATCGGCAGGCTGCTGGCCGGTATGGCGATCCCAATGATGATCTCCATGCTGGTGCAGGCGCTTTATAATGTGGTGGACAGCGTGTTCGTGGCCATGCTCAGTGAGAATGCCCTCAACGCGGTGTCGCTGGCGTTCCCCCTTCAGAATCTGATGATTGCCGTGGGCGCGGGTACCGCTGTGGGCATCAATGCCCTGCTGTCCCGGTCCCTGGGAGAAAAGAAGCAGGAGATGGCGGACCGGGCTGCAGGTACGGGTATTTTCCTGTCCCTGTGCAGCTTTGTGGTGTTTGCCCTGATCGGCATTTTCCTCTCCCGGCCCTTCTTCATGGCGCAGGCAGCCTCCGTGCCGGAGATCGTGGAAATGGGCACGCAGTATACCCGCATCTGCCTGGGACTGTCTGTGGGTGTGTTCAGCCAGTTCTGCTTTGAGCGGCTGCTCCAGTCTACCGGACGGACCACACTGGCCATGTGCACCCAGCTGGTGGGCGCCCTCATCAATATCATCATGGACCCCATTTTGATCTTCGGCCTGCTGGGTGCACCCCGGCTGGAAGTGGCCGGCGCCGCGGTGGCCACGGTACTGGGACAGATTGTGGCCGCCATCCTGGCTGTGATTATGAACCTCAAGCTCAACCCGGAGATTCACATCCGGGCCCGTCTGATCCGCTTTGACCGCTTTGTGGTGCGGGAGATCTACCGGGTGGGTCTGCCCTCCATCGTGATGCAGTCCATCGGCTCGGTGATGACCTTTGGCATGAACAAGATCCTCTTCGTCTTCACCCCCACTGCCACGGCGGTGTTTGGTGCGTATTTCAAGCTGCAGAGCTTCGTGTTCATGCCGGTGTTCGGCCTGAACAACGGCATGGTGCCCATCATCTCCTACAACTTCGGTGCGGCCCGGCCCCAGCGGGTGTGGAAGACGGTGCGGCTGACCATTTTTACAGCCATAGCCATCATGGCGGTGGGCTTCCTGATTTTCCAGCTGTTCCCTGATACGCTGCTGAATTTCTTCGATGCCTCCGAATCCATGCTGACCATCGGTAAGCCCGCCCTGCGGATCATCAGCATCTCCTTCCTGATGGCTGGCTTCTCCGTGATTGCCGGTTCTGTGTGCCAGGCCATCGGCAATCCGTTTTACAGCATGATCGTCTCCGTGTGCCGGCAGCTGATGGTGCTGCTGCCCACGGCGTGGCTGCTGTCTCAGCTGGGAAAGCTGGAGCTGGTATGGTGGGCGTTCCCCATCGCTGAGGTGGTTGCCCTGGGTTTGAGTATTGTGTTCCTACGGCGGACCGTTCGTTCCGCCAGTGCCCGGATGGCCCAGATCATGGACGACTGATCCAATCAAAAAGACGGCTGTGCATTGCACAGCCGTCTTTTTTCTCGATTCCGGTTTATTCCGCAGGGGGCAGGATCATGTCGATGCCTTTTTGCAGAGTGTCGGCATCGATGGCGCCCATGGCCCGCGCCACCGCGCCGCCCTGGGCATCGATGAAATAGGTGGTGGGCAGGGAGGTGACGCCGTAGGCAATGGCGGCGCTGTACGACGTGTCGAAGTATGCCGGTGCGGTGATTCCCGTCTCCTCCAGGTAGGCCTGTGCGGATTCCAGCGTCTCCCGGGAACCGTCGGTCATATTGACCAGCAGAAACTGGACCTGACCGGCCAGCCGGGCGGCGGCATCGTCAAAGTCCGGCATTTCGCTTTTGCACGGACCGCACCAGCTTGCCCAGAAGTTCAGCACCACGGGGGTGCCCCGAAAATCGGAGAGATGGACCTCGTTGCCGTCGGCGTCCACCACAGTGAAATCCGGTGCTTCCGGAATCTCCGACTGGGTGTCGGCGGATTCTTCCTGAGCAGGCGTTTCCGCGTCCTGAGATGTGCCGTCCTCCTGTGCCGGAGGCTCGGCGGAAGGAGTCTGGGATTCAGACGCGGCAGAGTCGGACGAGGCGGTACTGTCCGGGGAGGTGGTGGAAGAGAGCTGGCCGGTCTCTGCTCCGGCGGAGAGACGGCTGTACAGGATGCCGGCACCGGCCAGGACCGCTACCAGGATCAGCGTCAGGACAATCAGTTGGGTTTTCTTGTTCATATCCGGTCTCCTTTCAGCTGAGCAGGCTGATGAGGCGTCCCAGGGTCCCGGTGGCCATGAGAATGCCCACCAGTACCAGCAGTCCGCCGCTGATGGTGTTGATGATGCGGTAATTGCGCTTGATCCAGTCAAAGGCGCCTTTGAGACGGTCAATCAGCACCGCGCTGAGCAAAAACGGAACGCCCAGACCGAGGGAATAGGCCAGCAGCATGGCCATACCTGCGGCTACATGACCCTGCTGGGAGGCCAGCATCAAGGCTGAGCCCAGGAACGCGCCCACGCAGGGAGTCCAGCCCACGGAGAACACCAGTCCAAACAGGGCGGAGGAGAAAAAGCCGAGGTTTGCGGTATTCACGCCCCGGCCGCTGCCGCCCCGAAAGAGCTGAATGCGGAATACGCCCAGAAAGTTCAGCCCGAAGAAGATCACCACCAGGCCGGAGAGAAGATTGACGGCGGTTTGGTGGGCCTTGAGGGCACTGCCGATGGTTCCGGCCAGAGCGCCCATGGCCACGAAGGAGATGGTAAAGCCCAGTACGAATCCTGCGGCGCAGGTGAGGGTGCGGCGGGTCGAGCGTACACCGCCGCCTGCAAAGTAGGAGATATAGATGGGCAGCATAGGCAGCAGACAGGGGGAGAGAAAGGTGATGATTCCCTCCAAAAAGGAAATGAGATATTGCACGAAGTGTCTCCTTTGCTGTTGAAATGAATCCCGCCCTGCAGGAAATGCAAAAGGGCAGGTGGAACTATTGTAGCGGATTGTGGCGATCCGTCAAGGGTTTCTTGACACAGACGGAGAATTTCCGTATACTCGAGGCGGAAAAGGAGGAGGACAAGATGGAACTTCGGGAGACGGTTCCCTTTTGGGATCAGCTGAGCGCATCGCAGCAGGCATTGATTACCCAGCGGGCCGTGCTGCGGGAAGTTCCGGCGGGAGCGGTGCTCTCCGGTGCCGGGACGGACTGCGTGGGATTGCTGGTATTGCGTTCCGGCCGCCTGCGGGCATATGTGCTCTCTCAGGATGGCCGGGAGGTGACGCTCTACCGGCTCACAGCCGGGGAGATCTGTTTGTTTTCCGCCTCCTGTGTTCTGGGTACCGCCCAGATGGATCTCACGGTGGAAGCCGAGCAGGACAGCACGGTGTGGGTGATCCCGCCGGATGTGTTCCGGCAGATTTCCCATGAGTCGGCAGCGGCGGCGGGCTATGTCAACACGCTCATGGCCCGGCGGTTTTCCGAGGTGATGTGGCTGGTGGAGCAGGTGATGTGGCAGAGTATGGACCGCCGCTTGGCCGCGTTTTTGCTGGAGGAAAGCGAGCTGGAGCATACGGACACGCTGCGCCTGACCCATGAGCAGATTGCCAACCACCTGGGAACGGCCCGGGAGGTGGTGACCCGGATGCTGCGCTATTTCCAAAGCGAGGGGATGGTGCGTCTGAGCCGGGGAACCGTGGCCATTACGGACCGGCGGCGCCTGGAGGCGCTGCGTCCAGCTTCCGTTTGAATGATAGCGGCATCGCCGCGGTGCTTGATGGTGCCGCGGCGATGTTTGTTTTTAATAGTGTATGGAATCAAAGCATGGCCAGGATCTGGCTTTTGGGCCGGGCGCCCACGGATTGTGCAGTGACCTTGCCGTCCTTCATGACCACCAGGGTGGGAATGCTCATGACCTGGAAGGCCTGGGCCAGCTCAGGCTGTTCATCCACATTGATTTTGCCGACCTTAATGTCGGGACGCTGGGCGGCGATTTCCTCCAGCACCGGAGCCACCATCCGGCACGGGCCGCACCAGCTGGCCCAAAAGTCCAGCAGGACGGGGACGGAGCTTTGCAGGACTTCTTCCTGGAAATTGTTCTTGGTAATGGAAACAGACATATTCGGTTCCTCCTTGTTGGATTGTTTGTTGTATACAGGATAGCACAGCGGCATTGGCAGTTCTGTGCGTTTGTCACATTTCGGATTCCTCCAGGGGACGATGGCCGTTTTTGGCCCGGCAGATCAGCTGGGTCATGGTCCCCATGGGACAGTAGACGCACCAGGAACGGGGTTTGCAGAGAACCATGGTTACCAGGCCCAGGACCGTGGAGGTGAGCATTACGCTGTAAAAACCGAAGGCGAACTGGGCGACCCAGGGAGCTGAGCCGCCGTGGTACGCCCACTGCCAGGGCAGGCGGAAGGTCCACAGCAGAGTCACCGCCTGCCGCAGATCCTGCGTGCCGGAGAATACCAGGGCGGTGGTGAAGAGCATCTGGCAAAACATCACCAGGAAAAAGATGAGGAAGCCATAGCGGAACCAGCGGCTTTTCATCCAGGCGGGGACGTCCCGCCGGCGGGAAAGACCGAAGCGCCCGCCCAGCAGGGAAAAGAGCTGTCCCCGGCCGCAGTAGCGGTTGCAGTAGCCCTTGGTGCCGCCGGCAGCAGCCATGATCAGCGGGATGAAGAAGCACGCCAGGCCCAGCCAGGCGAAGAGAATGTTGAAAAATCCCAGACATAAGTACGCCAGGGAGACGATCCAGAGATAATCATACCAATGTTTTTTCATCCTGCGGTTTCCTCCCATGTGATGACGCTGGCGGGACACTCCCGCACGCATTTGCCGCAGCCGATGCACCGGGCCCGATTGACCCGGGCGGTGATGCCCCGCAGGATCTGAATGGCCCCCCGGGGACAGACCTTGACACAGCAGCCGCAGGCCACACAGGTATCCTCCCGGACGAGGGCCCGGCGGGAAATACGGATGGGGTTTGGATTCATAAAGCAGCCTCCCTGATTTGGATGAGACCATTGTATGCCGGAGCAGGGGAAGATACCGTGACGAAATCACAAAGGCCCGGCGCCATCGGCGCCGGGCCTTTGCTGCGGGTTACGAATTGAGGAATTCCTGGGGGTCGATCGCTTCTCCATCCAGTGTGACGCCGAAGTGCAGATGGGGGCCCTGGGCGGTTTCGGCGGCAGCGGTCGTACCCACCGCGCCGATAATCTCACCGGCAGAGACGGTGTCTCCCTCCTGAACGGTGGGCGTTGCCTGGAGGTTGGCGTAAGTGGTTTGATACCCGCCGTCATGGTCGATGACCACGGTGGTGCCCATCATGGCATCGTCCGTAATGCTGGAGACGGTGCCGGAGCAGGCGGCCAGGACCGTGGTACCGGGTTTGGCGAAGATGTCCACGCCGTCGTGGGTGCGCCAGTCCTCCAGGGTGGGGTTGTAGATCAGTTCATCCACGGAGAACGCTGCGACTACATCACCGTTGAGCGGTGAGACGATCAGCTGAGGCGCCTGTGCCACCACGGGGGTGTCATCCACCGGGACCTCCGGCATGGATGCCGGAATGTCTGCCTCAGCGGAAGCGGGCTCTTCCTGCGTTACCTGGGGAACAATGGTTTCCACAGGCGCTTCATCCGGTGTTTCCTCCTGGATGTCCTGGGTGGGGGCGGCAGCCTCCTGGGCCGGCTGGTCAGCATCCGGTTCAGGGCTGGCGGGGCCGCCCAGCAGCAGGCGGTATCCGCCCACACCGACGGCCAGCAGGCACACGGCCGCCAGAATGTAGAAGCCGCTGCCGCCCAGTACGGATTTGAGTTTGTTTTGCATGTGATCCCTCCCTCGATTTTTGGGTCTGAGGGAAGTATGGACGCAATTTCCAGAAGTTATACAAAAAAGAGGCCGCCTTCCCGGCGGCCTCTTTTCAGGAGACATTATTTCACAATGAGCGTCTTGCCGTCCATTTCCGGAGGACAGGCCAGTCCCATTACATCCAGAATCGTGGGCGCAATGTCCGCCAGGCGTCCGCCGCTGCGCAGCTCCGTGCCGGCACCGCAGAGAATGAAGGGCACGGGATTGGTGGTATGGGCGGTCATGGGGCTGCCGTCGGGCTCGGTCATCTGCTCGGCGTTGCCGTGGTCGGCGGTGATCATGGCGATGCCGCCCATCTTCAGCGTGGCATCCACCACCTGGCCCACGCAGGTATCCACGGTTTCCACAGCCTTCACCGCTGCGTCAAAGACGCCGGTGTGGCCCACCATGTCGCAGTTGGCAAAGTTGAGGATGATGACGTCATAGGCGCCGGACTCAATGCGCTCGACGCACTTGTCAGCCACTTCGTGGGCGCTCATCTCCGGCTGGAGATCATAGGTGGCCACCTTGGGAGACGCCACCAGTACCCGGTCCTCGCCGGGGAAGACCGTCTCGGAGCCGCCGTTGAAGAAGAAGGTCACATGGGCGTACTTCTCCGTCTCGGCGATGCGCAGCTGGGTCATGCCCATCTGGCTGAGGTACTCGCCCAGACCGTTGCGCACGCTGGTGCGGGGGAAGGCCACCTCCACGTTGGGCATGGTGGCGTCATACTCCGTGTTGCACACGAAGGTCAGGGGGAAGAACTGACGGGTAAAGCCGTCAAAGTTCGGATCCACCAGCGCACGGGTAATCTCCCGGGCCCGGTCGGGACGGAAGTTGAAGAAGATCACGCTGTCGTTGTCGGAGATCGTGCCCTCGCTGTCGCACACCACGGGCTCGACAAATTCATCGGTGATGCCGGCGGCATAGGAATCCTTCACGGCAGCCACGGGCACGGGATTGAAGGTGGCGCCTTCGCCGTAGACCATGGCGTCATAGGCCTGCTCCACCCGGTCCCAGCGCTTGTCGCGGTCCATGGCGTAGTAGCGGCCCATCACGGTGGCGATGCGGCCTACGCCGATTTCCCGGCAGGCTTCCACGGTACGGGCCACGAAATCCGCGCCGGAGGTGGGGGAGACATCCCGACCGTCCAGGAAGGCGTGGATGAAGACCTTGGTCAGGCCCTTGTCCTTGGCCATGCGCAGCAGGGCAAAGAGATGATCGAGGTGAGAGTGGACGCCGCCGTCGGACAGCAGGCCCATCAGATGCAGGGAGGTATCGTTTTGCAGGCACTGGTCCATGGCGTGGAGATACGCGGGGTTCTGGAAGAAATCTCCGTCTGCAATGGACTTGGTGATGCGGGGCAGGTCCTGAAAGACCACCCGGCCCGCGCCGATGTTGGTGTGGCCCACCTCACTGTTGCCCATCTGGCCGGCGGGCAGCCCCACATCCAGACCGGAAGCGGAGAGCTCGGTGTGGGCAAAGTCCTGGAAAAACTGGTCCAGCCGGGGCGTGGCGGCAGTGCGGATGGCGTTGCCGGAGGCTTCGGACCGCAGACCGAAGCCATCCATAATAATCAGAGTAGTCGGTGTTTTATTCATAGAATCCATTTCCTCATTTCGCTGGCATTGGCCAGGCGTTCTCAGACGGCGGGCCGCCGGAACGGGAGAGACTCACTCCTGATTGGCGGCGTTGATGATATCCACAAACTGATCCGGCTTGAGGGCGGCGCCTCCGATGAGGCCGCCGTCAATGTCGGGCTGGGCAAGCAGCTCGGCGGCGTTCTTGGGATTCATGGAACCGCCGTACTGAATGGTAACGGAACGGGCCACCCGGGCGCCGTAGAGGCCGCGGATGGTGGCGCGGATGGCGCTGCAGACCTCACCGGCCTGTTCGGCGGTAGCGGTCTTGCCGGTGCCGATGGCCCAGATGGGCTCATAGGCAATGATGCAGCGGCGCAGCTTGTCGGCGGGGACGCCGTACAGGGCGCTCTTGACCTGCAGGGCGATCCACTCGGCGGTGACGCCGGTTTCACGCTGCTCCAGGCTCTCGCCCACGCAGATGATGGGGTTCATGCCGGCGTTCAGGACGGCGTGGACCTTCTTGTTGACGGTGGTGTCGGTTTCGCAGAAATACTGCCGGCGCTCGCTGTGGCCCACGATGACATACTTGACGCCCAGGTCCCGGAGCATATCGGCAGAGACCTCGCCGGTGTAAGCGCCCTTTTCCTCAAAATAGACGTTTTCGGCGCCCACGGAGATCCGCAGGTCCTTGAAGGCCTTGAGGGCAGTGGAAATGTTGCAGGCGGGGACGCAGATCAGCGTCTCGCACCACTTGGCGCGGGGCATAATCTTCTTGATCTCCTCGGCAAACTTCTTGGTTTCGGTAGCGGTCATGTTCATTTTCCAGTTACCGGCGATCACGGTCTTGCGATATCTGCGGTTCATGTTGTTCATGTCTCCTTTTACAGTCTATGAAAAAATCATACGCGGCACGTCCTGCCTGGCGGGACAGGTGATGTATAAACCCATTAATTTATAGCGAAAAGCGGTGCATTTGTCAAGCTTTTCGGCGGATTCTTCCACGGAAGAACGCCGTTTTCAGGTATGAGCAGGGGGGACCGCAGGTCCCCCCTTGTTCAAACTGTGTGCGCTGTTTTTGGAAGAGCTTGGAATACAGCTCCTGCGGGGCCAATATTACCGGTCCAGCAGGCAGGCCACACCGGGCAGCTCCTTGCCTTCCAGGAATTCCAGAGAGGCGCCGCCGCCGGTGGAGATGTGGGTAGATCGGAAGAGCACACGTCTGAACTCCAGTCACATTCCTTTATCTCG
>CABUDN010000014.1 GCA_902490355.1 uncultured Oscillibacter sp.
GCGTCGGAGAAAATACTTTGCAGCCCGCAAGTGTGGGGTTTGTCCGCTCATAGCGGACAAACCCTGCGCGCGGTGGGCTGTGTCTCTGTCAAAAAAGTGGCACAGCCACTTTTTTGACAGACTGAGCCCCCGTGCCTGTGCGGCACGGGGGCTGTTGTTTTGCCGGGAGGGAGAACGATGTCGAAATTTAACCCCAATTTAACACGATCAGGATTTTGTATTTTACAAAAAAAGCGGCATCCTATATGATGTGATAAAGGAAGCATTTGCAGCAAGGAGGAAGCGGAATGAATTATGCCATTGCGGACCTGGGGTCCAATACGATCCGGCTGTCCGTTTATCATACGCTGCCGGAGGGCGGCTTCGAGCGGCTGTTTTCAGAAAAGGAAATGGCAGGCCTGGTCAACTATATCAGTGATGGCGTGCTCTCCGAAGCGGGAATCCGCCGGGCCTGCGTCGCCCTGACCAATTTCCGGTCTCTGCTCCATCAGTTCGGCATGGAGCAGATGCATGTCTTTGCCACGGCGTCCCTGCGGAATATCCGCAATACGGAGGAGGCGGTGGCCATGATCCGGGACCTTACGGGCATCGATGTGGACGTCATCTCCGGAGACGAGGAGGCTCAGCTGGGCTATTACGGCGCCATGCGGACCCTGGAGATGCGGGACGGCGCCATGTTCGATATCGGCGGCGGCAGCACGGAGATCGTGGAGGTGCGGGACGGACGGATTCTCCGGGCCCAGAGTTTGCCGATTGGCTCGCTGAACCTCTTCAACCGGTATGTCTCCGGAATCTGGCCCAAGCGCAGGGAGCTGGAGGCCATTGAGCAGGCGGTGCGCAAGGCGCTCAAGGCGGCCAACCTGCCGGAGCGGAAGGCGGGCCGGGTGTGCGGCGTGGGCGGCACCGCCCGGGCGGCCTTGAAAATCACCAATGCCTGGAAGGACCGTCCTGTTCTGGAGCGGCGCATGACGCCCCAGGAGCTGCATAAGCTCAAAAAGATGCTGCTGCGGCGGGACCCGGGCGCCCGGAAGCTGATTCTCAATGCCTGTCCGGACCGGATTCACACGATTTTGCCGGGTGTGGTGCTGATGGACGCCGTGTGCAGCGCGCTGTGCAGCGGGGAACTCTATATCAGCCAAAACGGCGTCAGGGAGGGATATTTGTGTCACAAGCTGATCGGGACCTGAGCTATACCCAGGACCGGGAGCTGAGCTGGCTGAAATTCAACCAGAGGGTACTGGAAGAGGCGGCGGATGAAACGGTGCCTTTGATGGAGCGGTTTCGCTTCCTGTCCATTTTCACCAGCAATCTCGATGAATTTTTCATGGTTCGGGTGGGGAGCCTGCTAGACCTTTCCATGCTGGATCCGGAGGCGCTGGACAACAAGGGCGGGCATACGCCGGCCCAGCAGCTGACGCTGATTTATGAAGCCGTGGGTCCCATGATCCGCCGGCGGGACAGCATTTATGAGAGTGTGTGCAGGGCTTTGGCGGCCAGGGGCGTGGTGGATGTGCCCTACGGGGCGCTCAAGGGACCGGAGAAGGAGTATGTGAAGGCCTACTACCGGGAAAATATCCGCCCGCTGCTCTCTCCCCAGATCATTGACCCCAGCCATCCGTTTCCCCATCTGAAGAATAAGGCGCTCTATGCCGCGGCGCTGCTGCGGGACGGGGAACGCCATCTGCTGGGCATTGTGGGCGTGCCGGAGACGGCCCCGGCCATTTTGGAGCTGCCGGGCCGTCCGGGCGCCTATGTGCGCACGGAGACGATCCTGATGCACCATCTCCACAAGATTTTCAAGATCTACGCGGTGGAGGAGCAGGCGGTGGTGGCGGTGACCCGCAATGCCGACATCTCCTATGATGAGCGCTTCGACCAGGAGGACCTGGACATGCGCAGCCACATGTCCCAGCTGCTGCGCCAGAGAGAGCGGCTTTCACCGGTGCGGCTGGAAATGCAGGGAGAGGCACCGGGCCTGCGGGAACAGCTGCTGCGCCGGCTCAAGCTGACGCCGGCCCAGAGCTATGGCTGTACCTGCCCGCTGCGGCTGGGGTATGCCTATCAGCTCCAGCCCCAGGACCTGGCGCTGTTCTATCCGCCCCATGTTCCCCAGTGGCCCGGGTATCTCATGCGGGAGGTGCCCATGTGGGAACAGGTGCGCCAGAGGGATGTGCTGCTGTTTTATCCCTATCACAGCATGCAGCCCTTTTTGGACCTGCTCAAGGAATCGGCGGCGGACCCGGCGGTGCTGTCCATTCAGATCACCGTTTACCGCCTGGCCCGGAAGTCGGCGGTTGTCAAGCACCTGTGCGCCGCCGCGGAGAACGGGAAAGCGGTGACCGTGCTGGTGGAGCTGCGGGCCCGGTTTGATGAGCAGAACAACATCGCCTGGGCCCGGGAGCTGGAGGAAGCGGGGTGCCGGATTCTCTACGGCCCGACCGGCTATAAATGCCATGCCAAGCTGTGTCTCATTACCCGGCGGGAAAAAAGCGGCCTTTCGTACATCACCCAGGTGGGAACCGGCAACTACAACGAAAAGACGGCCGGACTCTACACGGACTTTTGCCTCATGAGCGCCTCGCCGGTCCTGGCGGCGGACGCAGTGGCCTTTTTCCAAAATATGCTCATCGGCGATCTGCGGGGCAGCTACCAAAAGCTCCTGGTGGCGCCGGTGTCGCTCAAGCAGACCCTGCTGCGTCTGATTGACGCGGAGATTGCCCGGGGCGAGCGGGGCAGAATCATCATCAAGACCAACTCCGTGACGGAGCGGGACCTGATCGACCAGCTGGCCCGGGCGTCCCAGGCGGGGGTGCGGGTGGACCTGATTGTCCGGGGCATCTGCTGCCTGGTGCCGGGGATTCCCGGCAAGACCGATCACATCACCGTCACCAGTGTGGTGGGACGGTTTTTGGAGCACTCCCGGATTTACAGCTTCGGTGAGGGAAATCTGCGGCAGATGTATGTGTCCTCGGCGGATATCATGACCCGCAATCAGGAGCGGCGGGTGGAGGTAGCCTGCCCGGTGGAAAGCCCGGAGCTGCGGGACTTCCTGTGGGACTATCTGGAGCGGATCCTGGCGGACAATGTCAAAGCCCGGCGGCTGCTGCCCGACGGCAGCTATGTGCCGGCCGGAGACGGCCAGGGAGAGCCGGTCAATGTCCAGCAGTACTATCTGGATCATCCGCCGGAGCTGACGCCGACCAAGGCACCCAAGCCCGCAGGCGGCGGATGGCTGCGGCGCCTGCTCCGCCGCACATAAGGCCCATGCCGGACGGAGGGGCAGCGCCCTTCCGTCCGGCATGGAGCATACCGGGCAGCCAAAAAACGGGAAAATTCGGTCTTGACAAACGGCGCGAAGTCCTGTAAGGTAAATAGCAACAACAAAAAACACCAGATACGATGACAGGGAAAAAGTCTTTTCGGGACGCTTCAGAGAGTTGCCGGTTGCTGCGAGGCAATGCACAGCGAAAAGATGTCACTGGCCCTCGAGTATTTCCGCTGAGACGGGTTGTTTAGGCGGAAACGGGTTTCCTCACCGTTACCAAAGAGGCGGTGTTCGTCCGGTAAGTGCCGGGCCGATGTCGAGAGCGGGCAGAATTCTGCCAATGAGAGTGGTACCGCGGAAGCATAGCTTTCGTCTCTTCAAGGGAAGAGACGGAGGCTTTTTTGTTGCCTCAAGACGCAAAGGCATGAGACAAGGAGGAAAAAACAGCATGAAACGGATTCGGATTTTTGACACGACCCTCAGAGACGGCGAGCAGTCCCCGGGCTGCAGCATGAACCTGACGGAGAAGATTGAAATGGCCCGCCAGCTGGAGAAGCTGGGTGTGGATGTCATCGAGGCGGGATTTGCCATTGCCTCTCCCATGGACCACAAGAGCGTGCAGACCATTGCCGCCGCTGTGTCCAACTGCACCGTGGCCAGCCTGGCCCGCTGCACCAAGGGCGACATTGACGCCGCCTGGGATGCGGTGAAGGAAGCCAAGCATCCCCGGATCCACGTGTTCCTCGCCACCAGCGATATCCACATGGAGTATAAGCTCAAGATGACCCGGGAGCAGGTCCTCGAGCGCATCAGCTCCATGGTGGCCTACGCCAAGAGCTTTTGCGACGACATCGAGTTCTCCGCGGAGGACGCCTCCCGTTCCGACCGGGCGTTTTTGGCGCAGTGCTACACCAACGCCGTGGCCGCCGGCGCCACCACGCTCAACGTACCCGACACCGTGGGCTACTCCACGCCCCAGGAGATGGCGGAGCTCATCGCGTATCTGCGCGAGCATGTGGAGGGCATTGAAAAGACCGACATCTCCGTCCACTGCCACGATGACCTGGGCATGGCGGTAGCCAACACCCTGGCCTGCATCAAGGCCGGCGCCACCCAGGTGGAGTGCACGGTCAACGGCATCGGCGAGCGGGCGGGCAACGCCAGCCTGGAGGAGATCGTCATGGCCCTCCACACCCGGCGGGACTTCTATGAGGCCGAAACCGGCATCAACACCCGGCAGATTTACAACTCCAGCAAGCTCCTGAGCAACATCACCGGCGTGCCCATCCCACCCAGCAAGGCCATTGTGGGCGCCAACGCCTTTGCCCATGAGTCCGGCATCCACCAGCACGGCGTGATCTCCAACGCCCAGACCTATGAGATCATGAAGTCCACGGACGTGGGCATTCCCCAGAACACCATGGTCCTGGGCAAGCACTCCGGCAAGCACGCTCTGCGGGAGAAGCTGGCGTCCATGGGTTACGAGCTGGACGATCAGGAGATGGAGAATGTGTTCGCCCGGTTCAAGGATCTGGCGGACAAGAAAAAGAACATCACCGGCAGCGATATCGAGGCTCTGGTGCTCCACCGGCGCAACGCCTTCATCGGCACCTGCAAGCTGCTGGGCCATGTGGTCAACACCGGCCACGGCGTGCCCAACACCTCCTACATTAAGCTCCAGCGGGGCGATGAGGTCCTGGAGGACGTGGCCATCGGCACCGGTCCTCTGGACGCATCCTTCCAGGCCATCAACCGGATGCTGGGCATGGAGGACATCCGGCTGGAGAGCTTCAGCCTCAACGCCGTCACCGACGGCGAGGACGCTGTGGGCGAGGCCGTGGTGAAGCTGGAGGACAAAAACGGCGCCACGTATACCGGCACCGGCCTTTCCACCGATATCATCGAGTCCTCCATCCGGGCCTATGTCAACGGCATCAACAAGATGATGGAAGCCGCCAACTGAAAAAAGGAGAGAGACACAATGGGAATGACCATGACGCAAAAAATCCTGGCCCGCCATGCCGGATTGGACAGTGTCCGGGCAGGACAGCTGATCCAGGCAAAGCTGGATTTGGTGCTGGGCAACGATATCACCACCCCGGTGGCCATCAACGAGTTTGAGGCCGCGGGTTTCGGCAAGGTCTTCGACAAGAGCCGCATTGCCATGGTGATGGACCACTTCACCCCCAACAAGGACATCAAGGCCGCCACGCAGTGCAAGCAGTGCCGGACCTTTGCCAAGCGCTTCGACATCGACCATTTCTATGATACCGGCGCCGCCGGCATCGAGCACGCCCTCCTGCCGGAGCAGGGCCTGGTGGCCCCCGGCGAGGCGGTCATCGGCGCCGACTCCCACACCTGCACCTACGGCGCCCTGGGCGCCTTCTCCACCGGCGTCGGCTCCACGGACATGGGCGCGGCCATGGCCGCGGGCGAGACCTGGTTCAAGGTTCCCGCCGCCATCCGGGTGAACCTCACCGGCAAGCTCCGGCCCTACGTCTCCGGCAAGGACGTCATTTTGACCCTGATCGGCATGATCGGCGTGGATGGCGCCCGGTACCAGTCCCTGGAGTTCACCGGCCCCGGCGTGGCGGAACTGACCATTTATGACCGGCTGACCATCTGCAACATGGCCATTGAGGCCGGTGCCAAAAACGGCATTTTCCCCGTGGACGACATCACCCGGGCCTATGTGGAGGGCCGTGTCAACCGCCCCTGGACCGCTTTCGAGGCCGATCCCGACGCTGAGTATGAGCGCACCGTGGAGATTGACCTGAGCCAGGTGGACTGCACCGTGGCCTGGCCCCATCTGCCGGAGAACGCCCACAGCGCCCGGGAGGGCAGCGACATCGCCATCGATCAGATCGTCATCGGCTCGTGCACCAACGGCCAGCTCAGCGATCTGGCCGCGGCGGCGGAGATCTTCAAGGGCCGCCATTTGGCGCCCGGTGTCCGGGGCATCGTGATCCCCGCCACCCAGGAGGTCTACCGCCAGTGCATGCGCGAGGGGTATACCGAGATTTTCCTGGATGCGGGCTGCATCGTCTCCACCCCCACCTGCGGTCCCTGCCTGGGCGGCCACATGGGCTGCCTGGCCGCCGGAGAGCGCTGCGTCTCCACCACCAACCGCAACTTTGTCGGCCGCATGGGCCATGTGGACAGTGAGGTGTATCTGGCCTCTCCCGCTGTGGCTGCCGCATCCGGCGTAGCCGGCCATATCTGCCATCCCGAGGAGGTTATGAGCAAATGAATGCACACGGAACGGTACATAAGTACGGCGATCACGTGGATACCGACGTGATCATTCCCGCCCGGTATCTGGCCAGCCAGAACCATCAGGAACTGGCCTCCCACTGCATGGAGGATATCGACAAGACCTTTGTCACCAAGGTCAAGGACGGCGACATCATGGTGGCCGGCGTCAACTTCGGCTGCGGCTCCTCCCGGGAGCATGCCCCCATTGCCATCAAGGCCAGCGGCATCTCCTGCGTGATTGCGGCCAACTTTGCCCGGATTTTCTACCGCAACGCCATCAACATCGGCCTGGCCATTCTGGAGTGCCCCGCCGCCAGTGCCGGGATCGACGACGGCGACGAGGTGAGCGTGGATTTTGACACCGGCGTCATCACCAACGTCACCAAGGGTGAGACGTATCAGGCCGAGCCCTTCCCGCCGTTTATCAAGGACATGATTGCCAAGGGCGGACTCATGGCATCTCTCAAGGCAAAGGAGGCAGCACAATGAAGAAGTCCATTGCGGTCATCCGGGGCGACGGCATCGGCCCCGAAATCGTGGGGGAGGCCATCCGGGTACTGGACGCCGTGGCTGCCAAGTTTGGCCACACCTTCACCTATCACGAGGCGCCCATGGGCGGCAACGCCATCGACGCCTTCGGCGTCCCCCTGCCGGACTCCAGCCTGGAGACCTGCCTGAGCTGCGACAGCGTGCTGCTGGGCGCCGTGGGCGGTCCCAAGTGGGATGCCCAGCCTCCCGCCAACCGGCCGGAACGCGGATTGCTGCGGCTGCGCAGCGCCATGGGCCTGTACACCAATATCCGGCCCGCCCGGATGTTCGCAGACCTCTCCGCGGCCTGCCCCCTGCGCAGCGATATTGCCGCCCGGGGCATTGATTTCGTGGTGGTCCGGGAGCTCATCGGCGGCGTGTATTTCGGCAGCCATTCCACTGAGACGGTGGACGGCGAGCAGAAGGCCACGGATATCATGTCCTATTCCGAGCATGAGATCCGCCGGGTGGCCCACGTGGCCTTCCAGATGGCCCGCAAGCGCCGCGGCCGGGTAACCTCCGTGGATAAGGCCAACGTGCTGGACTGCTCCCGGCTGTGGCGCCGGGTGGTGACGGAAGTGGCGGCGGAGTATCCGGATGTGGAACTTCTCCACATGTATGTGGATAACGCGGCCATGCAGATCGTCCGGGACCCCAGTCAGTTCGATGTGATCGTCACGGAGAACCTCTTCGGCGATATCCTCTCCGACGAGGCCAGCCAGATCACCGGCTCCATCGGCATGATTCCCTCCTCCAGCATGGGCGAGGGCAGCCGGGGCCTGTATGAGCCGATCCACGGCTCCGCGCCGGACATTGCCGGGCAGGACAAGGCCAACCCCATCGGTACGATCCTGGCCGCGGCCATGATGCTGCGATACAGCTTTGATATGGCGGCGGAGGCCGATGCGGTGGAAGCCGCGGTGGATGCGGCCCTCAAGGATGGCTGCCGCTGCGGCGACATTGCCCAGGGCGGCGCCGTATTGGGCTGCCGGGCTATGGGCGAAGCCATTTGCCAGAGAATCTGAATGAAACATTCCGGAGGACCGTTGTCCTCCGGAATGTTTTGTAAAAAAGAGACGAAAGCAGAAGAAAAAAGACGGCTTTTGCAATGTAAAATCACAAAAATGGTTCTTGCCAGCCGCTGGGTTTTGTGCCATGCTTGTGGGAAAGGAGGGATCAGCCCCAATGAGCAGACTGGAAGTCAAAATGCCCGGCCAGGCCCAGGCCGTGGTGGAGCAGCTTTACCGGAATATGGAGCGGCGGATTGCCGCCAGCCCGCCGGGATTGTGCCCGGTGGATATGGCGCTGAATTTTCTCAACCTCTGTCAGGCGCAGACCTGCGGCAAGTGCGTGCCTTGCCGCATCGGACTGACGCAGCTTTCCAACATGATTCGGGAAGTGCTGGACGGAGATCCTCCCGTGGGGATTCTGCGTCGGATTGAGAACACCGCCCAGGTGATCGTGGATACGGCGGACTGCGCCATCGGCGTGGATGCGGCGCAGCTGGTGCTGATGGGGCTCAAGGGCTTCCGGGACGACTATGAAGAGCACATTCTTCATCACCGCTGTCTGGGAAGCCTGAAAAACCCGGTGCCCTGCGTGGCCCTGTGCCCTGCTGGGGTGGATATTCCCGGATACATCGCGCTGGTCAACGAGGGACGCTGCGCCGACGCGGTGCGCCTGATCCGCAAGGACAATCCCTTCCCGGTTTCCTGCGCCTACATCTGCGAGCATCCCTGCGAGGCCCGCTGCCGCCGGAATATGGTGGACGATGCCATCAATATCCGGGGCCTCAAGCGCTATGCAGTGGACCATGCCGGTCCGGTGCCGCAGCCGCAGCCCGCTCCGGCCACCGGCAAGTCCGTGGCCATCATCGGCGGCGGTCCCGGCGGGCTTTCCGCGGCCTATTATCTGGCGCTGATGGGGCACCGGGTGACGGTATACGAAAAGCAAAAGCAGCTGGGCGGCATGATGCGCTACGGCATTCCCAGCTACCGCCTGCCCCGGCAGCTGCTGGAGGCGGAGATTGCCTCCATTCTCTCCGTGGGCATTCAGGTCCGCACGGGGGTGGACGTGGGAACGGACATCACCTTCGACCAGCTCAAGCGCCGGTATGACTGCCTGTATATTTCCATCGGCGCCCATACCGATAAGAAAACGGGGATTGAGGGGGAAGACAGCCAGGGCGTGATTTCCGCCGTGGAGCTGCTGCGACGCATCGGAGACGAAGAGATGCCCGACTTTACCGGACAGCGGGTGGTGGTCATCGGCGGCGGCAACGTGGCCATGGACGTGACTCGCAGCGCCATTCGCCTGGGAGCGGCCAAGGTGACCTGCGTCTACCGCCGCCGTCAGGAGGATATGACGGCCCAGGCGGAGGAAGTAGAGGGAGCTGTTGCCGAGGGCGCGGAGATTCTGACCCTGCAGGCCCCCTTGCGGATTGAGGCGGACGACCAGGGCCGCGCGGCGGCGCTGTGGACGCAGCCCCAGATCATTGGGGAAGTGGACCGCCAGGGCCGTCCCCGGCCCGGCACTGCGTCGGTGGAACCCCGGCGGATTCCGGCGGATATCATCATCGTGGCCATCGGGCAGGGCATCGAGTCCCACGGCTTTGAGCAAAGCGGCATCCAGATTCAGCGGGGCGGTACGCTGCTGGCGGATTCCAGCACCCGCCTGCCCGATCTGGAAGGCGTCTTTGCCGGAGGCGACTGTGTCACCGGTCCGGCCACTGTTATTCGGGCCATTGCGGCGGGCAAGGCGGCCGCGGCCAATATTGACGAGTATCTGGGCTTCCATCATGAGATTGAGACGGAGGTCAAAGTCCCCACGCCCCGGGTGACGGACCTGGGTCCCCGGGGACGGGTGAACTGCGGAGTCCGGGAGGCGGCGGATCGCCGCTGCGACTTCCAGTGCATAGAGTGCGGCATGACCAAGGAGGAGGCCGTGCAGGAATCCTCCCG
This sequence comes from uncultured Oscillibacter sp., assembly GCA_902490355.1. Taxonomy (GTDB): domain Bacteria; phylum Bacillota; class Clostridia; order Oscillospirales; family Oscillospiraceae; genus Oscillibacter. The sequence continues at coordinate 10,009 of CABUDN010000014.1, forward strand.
GTGCCTGCGGTGCGATCACTTCGGTTATGGAATCTTCAAAGGGGGGCGTGTGGAAAAATGGTGACATGCAGCATGGATGGCCGGACCCTCACGGTCCCCAAGGGATCTACCATTCTCAAGGCCGCGGAGCAGGCCGGAATTCCCATTCCGCACCTGTGCTTTTTGAAGGATATCAACGAAATCGGCGCGTGCCGCATGTGTATGGTGGAAGTGGAGGGAACCGAGCGGCTGGTTCCGGCGTGCAATACCGCTGTGACGGAGGGAATGGTGATTCACACCAATTCTCCCCGGGTGCGGCAGGCCCGCAAGACGAATCTGCGGCTAATCCTCTCGCAGCACAACTCCAACTGCACGGTCTGCGTGCGCAGCGGCAACTGCCAGCTGCAGAGGCTGTCCCACGATCTCAACATCCACTTCCAGCCCTATGAGGTGCAGCTGGAGCGGTCCCATGTGGATCTGGAAGTCCCCATTGTGCGGGAGGCCAGCAAGTGCATCAAGTGCATGCGGTGCATCCAGATCTGCGACAAGATTCAGGGCATGCACATTTGGGACGTGGCGGGTACCGGCTCCCGGACCACGGTGGACGTGAGCTATAACCGGAGCCTGAAGAATACGGACTGCACCTTCTGCGGCCAGTGCGTGACCCATTGTCCCACGGGAGCGCTGACGGTGCGGGATGATACCAACCGGGCCCTGCGGGCTCTGGCGGACCCGGAGATCACCACGGTGGTCCAGGTGGCGCCGGCAGTGCGGGTGGCCTGGGCGGAGGCCTTTGGCCTGCCCAAGCGGCAGGCTACCACAGGGCGGATGGTGGCGGCCCTGAAGCGAATTGGGTTCGACTATGTCTTTGACACCAATTTCGCCGCGGATCTCACCATTATGGAAGAGGGCAGCGAGCTGCTGGAGCGGCTGTCCCACCGGGGGAAGTACCGCTGGCCCATGTTTACCAGCTGCTGTCCCGGCTGGGTGCGGTTTGTGAAAACCCAGTTCCCCTCCTACACCGAAAATCTCTCCACCGCCAAGTCTCCCCAGCAGATGTTCGGCGCGGTGGCCAAGAGCTACTTTGCTGAAAAAATGGGAATCGATTCCCGAAAGATGTGCGTGGTTTCGATTATGCCGTGTTCGGCCAAGAAGGCGGAGTGCGAGCTGCCCACTATGCGCAACGCCTTTGGAAATCCGGATGTGGATGTGGTGCTGACCACCCGGGAGATGTGCCGGCTGTTCCGCAGCGACTGCATCGTTCCCGGAGACCTGGAGGAAGCGCCCTTCGACAGCCCCCTGGGCACCGGAACCGGCGCCGCGGTGATCTTCGGCGCCACCGGCGGGGTCATGGATGCCGCCCTGCGCAGCGCCTATTTCCTGGCCACGGGGAGCAATCCGGACCCGGACGCCTTTTCCAAGATCCGGGGCGGAAAACCGTGGAAGGAGGCGGTGTTCTCCATTCCCGGCACCGGCGAGGTGCGGGTGGCGGTGGTCAGCGGTCTGGCCAATACCCGCAGGCTCATGGAGGCCGTGGACAGCGGCCGGGTGGAGTATGACTTCGTGGAAGTCATGGCCTGTCCGGGCGGCTGCGCCGGCGGCGGCGGGCAGCCCATCCGGGACGGCGCGGAGCTGGCTTCCGTCCGGGGCGCCCGGCTCTGGCAGATGGATGCGCGGACGCCGGTCCGGTTTTCCCACGAGAATCCCGATGTGCAGGCGCTCTACCGCACCTATCTGAAAAAGCCCCTGGGGGAGAAGGCACATCACCTGCTCCATACGGACCACACCGCATGGTCTGTGGAAGGGGAGACCTCCCGTTAAAAAACAGCCCCGCGTCCGAACAGGACGCGGGGCTGTTTTTTTTAATGTTTAAAAGGCCAGGACAATGCCGATTACCGCAGCACAGGCCATGTAGACGATGGGGTGAAGCTTGAACTTCTTGATGGCGGCAAAGGCCAGGACGAAGAAAATCAGCTTCTTGAAATCAAAGAGATCCAGCAGCGCGCCGGTTTGCTTGTAAAGGTCCAGATGGAACATGGAGACCTGCACCACGCTGATGCCGGCGGCGGCAATGAGGCCGGTGACGGCGGGACGCAGTCCGTAGAAGGCGGAATCCACCAGCTTGCTGCCCCGGAAGCGGTCCAGGGATTTGGAGATGAGAACGACAATGACAATGGAGGGCAGAATTTCGCCCATGGTGGCGACCACGCCGCCGAAGAATCCGGCCACATTGCAGCCCACATAAGTGGCCATGTTGATGCCGATGGGGCCGGGGGTGGATTCGGAAATGGCGATCATGTCCGTGATGAGGGACTGGGAGTACCAGCCGGTGGACTCCGCCAGATCCTGCAGGAAGGGCAACGTGGCCATGCCGCCGCCCACGGCGAAGAGGCCGATTTTCAGGAATTCCCAAAAGAGCTGTAAGTAAATCATTTCCCTTCACCCTCCTTCCGGACGCTGCCGGTAATTTTTTTGGCGCCGATACCCAGCAGGGCGCAGGCAATGACCAGCAGAATGGGGGACAGGTCGGTAAAGACGCTCAGGCACAGCATCACCAGGCAGACCACGATGCCGAATGTGTCCTTGACGCCTTTTTTCCACATACTGATGACCGCGTCCAGAATCAGGGCTGCCACGCATACGGAGATACCGGCCAGGGCGTGCTGGACATAGGGATTGTCCTGGAAGCTGGAGAGGAAGAATGCAATGATGGAAATGATGATGATGCAGGGGGAGACCATGCCCAAAGCAGCGGCCACACCGCCGGGAATTCCGCGGCGGCGGTAGCCGATGAACACGGAGACGTTGATGGCAATGATGCCGGGGAGCCCCTGACTCAGGGCATAGTAATCCATGATGGTTTCCTCATCCATCCACTGGTGGTTCTGGATGATTTCCCGCCGCAGGATCGGCAGCATGGCGTAACCGCCGCCGAAGGTCACGGCGCCCATGCGGAAAAACAGGGTGTAGAGGATCAGTAAGTCGCGCAGCATGTTGTGCCTTCTTTCTTGAATGTGATAGATGTGATAACGCTGGCGCGCCGCGCACCAATTTTGGTGCGCGGCCGCCGGATCATAGTGATCATATCATATTTTTTACCAGGCTGCAATCGTGCCGTCGGCCCGGGGCTCCGTACCGCCCACCAGGGTGCCGTCGTCCATGCGCCAGATGATCTGACCGCGGCCCATGCCCAGGTTGGAGTTGACGATTTCCACCTGGTGGCCCATGTCGGCCAGCTTCTGGGCGATGTGGGCGGGAACTTCCCGCTCCAGCTGGACCTTTTTCTCGCCCACCCACTGGAAGCGGGGCGCGTCCAGGCACTCCTGGGGATTCATGTGGTAATCCACGGTGTTGACAATGACCTGGACGTGGCCCTGGGGCTGCATGAAGCCGCCCATGACGCCGAAGGGACCCACTGCCTTGCCGTCCTTGACCAGGAAGCCGGGGATGATGGTGTGATAGGCCTTCTTGCCGCCTTGGAGGTAGTTGTCGCTCTCGGGGTCCAGGGAGAAGTTGGCGCCCCGGTCCTGGAGGGTGATGCCGGTGCCGGGGATGACAATGCCGGAACCGAAGCGGTTGTAGTTGCTCTGGATGAAGGAGACCATGTTGCCCTGGCCGTCCGCCACGCAGAAATACACGGTGCCGCCGCAGGAGGGATCGCCGGCCTCGGGATAGACGGCCTGATCCGTGATGAGGGCCCGGCGCACAGCGGCATACCGCTCGGAGAGCATGTCGGAGACCTTGGTGCGCATGTAGCGGGGGTCGGCCACGAACTTCTTGGTGTCCACGAAGGCCAGCTTGGTGGCCTCGATCATCTTGTGATAGACGTCGGCGCACTCCCGGGAATCGCCCAGATCCAGGCCCTTGAGCATGTTCAGCGCCATGAGGGCGGTGATGCCGTGGCCGTTGGGGGGCATCTCAAAGACGTCATAGCCCTTGTAGTTGACGGAGATGGGCTCCACCCACTGGGCCTTGTAGTTGGTGAAGTCGCTCTCGGCGAAGAAGCCGCCGGTGCGGTTGGAGAAGTCCACGATCTTCTTCATGATCTCGCCGCGGTAGTAGCTCTCGCAGTCACTCTCGGCCAGAGACTCCAGGGTGGCGGCGTAGTCGGGGTTATAGAAGCGCTCGCCGGGGGCGTAGGGCTGGCCGTTTTTGGTGAAGTACTCCAACCAGGGGCCGAAGACGGCGGGATCTTCCTTGGCGGCGGCGGTGAAGCGCACCACCTCGGCCTTCCACTGCTTATAGACATTGACGGGGATGCAGAAGCCGTCCCGGGCGTAGGAGATGGCGGGAGCCATCAGCTCGGCCATGGACTTGGTGCCGAAGCGGCGGCGCAGCTCGGCCCAGGCGCTGGGGGCGCCGGGGACCATGGTGGGCAGCCACCCGTTCATGGGGACGGCGGAGTAGCCCGCTTCCCGGACCTTGTCGGCACTCAGGGCCATGGGAGCGACACCGGAGCCGTCCAGGCCATAGAGGTGGCCGTCTGTCCAGATCAGGGCAAAGCAGTCGCTGCCCAGGCCGTTGCCGGTGGGCTCCACCAGCGGCAATGTGGTGGCCATGGCGATGGCGGCGTCCATGGCGTTGCCGCCGGACTTGAGGATCTCCAGACCCACCTGAGAGGCGATGGGGGAGGTGGAGCAGGCCATGCCCTTGGTGGCATAGACCACATTGCGGTGAGAGGCAAAGGCGTACTTGAGAGGATCAAACTGCGGCATAGCGGTTTTAACGTCCTTTCTGTTTAGAAATAAGGATGGGAAAATGCGGTTTGCGCCAGGAATACCATGGCGGGCACCGTGACAACGGAGAGCACCGTGCTCAGGCATACGGTGACCACGCTGAACTCATAGTCGCAGCGGTACTGCTGGGCGAACACGCAGATGTTGGCGCCCACCGGGGTGGCGGCGGTGAGGAATACCGCGGTCATCAGGGGCAGATTGTCCACCGGCATCAGCCAGAACACCAGGCCTACTGCGGCCGGAATCACCACAAGGCGCATGAGGACGCACCCAACGGCCCGCCGGTCCAGCATACGCCGGAGCGGCAGCCGGGCAAGATAGGTTCCCATGAGGATCATAGCCACAGGGGTGTTCATATCCGCCACATACCCCAGGGTGCTGGTGAGGATGCCGGGCAGGGTGACCCGGCTCAAGAACAGCGCGACGCCGATGACGATGGAGATTACCACCGGATTGCGGGCAATGGCCTTGGGGGAGATGGTGTCCTTCCGGCCGGTCATGATGTAGACGCCGTAGGTCCACTGGAACAGGTTCAGCAGGGCCACGGAGGCGGCGATGTAAAAGACGCCCTTCTGGCCCACCACGGCCTGCACCAGGGGAATGCCGATGAAGCCGGCATTGCAGAAGGCGGCGGCAAAATTCTCCAGGCGGCGGCGCTGGCCGAAGACCAGATAGGAAAGGAGCATTGCCACCACATAGCTGATCAGAGCCAGCAGGGCGGAAAGCCCCAGCTCCAGGAGCCGCTGATGAGAGTATTCCGTGATGTAGGATTTGATGATGACGCAGGGAATGATGATCCGCAGCAAAATGGCACCCAGATCCCGGCTGCCCTGCTCGGAGAGAAAGCCCTTCCGGCTCAGGTATACGCCAACCGCCATCAGCAGGGCCATGATGGCGATGCGCTCAAGAAGGATGGAAAAGAGCATATCCCGCGTCTCAGGCACCCATGAGCTTGGCCAGGAAGCTGGCGATGAACACGGAGAGGATGGTCACGGAGGTGAAGCCGGAGATGACATATGCCGTCTGGATCTTGGAAGAAATAGCGTCCCGCTCCTCGGGGGTCTGGGCCACGGCGTTGGTAATCTCGGTGGCGATGAGCTCCGTGCCGGGATAGCCGATCAGCTGGCACATGGCAATGCCAATGGACAGGTTCTTGCTGCCCACGATCTTCCAGGCGGGAGTCAGATAGAACACGATGAAGGTGAAGATCAGCACCGCCACGAAAATCACCACGGCCTTGAAGCCGATGACAGGCAGCTGGGCCCAGTCCACCTTGGCCAGGGAGGGAATGATGGTGCACAGGGACAGGAAGGAGAAGAAGCCGTTGGCCTTGGCATAGTCCCGCAGCAGGTTGGAGGGAACCAGGCCGGTGTTGCGGCAGATGATGCCCAGCACCATGCACCAGATGGACATGTTCACCCAGCCCTGGCACAGGTCGCCCAGAATGTTGGCCAGCAGCATCATGGCGGCGGCAATGGCCAGGCAGATGAAGGTGGTGTAGTACTTCTTGTACTTCTCCCAGAACAGGGCCTTCTTGTTGCCGGCGCTGTCACCGGCCATTTCCTTGTACCAGCTGTAGTCGGGATCAGCGGCGTGCTTGGCCCGCAGGTCGGCCACCAGGTCCTTGGCCACGCTCAGTCCGCAGTTGGAAGCGGGCAGGGTGCCCACGAACTTCTGCACGGCATAGACAAAGGTGGCAAGAGCCGCGGCGGTGTCCAGACCCAGATTCTCGCAGGCCTGCACCATGGTGGTGGTAGCGACGATGCCGCCGTTGACCACGGGGGCAGCGGCCATGGAGTATTCCTTGCCAATCAGGGGAATGACCACGACGCAGCCCAGAATGGCGGCAGCCATGCCCACGGTGGCGCACAGCACCGTGCGCCACTCACGCTTGAGCGTGGGGATATCCACGCTGGTGCCCATGTTGAACAGCAGGAAATACTGGCCCAGGCTGGCCACGCCGGCAAAGCCGGAGATTTCCATGACATTGTCGGGATAAATGCCGGTCATGAACAGGACCAAAAAGCCCATCATAATGACGAACATGGACGAAATTTTCGCCTTGGTCAGGGCGCCCACCAGGTCGCCCAGGAAGAAGATCAGCAGGACAGCAAATACTGCCTGATAGGTGGTCATTTCCATAAGATTGATTCCTCCTAATTACACAACACAAAGATTGGTTTATTTAGACTCGCAGCCCTGTGCGTAAGTCTCGATGAGAGCGGCCGCCAGGCGTCCGGAGAGGAAAAAGTCCTCCAGAACCAGCTGCTCGCTGTGGGTGTGGTTTTTCGTATAGCCGGTGGCCACACCCACGCAGGTAATGCCCTGCGCGCTGAAGATGTTGGCGTCCATTCCGCCGCCGCCGATTTCGGCCCGGAACTTGATTCCCAGACTCCGGCAGGCAGTTTCCGCGATGGCCAGAATGGGATCGTCCAGGGGCACCAGGAAGGGGCGGAAATTCTCTACTTTGGAAAGCTTTAGCCCGGCGCCGTTGGCTGCGGCCACCTTCTGGCAGTGGGCCTCGAAGTAGGCCACATAATCCTCCAGCCGCTTGACGTCCCGGCTGCGGGCCTCGCCCTGGAAGGAGGCGAAGTCGCACACCACATTGCGGGCGGTGGACCCGGTGCGCAGAATGGGGAAGTTGGCGGTGGAGATGGGGTCCAGACGGCCCTGACGCAGCGTGGAGAGCATCAGGCACATGGTCCGGGCGGCGTCCACGCCCTTTTCCGGCTCGTTGCCGGCGTGGGCGGAGCGGCCGGTAATTTCCGCGTTGAGCTGATACAGGCCCGGCGCACCGTGGACAAAGCGTCCCACAGAGCCGGGAGAATCAAAGAAGTAGCCCATTTTGGCGTGCAGCTTGCTCAGGTCCATGGCCTTGGCGCCGTAGAGTCCCGTTTCCTCTCCCACGGTAAACAGGACTTCCAGGCGGGGCAGGGGGACCTTGGCGGCCAGCACCCGGCGCAGACCGTCGAAAATCGCGCACACGCCGGAGACGTCGTCAGCGGCCAGAATGGTGGAGCCGTCGGAGTAGAGCACGCCGTCCCGCTCCACGGGGTGAATGCCCAGACCTTCCGGCACCCGGTCCATGTGCGAGCACAGCAGCAGCGCGCCGTCCAGCTCGCCTTCCCGCACGCCCAGCACATTGCCGCACTCGCCGCCGAAGGTCTCGCCGGCATTGTCCGTCGTAACGGTAAATCCCAGAGCTTCCAGCTTGCCCATTACCAGTCGGGCGATGGCGCTCTCCTTTCCGGAAGCGGAATCGGTCGTAATCAATTCCAGCAATTCCGCATACATGGATTCGTTTTCCATTGTCTTCCTCCCAAAATGTCTCGGGAAAACCCTCGAAATATATGGAATAAGGTATCATTTGTAAATTGTCCTTAAAAGGTGTAAAATAATGTCCGAAATGTTTTGCGGGGTCTTTAATACGGTAAAGGAGGAAACCGGCGTGAAAATTGGCATCATTGGACCGCAGACCACAGCAACGGTAATCCAACAGGTTGTGGAAAAGGAGTTCCCGGAGATTCAGCTGGTATTCCGCTGTTCTGAGTTCTATGAGGAATCCGCCGCCATTGCCGAGGCGTTTCAAAATGAGCGGGAAGTGGAGGGACTGCTGTTCACCGGCCCCACCAATTATGCCTATGCCCGAAAACGGCTGGTGCCGACCATTCCGTGGAATTATCTGCCGCATAGCCGCACTTCCGTGTATCAGGCTCTGTTTGAAGCGGCGGTGATGTACCACAGCGACCTGAAGGCCATCAGTGTGGATCGCTATGAGGAGGAACTGCTGCGGGAAGTGCTGAGCCTGGCAGGCCTGGGAGAGACCCGGATTCTCCGGGCACCCTTCGGGGAAGAGGAGTACGATTTTGAACGTAAGCTGCTGGAGTTCCACCGCAGCAACTACCGGGAAGGGCGGGTCAGCGTGTGCGTCACCAGTATGGAGCATATCTGCCAGCCCCTGCGGGACGAGGGGATCCCCTGCGTGCGGGTGTATCCGGCCAAGGAGGTGGTGCAGGAACAGCTGTACCACCTGCAGCTGCTGCATTTGTCCGCCAAGGAGAATCAGGGGCGGCTGGCGGTGATCGCCATTCACTTCGACTATATCTTTGACGATGAACAGGACCTGTTCCTGCGGGAATGGGAGAAGATGCGCTACCAGAATGAATTCAAGGAGCGGGTCTACTCCATTGCCCAGAGACTGGAAGCCGCCGTATTCGGCGACGGTTTGGATCAGTTTTTCATTGTGACCACCCGCAACATGCTGCAAAACGTATTCTTAAAGGATAACGAGCACTCCAAGCTGCTCCAGTTCGGACAGAGATCGCCCCAGTACCGGGTATGGCTGGGCATGGGCGTCGGCAATACGATGCTGGAGGCCCGCTCCCGGGCGGCCATGGCCTTGAACCACTCCATTGCGGACCGGTCCGGTACCTCGTATTTGGTGGAAAATGAAGGCGGAACCTCCAGCCCCATCGGCAGCTGGGATGTGCAGACCGGAACTTACCGGCTGCAGCGCTTTGCCGAGAGGACCCGGCTGGGGATGTCCACCCTGCGGCGTCTTGCGCAGGTGCTGCGCCAGACGGAGGGCAGCGTGACGTCGGAGCAGCTGGCCCGGCGGCTGGGGATTACCTCCCGCAGCGTCAACCGGATTGTGGCCCGGCTGGAGGAGGCCGGCTGCGTGACCACCGTGGGCAAGCAGACCATGGGAAAGGGCCGCCCGGCCCGGGTGATGAAGATTTTGCTGCCGGAAGGGATTTTGGAAGAAGCGGAGCAGCCGGACGGCAGCGGAGCAGAGTGAGGCGGCTTGTCTGCGCATAGGTTGCCTCAAAGCGGACAGATGGCTGAAAAGAGAATCCGTTCAACGGGGTAGCGCGCGGCAGTGAGCTGTGCTATGATACAGAGGACGAGCCGGTACTCCGGCAGAAAATGTGTACCATGTCAGGTTGGAAAGGAAGGAACACCATGCGCTACAAGCAGTTTGGAAAAACGGGAATGCAGGTTTCGGAGATGGCCCTGGGAACCTGGGGCATCGGCGGTGTGGGCTGGGATACCCACTCGGAGGAGAGCCGGCTGGATGCCATTCGCGCGGCGGTGGAAGCGGGCGTGACGTTCTTTGACACCGCGCCGGCCTATAATGCCGGTGTGGCGGAGCAGGTGCTGGGAAAGGCTCTGGCCGATCTGGGTGCCCGGAAGAATGTCATCATTTCCACCAAATGCGGCAATGAGTATATCAATGGCGGATACGTCAAGGACGGCGATCCCAAAAAGATTCTGCGGGAGTGCGAAGAGTCCCTGCGCAACCTGCGTACGGACTATATCGACCTGTATCTGGTGCACTGGCCCGATCCCAATACGCCCTTTGAAGAGACCATGGAAGCCCTCAACCGTCTCAAGAAAGAGGGCAAGATCCTGCATGTGGGTGTGTCCAACTTCAGCCGCGAGCAGATGGAGGAAGCCGGACGGATCTGCCCCATTGAGGCGTTCCAGCCCCATTACTCCATGGTCAACCGGACCAATGAGGAGCTCATGCGCTGGGCTTCGGAGCAGGGCATGGGCATCATGACCTACGGCTCTCTGGGCGGCGGCATCCTGACGGGCGCATACCGCCAGCTGCAGACCTTTGATCCCAAGGATAACCGCAGCCGGTTCTATAAGCATTTCCAGGAGCCCATGTTCTCCCGGATCATGGCGCTTTTGAAGGAAATGGACCGGTTCTCCGCTGAGCACGGCAATGTGCCCCTGGCGCAGATTGCCCTGAACTGGTGCGCCGGGAAGGACTTTGTGTCCTCCTGCATTGTGGGCGCTCAGACCCGTGCCAAGGTGGAAGAGAACTGCGCGGCCTTCTCCTGGAACCTGACGGCGGAGGAGATGGCACTGCTGGATCAGGCGGTGCATACGTGCCTGGACGACTGATTGGAAAAACCGCACGCGGACCACGGTCCGCGTGCGGTTTTTTCATGGATATGGATGTATTATAAGATATGCAGAGGATGTGAGCGGTAAAGCGCCGCTGCTGCCTTATTCCACGGGGTTTTCCAAACAGCCGATTCCCTCGATCTCGCAGCGCACCACATCGCCGGGATGCATGTACCGGGTGGGCTGGAAGGCCATTCCCACGCCGGAGGGGGTGCCCATGGCCACAATGGTGCCGGCCTTGAGCGTCATGCCCTGAGAGAGCTGGTGAATGGCGGTGTCAATGCCGGTCATCATGAGTTCGGTATTGCTGTTTTGGCGCAGCTCGCCGTTGACATAGGAGCGGATTGCCAGCTTGGGCATCCAGGGGAATTCGTCCCGGGTGACGATCCAGGGACCCATGGGCGTAAAGCCGTCCAGGCTCTTGCCGAAGTACCACTGCTGATGCGCCGACTGCAGCTCCCGGGCGCTGACATCGTTCAAAATGGTGTATCCCAGAACATAGGAGGCTACATCCTCCCGGGCAACGGAACGGGCATCCTTGCCCAGAATGACCGCCAGCTCCACCTCATAATCCAGAGAGTCGATGAGGTCATGGTGGCTTTGGATGGGGGCGCCGGGATCGACCGCCTCGTTGACCCGTTTGCTGAAATAGACCGGCTTGGAGAGCTGACCGTCATACTTGATGTTGGAAGCCAGGGTTTCATCCCGATGCTCATAATAATTGACGCCCAGGCAGATGACATCCTGACGGGGATGCCGGATGGGGGAGAGCAGGCGGCACTCGGCAAAGGGAACACCGGCTGCGGCATCCACCTGCGCCAGCAAGCCGGAGGGATCGGCACCCTGGAGCTCATCGATGAAAGCGGACATGTCGGCGGCGGCAAAGCCCAGAGAGGAAATGGGGACAATTTTGCCTGCGTCGGAGCCGATCAGGCCCACGTGTTCTTGATCTTGAAAGGAATACGTTACCAGTTTCATGGTTTCATCACCCGCGATTTCAAATTTGGAAAAACAAGTAGCACTATTATACGCGATCAACACGTGTTCTGCAAGTGGGCAAAAGTTTTCCTGCTGGAGGAAAGATTAAAATGCAAAAAGGAAAAAAACAGTGTAAACACGTGTAAAATAATGCTTGCGATCCTGCATCGCCTGTGATATATTGAGGTTAAAACCAAGGCGTGGGACACACGGAGGACGTGCGGATCATTCTTAGAGAGGGGTGGTTCCGTACGAACGGGTGGATTTCCTCCGCGGAAAACGACTTGAAAAGAAAGGGTGTTTGACAGTGGGAGTTGCAATTTCTTTGGAAGGCAAAAACGCCATTGTGACCGGCGGCGGAGGCGGTATGGGCCGCTGTACGGCACTGATGCTGGCGGAAGCGGGCGCCAATGTGCTGGTTTCCGACATGAACAAGGAGGCGGCAGACGCTGTAGCGGAGGAGATTGTCCGGCGGTTTGGAGTCAAGGCCGTGTCCAACTGCTGCAATGTGACCTCCAAGGCACAGATTGACGCCATGGTGGAAGAGGCTGTTAAGACCTTCGGGCGCATTGATATCCTCAACCATGTGGCCGGTGTGTTCGGTGCGGTGGATTTCCTGGAAGCGACGGAAGAGGATTACGACAAGCAGCTCAACGTCAACACCAAGGGAACGTTCTTTGTGGATCAGGCCGTGCTGCGGGTGATGATTCCCAACCGTGCCGGCAAGATCGTCAACATGTGCTCTCAGGCGGGCAAGTACGGATTCCCCACCAATGTGGCGTATACCACCTCCAAATTCGGTGTCACCGGCATGACGCAGTCCATTGCGCAGTATGCTGCTCCGTATAATATCAATGTCAACTGTGTGTGCCCGGGCATTGTACGCACCAACATCTGGGAGAAGGCCCTGGATGACATCCGCCGTCAGGGCGGCGATGCCGAGGCGTATTTTGAGTCCCGCCTGCAGGGCATCCCTCTGAAGCGGGCACAGACGATGGAAGATGTCGCCCATATGTTTTTGTACCTGTCCTCCAGCTTTGCCGACAACATGACCGGCCAGTCCATCAATATCACCGGCGGCCGGGTCATGCACTGATTCAGAAAGGAGACGGAAAATGAAGAGCAGCGAAGTTATGAATTTGTTCTCCTTGGAAGGAAAGACGGCGCTGGTCACCGGCGCATGCTACGGGATCGGATTTGCCATTGCCACGGCCCTTCACGGTGCCGGGGCGAAGATTGCATTCTGCGCCACCAGCGACGCCTCTGTGGAAAAGGCCTTGAAGGCCTATGAAGCGGAAGGCATTACCGATGTGAAGGGCTACGCCTGTGATGTGACGAATGAAGAGCGGGTACGCCAGCTGATTGCGGATGTGGAGCGGGATGTGGCCCCCATCGACATTCTGGTGAACAACGCCGGTATCATCAAGCGGATTCCCATGTGCGACATGGCGGTGGAAGATTTCCGCCGGGTGGTGGATGTGGATCTGGTGGCGCCGTACATTGTCTCCAAGGCCGTGCTGCCGGGGATGATTGAGCGGGGCCACGGCAAGATCATCAACGTCTGCTCCATCCTCAGCGAGCTGGGCCGGGAAACGGTGGCGGCCTACACGGCGGCCAAGGGCGGCCTGAAACTGCTGACGCAGAATATCTGCGCGGAGTTTGGCGGAAAGAACATTCAGTGCAACGGCATTGGCCCGGGTTACATTGCCACGCAGCAGACCGCACCCCTGCGGGAGCGGCAGAGCGACGGCAGCCGTCATCCCTTTGATCAGTTCATTGTGGGACGCACGCCGGCTGGACGCTGGGGCGAGGCGGAAGATCTGATGGGTCCGGCCGTGTTCCTGGCTTCGGATGCATCCAACTTTGTCAACGGCCACATTCTCTATGTGGACGGCGGCGTGCTGGCCTATATCGGCAGACAGCCCTGAACGGATTCGCGAAAAGAAAACGCGCTCCCACCTGCGGGTGGGAGCGCATTTTTTATTCGTCGGGAGAAATGGTGCGGATACTGCTGCGCAGCTCCAGTGTGACATCGGGAATGACAAAGTCATAGCAGGAGGAGCTGCCCTGCTCCACCAGCTCAATCAGATGGGCGACCGTCAGCTTGGCGATCTCTTCGCAGGAGGTGGAAACAATGGACAGCGGCGGCGTGGTGTAAATGGCGGTGTCCACGTTGTCAATGCCAATGAGAGAGATGTCCTCCGGAATTCGCAGGCCCAGATCCCGGATGGCCTCAAAGGTGCCCATCAGCATAGTGGCGGAACCGGCGCACAGCGCCGTGGGGAGGTCGTCCCGGTTGCGCTCCAGCAGGCGCATTGTGGCGCCGTAGCCGCCGGAGCGGCGGTTGAAGGCGCCGTACTCCAGGTACCGGCTGCGGTCAAAGGGAATTCCCGCGGCAGTCAGCGCGGTTTCAAATCCTTCCAGCCGGTCCTGAACGGAGAGTTTGTTGGGCTCGCCGGTCACATGGGCAATCTTGGTGTGGCCCTGCCGCACCAGCTCCTCGCCGGCCAGCCGTCCGCATTTGAAGTTGTCGTAATTGACAACCAGAATGTTGGACGACGGACTCCGGCGGATCTGGTTATAGAGGACCAGCTTGTACTCCCTGGCGGAGAAGCGGGCCAGGGTATTTTGATCCAGATGGTCTCCCATTAAAATGCCGCCGGAAATACTGCGGCTTTGAAACAGACGGTCCACATCGTCCATGTTGTCCTGATGCACGATGGTGGTGAGCAAGTTGTAGCCGTGACGGTTGGTGATGTCGATGGCGAAGGCAATATAGTCGTAAAAGAATTGAGAGCGGGAGATGGTATACTCATCGTGGTTGGCAGCCAGGTCAATGATAAAGAGCCCCAGAACCTTGCTTTGTTTGCCGACCAGATTCCGGGCCGCCGCATCCGGAAAATAGTAGATCGGAAGAGCACACGTCTGAACTCCAGTCACATTCCTTTATCT
>CABUDN010000015.1 GCA_902490355.1 uncultured Oscillibacter sp.
GGTTGTCAACGGGGGAATCCCCAAGAAGCCGCTAAAACGATTGCGTATAATTTGTGTACTATTCATAAAAAGACGAAACATTCCGCGAAAACACCATTTTTTTCAGGGAACGGAACAGTATTGGATTGCAAGTGGAAGGCAAAACTGCTATCATGTTTTGAAAAGGCAAGGAGGAGCGCAGGCACATGAGAAAACCGCGGAATCAGAATTTGGTGGTACGATGGCTGCGGGATGCTCTGTGCGGAATCCTTCTGGGAGCCAGCGCGATTTTGCCGGGCGTTTCCGCCGGTGTGCTGGCGGTGGTATTTGATATCTATCAGCCCATGATGGAAATTTTGACCTATCCCCGGCGTGCCATCCCGCAATACTGGGGGCGGATTCCGCCGTTGATTGCAGGCTGGTGTGTAGGATTTGTGGCTTTTGCCAAGGGGATTGCCGTCTGCCTGGATCAGTCTGCTACAGTGACTGTGTGGCTGTTTATCGGATTGATTGTGGGCACGATTCCGGCCCTGTTCCGGGAAGCGGGAAAGGAAGGCCGCACACCCGGCGCGTGGGTGAGTCTGCTGGTATGCGCGGCGGCGGTATTCGGAGGGCTGTTCTATGTCAGCCATGTGGCCCATGCAGTGGTGGAGCCGAATTTCTGGTGGTACAACTTCTGCGGGGTCCTGTTTGGACTGAGCGTCGTGATTCCCGGGATGACGTCCTCATCCGTTATGATGGCGCTTGGACTGTATCAGCCCATGCTGGAGGGAATGGCACGGCTGGATCTGCTGGTTTTATCGGCGTGCCTGCCGGGACTGATTCTCACGGTGGCTTTGCTGGCCCGGCTGATGACCTGGTTTTTCAAGCGCTTTTACGCGGTCACATTCCATGGGATTCTGGGAATTGTGCTGGCCACAACGTTGGTGATTGTTCCCACAACGTATACCGGTGTGGGAGAGGTGCTGCTCTCGGCGCTGTGCTGTGCCGGAGGATTTGGCCTGGCCTTCTTCCTGGCCCGCCTGGATCGGAAAATTCAAAACGGAACCACATAAAAAAGGACTGCCCGTATGGGCAGTCCACTTTTTTATTCCGGAAGAGACACCAATCCGGCATCATAGAGCTTCTGCAAACTCATGAGGATGCCCAGCTTGGCATGGTACCAGGTCAGGCCGCCCTGGAAGTAGACGGCATAGGGCGGACGAATGGGGCCGTCGGCGGAGAGCTCGATGGAACTGCCCTGGATAAAGGCACCGGCTGCCATAATGACATCGGAGTCATAGCCCGGCATGGCCCAGGGTTCCGGCGTGACATAGCTGTCCACCGGGGCAGCGGCCTGGATCCCGCGGCAGAAGGCCATCATGGCCTCCCGGCTGCCCAAGGTGACGGCCTGGATGATGTCGTGACGGTCCTCCGTGGCATTGGGGACACAGGAGAATCCCAGCCGCTCGTAGATATTGGCGGCGAAGATAGCGCCCTTGAGGGCACCAGAAACCACGGTGGGGGAGAGGAAGAGGCCCTGATAGAATGCGGGCATCAATCCCAGGTTGGCACCGACTTCCTGGCCCAGACCGGGCGCGGAAAGACGATAGGCGCACCGCTCGATGCACTCCTTCGTGCCGCAGATGTAGCCGCCGATGGGAGCCAGTCCGCCGCCGGGGTTCTTGATCAGGCTGCCGACAACCATGTCGGCGCCCAGATCGGAGGGCTCCAGCCGCTCCACAAATTCGCCGTAGCAATTGTCCACCATGACCTTGACATCGGGCTTGATCTGCTTGCAAAAAGCAATCAGTTCCCCGATCTGCTGGACGGAGAAGGAGGGACGGGTGGCGTAGCCCTTGGAGCGCTGAATGGTGATCAGTTTGGTGCGCTCATTGATAGCGGCCCGGATGGCGTCATAGTCGAAGGAACCGTCGGGCTTCAGATCCGCCTGGGCGTAGGTAACGCCGTATTCTTTCAGAGAGCACTTGCTCTCCCGAATACCGATGACTTCCTCCAAAGTATCATAGGGAGCGCCTACCGGGGAGAGCAGTTCATCCCCGGGCAGGAGATTGGCGGACAGCGCCACCGTCAGGGCATGGGTGCCGCAGGTGATTTGAGGACGAACCAGGGCAGCCTCCGTGTGGAACACGTCGGCGTAGACCCGCTCCAGATTGTCCCGGCCCTCATCGTCGTAGCCGTAGCCGGTGGTAGCGGCAAAGTGCGTGGCATTGACCCGGTTTTTCTGCATGGCGGCCAGGACCTTGCCCTGGTTGTACTCTGCGGTTTGATCGATTGCATCAAACCGTTCCCGCAGAGCCCGCAAAACGGATTCTCCATATTGATAAACAGCGGGACTCACGCCCAACTGCTGGTACATCGTTTCCATTTTCATTTAATCAACCTCGTTTTTGGCATTTTTTGCACTAAAAAAGTATTATAGCAGGCGTAAATGCAAAAGGCAAGAGAAAAGCGCATAAAAAAGCGGCACACAGAATCTGCGTGCCGCTTTGAGGCGAGAATCAAACGTGAATGCCGCCGACGAAATATGTATTGTAGTAGCCGCTAGTCAGATCACTGATGATAACACCGTTGCTGCGGGAAGAAGAGGAGTGAATGAACTGACCGTTTCCAATATAGATGCCGGCGTGAGAGCAGGCCTTTCCGGCGTTGCGGCTGGGATCATTGAAGAACACCAGATCGCCGGGCTGCAGGGCACCGATGCTCCAGACCTTGGTACCGATTCCGCTCTGCCACTGGCCGGTGGCGGTGTGGGGAAGGGAGTAGCCAAACTGCTGGTAAACATACATGGTGAAACCGGAGCAGTCAAAGCCGCTGGGGGAAGCGCCGCCATAGACATAGCGGGTGCCCAGGTACTGGCGGGCGGTATCGACGATACTGCTGCCGCTGGAGGAGCCGTCAGAACTGGTCAGGTCCAGGAAATCGCTGCGGATGTAACCCTCCGTACCATACTGGCAGGTGACGCTGTACCAGCCGTCGACAAAGGAATTTACCGTAACAATGGAGCCGGTGTCCACAGAAGCCAGAACCGAGCTGTCGGTGGAGGGACCGGAGCGGACGTTCACGCCGTCCGAATTCACTTCCCCGTAAGACTCGAAGATGTTGTCCTGATCGATGATCAAATAGTCGGCGGAAACATAACCAGCATTTCCTTCATAGCTGATTTTGTACCAACCATCAATGGAATCATCCAGCACGGCAACAGCTACGCTTTTATCCAGGGTTGTGACGATGGAAGCGGAGGTAGAGGCCTCGGAACGAAGTCTCAGGGAAGAGCCGGTAGTAGAGCCCACAGCGATGGCAACATCGCTCTCTGCGGCCATAGCGGAAACAGCCAGCACGGTGGTCGTCACGGCGGTCAGAAAGAGAACTTTGGCCGCCTTACCTGCGAAATGTGTCATTGGTGCAGCATCCTTTCAAATCATTTGTAGAGAGAAATCACTTTCCGGCCAAAGCCCGGTCCAGCCAGATGGCGGCAATATCCATTGCGGCGTAAAGACTGTCCTTTTCGCTCTTTTTTACCACGCGGTCCCGAGACTTGAGATCCGGATCGGTCAGCTGCAGCTGAACGGAAACCTTGGTGGCCACTTCCAGATCCTGCTCTTTCTTCGTGGAAAGGACCTGCATCATAATGATATATTTTTCAGCCATCGTGCCGTAATAGATCAGATTGTCGACCCGGCGGAGAGGATGGCCCTTATAAATCAAACCTTCGCTCTTTGCTTTGTTTTCAGCCATGAAAATACTCCTTTGAAAAAATTGTAACCAAATTGTAACAGATTTTTTCCGACTTGTCAATAAATCCAGCGGGGGAATTTGACGGAAAAATTCTCCTGTTTTTTGCAAATCTCACAAAAAAGTACAAAAATGTCCCGCAGAATCTGGTCGTAGCCTACGTTTGCCGCGACCAAACTCTGCGGGATCGGTATCAAACTGTAACTTTTGTTACTGCCCCAAATATTTCCGAACCAATACCTGCAGCAGCTCGTCCCGATCAATTTTACGGATCAGGGTCCGGGCATTGTTGTGATTGGTGATATAGGTGGGGTCTTCGGAGAGAATATAGCCCACAATCTGATTGATTGGATTATAGCCCTTTTCCTCCAATGCCTGATAGACCGTGGAGAGGATTTGATGGATCTCCGCGTCCTTCTCCAGTGCGATACTGAATTTCCGGGTAAAATCGTCCATACAGACACCACCTTTCTTTCTCTGGAGCGATTACCAACATGGTATATAGTATACTCGATTTTTGAAAAGCTGTAAAGCGTAAAAACTGAAAGATTTTTACTCAAAGCAAAAATGTTCAGCGCAGGACGGCACCCAACTGGGATGCCAGCAGCTCCAGAATGCTCTTGACGTCGGCATCGGCTTCCTCGGCGGTCAGGCTGCGGTCGTCGGCGCGGAGGGTGAGATTGAAGGCGACGCTCTTTTTACCCTCAGGGATGCCGGTACCGGTATAGATATCAAAGAGCGTGACTTCCTTCAAAAGACCCTTGGCGCCCTTACGGATGCAGGCCTCCAGATCCGCCACCGGTACAGTGCGGTCACAGACCACGGCAATGTCCCGGGTAACGGCAGGGAACTTGGGCAGGGGCTGATAGACAGGCCGCTGGCCCATGCTGCCATACAGCGCATCAAAGGACAGCTCGGCGGCGTAGAGCTCGCAGTCCACGCCGTAATTGGCGGCTACATGGGGGTGAATCTGGCCCAGAACGCCCAGCAGGGTATCGCCGGCGTAAACCTTGGCGCAGCGGCCGGGGTGATAGGAGGGATTCTCCCGCTCGGCAGTAAACCGGACGTCGCTGATCCGCAGGCCTTCCAGCACGGTTTCCACGGCGCCCTTGATGGTGAAGAAGTCCATCTCGGGACCATAGGCGCCCAAGGAGAGCACCTTGGGTTCGTCGGCCATGCCGGAACCGTCGTGCTTGGCGAAGTAGGTGCGGCCCAGCTCATAGAACCGGGCGGACTTGTTGCGGTAATTGTAGTTCCGGGTCAGGATCTCCAGCATGGAGGGCAGGGTTGTGGTACGCATGATGGAGGTATCCTCACCCAGGGGATTGAGGATCCGCATGGAGGTGCGCAGGGGGGAGTCCTTGGGCAGATCGATCTTGTCGTAATAGGTGGGGCTGATGAAGGAATAGGTGATGATCTCATTGTAGCCCGCGGACCGGCACAGTGCGCCGATGCTGTTTTCCGCCTTCTGGACGGGGGAGAAGCCGCGGCGGGGATTGATGCCGGAAGAAAGCGTGTTGGGAATGTTGTTGTAGCCGTAGAACCGGGCCACTTCCTCCGCGATATCGGCATTATGCTCCACGTCAGAGCGCCAGGAGGGGACGAAAATGGTGCTGCCCTTCAGGGTGAAGCCCAGGGAGAGGAGAATCCGGCGCATCTCGGATTCGGGGACGTCGGTGCCCAGCAGGGCATTGACCTTCTCCGGCTCCAGTTCCACGGTGACGGGATTGCTGTCCCGGGCGATGACGTCCATGACGCCGTCCACCACTTCGCCGGCACCCAGCAGCTCCACCAGCTCGCAGGCACGCTGCACGGCCTTCATGGTGTTCATGGGATCCAGACCCTTTTCATACCGGGCGGAGGCCTCGGTGCGCATGTTCAGGGCGGTGGCGGTGCGGCGGACGGAAGCGCCGTTGAAGTTGGCGGACTCGAAGAGCACCATGGCGGTGTCGCCGATGATCTCGCTGTTGGCGCCGCCCATGACACCGGCCACGCACACGGGTTTGTCCTGGTCACAGATGCACAGCATGGACTCCGTCAGCTCCCGAACGTTGCCGTCCAGGGTCTGGATGGTCTCGCCGGGGCGGGCGGTGCGTACCACGATGGTGCCGCCGTCCACGCAGGAGAAGTCAAAGGCGTGCATGGGCTGGCCGTATTCCAGCATGACGTAGTTGGTGATGTCCACGATGTTGTTGATGGGACGAACACCGGAATTGCGCAGCCGCTCCCGCATCCAGGCGGGGGAGGGCTGGATCTTGACGTTTTTCACCAGCCGGGCGGTGTAGCGGGGGCACAGGTCCCCGTCCTCAATCTCGATGTCCACATAGTTGGCGATGGAGTCGCCGCAGCCCTGAATCTCCGGCGTATGGAGATGAAGCTCTTTGCCGAAGGTGGCGCTGGCCTCCCGGGCAAGGCCGATGACGCTCAGGCAGTCCGGGCGGTTGGGGGTGATTTCAAATTCCACCACATGGTCGTCGGCGCCGATGACTACGGCCATGTCGTCGCCGGGTTTGACACCATCCAGACCGTTGAGCACCCAGATGCCATCGGAGATGCAGTGGGGGAACTCCGCCTGCTGGGCATGGAGGTCCTCCAGAGTGCAGATGTGCTGGGTCTGGGTATTCAGGGCCACCAGATCGCCAACGTGGATGTTGGAGCAGGGGGTGGTGACGGACATGGTCTCGCCGCCGCAGTCACAGGTGACGGTGAAGACGCTGCCGCAGTCCACCTTCACAGCCCGGGCAGCCTTGACGGAGCCGAAGATCGGAGCGCCGGGGGCAATGTCGGCGGGGATGGAGGGCTTTTCGGGGTTGAGAGGCTTGTAGTCGTTCAGCAGAGCGGCGGGGGTGATGACGGCTTCGGGATAGTCGTGCTCAGCGGTGAGGCCCAGCTCCTTGAGGGAGCAGAGCATGCCGTTGGACACCACGCCCCGGAGCTTGCCCTTTTCAATCTTTACACCGCCGGGGAGCAGGGATTTGTGCTTGGCCACAGGGACCAGATCCCCTTCGTGAATGTTCCAGGCGCCGGTGACGATCTGGATCGGATCCGCCTCGCCCACATCGATCTGGCAGACCCACATATGGTCGGAGTCGGGATGGCGTTCCATGGAGACGATCCGTCCGGCCACCACATTCTGCAAAGAGTCATTGAGCACCTCGGTGACTTCCACCTTGGAGCCGGAAAGGGTCATGGCCTCGGCGAATTCCCGATCGCCGACAGAGCCAAGATCCACAAATTCATTGAGCCATTTTCTGGATAATTTCATGTCTGTTTTCCTCCCTTAGAACTGCTCCAGGAAGCGGATGTCATTTTCGAAGATCAACCGCAGGTCGCTGATCTTGAACTGGCCCATGGCCAGCCGCTCCAGACCCATGCCGAAGGCATAGCCGGAGTACACGTCCGGATCCACGCCGCAGCCCCGCAGTACTTTGGGATGCACCATACCGGCGCCCAGTACCTCGATCCAGCCCTCGCCCTTGCAGGTGGGGCAGCCGACGCCGCCGCACTTGTGGCACTGAATGTCCACCTCGCAGGAGGGCTCGGTGAAGGGGAAGTGGTGGGGGCGGAAACGGGTGACGGTGTCGGGACCGTAGATCTCCCGAATCACAGCGTTGAGGGTGCCCTTGAGATCCGCCATCGTGATGCCCTTGTCCACCACCAGGCCTTCGATCTGGTGGAACATGGGGGAGTGGGTGGCGTCCACCTCGTCCTTGCGGTAGACGCGGCCGGGGGAGATCATGCGGATGGGCACACCGTGCTCCTCCATGGCGCGGATCTGCATGGGAGAGGTCTGGGTACGCAGCAGGGTGCGGGAGTCCTCATCCAGATAGAAGGTGTCGGACCACTCCCGGGCGGGATGGTCGTCGGGGGTATTGAGCTTGGTGAAGTTATAGTCGGACTGCTCAATCTCGGGACCGTCCATGATTTCAAAGCCCATGTTGATGAAGATCTCCTTGATCTCATCGAGCACGGTGTACATGGGGTGCTTGTGGCCGATGGCGGCCTTCTTGCCGGGGATGGTGACATCCAGAGTCTCATCCTCCAGCTTCTGGGCCATGGCCTTCTGGGCCAACACGGCGGACTGGGATTCTACGGCGGATTCCACCGCGGAGCGGACCTCGTTGGCCAGATGTCCCATGACGGGACGCTCCTCGGGGGAGAGCTTGCCCATCTGCTTCAAAACGGCGGTCAGTTCGCCCTTCTTGCCCAGATACTGGACCCGCAGCGCTTCCAGCGCGGCGGCGTCCTGGGCCGCAGCGATGGAAGTGAGCGCTTGGCTGCGGATGGCTTCCAACTGTTCTTTCATATGATCTTAAACTCCTTTTCTTTGGATGTAGTAAGTGGTTTTAAAAAGCGCCAGCGCAGGGAATAGGCCCAAATCTTGGTGCCGGGGTAGGTATCCTCATCCTCGCAAGACCCGTCGCAGAAGAACACTGCGGCGTTCCGGACGCGGATGGTGGCCTCCCAGAGGGCGGAGACGCTCTGCGTTCCGCCGGGGCGCAGATTCAGCGCCTTGACGGCTTCAAACACCAGCTCCAGCGGCGGGCACCACTGGCTGTGAAACTCCATGGTGACCTGGCGGATGTGGTCACTTACCGTCAGGGAGCCATCGGAATTGAGACAAGATCCGCTGACATAGTGCAGCTGGGCCAGTACGGAGTCGTGAAACCCTGCGGCCTGCTCCAGTAAGGCGTCGGCTTGGTCTTGGGTGGTCACATAGTTCCATCCCGGCAGCAGAGACGAGACAGGGTGTCCCGCCAGGCGGGTTTCCGCCAAGGGGACTGCTTCGCCCGCCAGCAGGCGGGAAAGGGCAGCCGGGTCCTCCCGAACCCAGGGATATCCATGAAAGGCGGGATCTGCATCGGGAAGGGCGATCCACTCCGCCGGAAGCTCCGGATCCACAAAACTTACCTGGGTTTCATATTGCCCGTCAGATGGACGAGGCAGCACCCGGGGAAAACAGCGGAGCAAGCCGTCCTGCACCACCAGACACTGCTCGTAGATCCCGGTGCCGAAGAGTGCGTATAATTCTGTGCAAAAGCAGCTCTTTCGATCCGGATCGTAGATCCGTACCCGCATCCCAGGCACCTCCAGACAAAAAGAAATGGCCCCCCGTCCCACCTTGGGACGAAAGGCCTGCCTTCCGCGGTACCACCCAAATTCACACGGCCAGCCGTGCGCACTTGCTGTCCTGATAACGGAGGACGTTCCGCCGTGTCTCCACGGAAGCTCCCGGGCGAACCAAACCGGGCGTCCGCAGTCTGGCTTGCAGCCGGTGACCAGACCTCTCTTGGCGGCGCTTGACGGTTATTTTCCCGTTCATCGCTGATATCAAATACCATTTATAACACAACAAAAAGGGGAATGCAACCCCCAATCCGCCCCGGGGAGCGGATTGGGGCTGGAAGATTCAGGAGAGCAGGCGGCCGTCCAGCAGGTCCTCCATTTCCATGGCGGTTATAACGCCGTCCTGGAGGAAGAAAGCCATGTGCTTGCAAAAGGCAAATCCGCCGGGCTCGTAAACATACACTTCATCAAAGGATACCGGCCGGGAGGACTGGAGCGCGCAATAAGGCTGTGCATCCGGATAGATCTCCAAAAGCGATTCCTTGGTGGACCCCACCTGGATCCCGCCCAGCGTCTGGACTCCCGGTTCATCAGTAAACATCCGGAAGATCACTTCATCTGCTCCGGGATCGGGGGAGACGAAATAGTCTACATCCACGCCGCCGAAAGAGAAGGTATAGAGCGCTTCTCCGTTGTCGCCGCTTCCACTGGATTCCGGAACCGCCGGGAGTGCGGCATTGCCCCAGGGATAGGTTCCTTCCTGGCTGCCAAGCGTCAGGAAAGAACCGTCTGTGACCAAACAGAAGGAAGCGGCTGCACACTCCGCGGCATTCTGGATCGCCCGGTCCTTTGCGGAGTTGAGGATATCCAACATGGCTTGTTCAACGTCATTTCGCGGCTGATACGTATTGAGAATTTCCTCGAACTGTGCTTGTTCCTCCTGAGAAAACCAGGCATAGACGCAGGCGGGAGATTCCAAAACGATCTGGGCGTGTTCAAAGGGGCTTTCTGCCAAAGGCGCAAGGGCGGCAAACCACGTCTCCGGGTCCTCCAAAAACCTCTGCGTCAGCAGGGTGGAAGCCCCTTCTCCCATGGCGTCGGCATGCAGAAGCCAGCATCCCAGCTTATAATCGGACCAGGTGTCCATTGCCGGCTCGTCACTTGCAAAGGAATCCCCATCATAGGAAAAGGTAAAGACGGTGTCCGCATCCAGGTCCAGATCGTCGGAGGCACAGAAGCTGGTGAACCGCCAGCCCTCTTCGGTGCGCTGGTAGTCCAGCACGGCCTGGGAGTATCCGACGGTGACTACGGAAGAAGAGGCCATGTCGTCGGTTCCCGGAATGGGGACGGGGATGGAATCCTGGTAGTCGGCCCAAAAGGTCAGCGTCACGGTCCAATGGTCGTCATTTACCGCAGCAGCGTGAACGGTTTTGGACAGCAGATACGGATTGCTTCCCCGGGCGCCGCCCAGACAGTAGAGCTGCCCGTTGAGATCCCGGTAATTGCCGGATGAGAGCAGCTGCTCCGCAAGGGGTACCGCGAAACAGGCCCGGACCCGGGCTTCCAGATCCGCCATGGTTTCCAGCCCCGGTTCTTCCACGGGATAGAAGATTCCTTCCTCGGTTTGGATGGCCTCGATACCGGTGGAGGGACTGTATAGATCAAACCAGTCATACACCTGGGCGGCCTGGGTATAAGCGTCGAGAACGTCTGCCTCCGTCAGGGGAGCAGGCTGCTCCTGAGCAGAAGCCGGAGCACATCCGGCGAGCAGGGAGAACAGCAGGATCCAGATCAGCAGAGAGCGCCGCATGAAATCGCCTCCTTTACGGCTTCAAGATAGCAGGTTTATAGCGGAAAAGCGTGACAAATTGGAAACAGAAGAATTGCAATCAGCCCACAAATCCACTATAATGAGCACAATTCTTACAGATGACTGAATATGAAGGAGGAATCGGCATGAAGCTGGCATCGGCCGCACAGATGCGGGAACTGGACCGGCAGGCCATTGAGGAGCGGAAGATCCCATCCATTGATCTGATGGATCGGGCGGCGGAGGGCGTGGCCCGGGCAGCCCTTTCCCTGCTGCCGGAGCGCCCGGCAAAGTGCCGGGCAGCGGTATTCTGCGGCAGCGGCAACAATGGGGGAGACGGAATTGCGGCGGCAAGAATCCTGTTTCTAAATGGTGTAAAGGTAAAAACATTTCTGGTTGGAGACTATGAAAAACTGACGCCGGATGCCCTGGAAGAGACTGGCCGCCTCTCAGAATGCGGCGTGGAGCTGGAACCCTTTGACCCGGAGAATGCAGAGCAGCGGGCCTGGGCGCTGACCAGTCATGTGATTGTGGATGCGGTGTTCGGCGTAGGCCTTTCCCGGGAAATTGCCCCGGAGTCCCGCTATGGCCGGGCCATTGCCCTGATGAACGAGAGTCCCGCTCCCGTGGTGGCCGCAGATGTGGCCAGCGGTGTGGACGCCAGTACGGGACGGGTTTTAGGCTGTGCTGTCAATGCTGACAAGACAGTGACCTTTACATTTAAAAAGGTCGGACAGGCTGTGGGAGACGGTGCTTTGTACTCCGGTGCGGTGGAGGTGCAGGAAATCGGGATCCCCCAGGACCTGGTCCGTCAGATGGTCTGTTCCATTCAGTCTGTGGAGGCGCCCTTTGTGCAGGCAGTGCTGCCGCCCCGGAAGGCGGACGGTCATAAGGGAACCTTCGGCAAAGTGCTGGTGGTGGGCGGTGCCGTGGGGTATACCGGCGCGCCGTACCTGGCCGCTGAGGCGGCGGTTCGCTCCGGCTGCGGGCTGGTATTCCTGGGAGTGCCGGAGAGTATCTGGCCCATTGAGGCTGCCCGGTGCGTCAGTTCCATGCCATTTCCGTTGCCTGAAAAGGATGGACTGTTTAGTGATAAAGCTTTACAGGGATTGCGGGACAAACTGGCAGGCTGTGACGTTCTGGCCCTGGGACCGGGGCTGGGCCGAAGTGACCGGGTGACGCGTCTGGTGCATGGTTTGCTGGAGACGGAAAAGCCCATAGTGCTGGATGCAGACGGCATAAACGCCCTGGCCGGGCATATGGATAAGTTGGATGCCCGCCGGGGGCGGGTGACCATCCTCACGCCTCACGACGGGGAGTTTGCCCGGATCGGTGGGGATCTGACCCATGGAGACCGGGTCCGGGCGGCCCGAGAGTTTGCCCAGGCCCACGGATGCGTGCTGGTGCTCAAGGGCCACCGGACGGTGGTGGCAGTGCCGGAGGGCAACGTGCTGGTCAATACCACCGGCGGTTCGGGTCTGGCCCGGGGCGGCAGCGGCGACGTGCTCACCGGAATCATTGCCTCCTTGCTGGCGCAGGGGGCCACTGCGGTCCAGGCTGCGGCGGCGGGCGTCTGGATCCACGGCCGTGCCGGGGATCTGGCATCTGCGCGGCTGAGCGCGTATGCCATGACGCCGGAGGATGTGATTGCCTCGCTGCCGGAGGTCTTTTTGGAACTGCAATAAAAGAACAGGAGGGAGCAGACGGTGCGCAGATGGCTGTGCGTACCAATGATGATCCTGTGCCTGCTGGCCACGGCCTGCGGAAACACGGAGACAACGACAACGCCGGATGATGTCCGGGAGGCTTACCGCACCATGACGGGCTGCACCATGGAGGCGGTGGTATCCTGCCGGCAGGAAGACGGCCTGGACTGGCAAGCCCGGCTGCGGTGTGAGTATGTGCCGGATGGAGCAATTACCGTGGAGGTGCTGGAACCGGAGACCATTGCCGGAATCCGGGCCGCGATATCGGAGACGGACTGGTCGCTGGAGTATGAGGACCTGTGCCTGAACGCAGGCGGAATCAGTGACGAGGAGATCAGTCCGGCCCTGTGCCTGCCCCGGCTGATGAATGCGCTGCGGGAGGGGTGGCTCCTGGAGGAAAATGAAGAGACCTGGCAGGAGATTCCTTGTCTGCGGCTGTCCATGGATCAGAGCGGGGCGCAGGGGGGAAAGATCATCTCCACGGTGTGGCTTTCTCAGGAAGGGGGAACCCCGGTGCGGGGAGAGATCGCCGTGGATGGTGAAACGATTTTGACGGCGGAGTTTACGAGCTTTGCTTTTTGTGATACAGTAGAAGAAACTCTGCCGGAAGACGGTTGAAAAGGATGGCGTGTAACAATGGAAGAGAGCATACTGCGCCGGACCTGGGCGGAAGTGGATCTGGATGCCCTGGCGCATAACTACCGTCAGGCCCGCCGGATGATTGGGCCGGGCGTGCGGTATCTGGGCGTGGTCAAAGCCGATGCTTATGGACACGGCGCCGTCCAGGTGGGCCGGAAGCTGGAGGCGCTGGGTGCGGATTATCTGGCGGTGTCCAGCCTGGATGAGGCCCGGGAGCTGCGTCACGGCGGCATCTCTATGCCGATTTTGATTTTGGGCCATACTCCGCCGGAGATGGTCCCGGAGCTGATTCGCCACCGCATTACCCAGACGGTGTCCGCCCGTGCCAAGGCGGAAGAATACAGTGCCGCCGCCGCGGCGTGCGGCGGAACGCTGCGGGTTCATATTAAGGTGGATACGGGAATGTCCCGGCTGGGCTTTTTGGTGCGGGGCGATCATTTTGATGGGGGCGTGGAGGCGATTGCCGCCTCCTGCCGTCTGCCGCATCTGGAGGCGGAGGGGATTTTCACCCACTTCGCCGCCGCCGACGAGGATGATCCCGGCAGTGAGGCCTATACCCGGGAGCAGTTCGGTGTCTTCCAGCGGGTGCTGGCAGCTCTGGAAGCACGGGGGCAGACGTTTGCCATCCGGCACTGTGCCAACAGCGGCGCTCTGGCCCGGTACCCGGAGATGTATCTGGATATGGTACGGCCGGGCATCGCGCTGTACGGCGCCGGTGCCGACGCCCAGCGGCTGGATCTGCGGCCGGTGATGACACTCAAGTCCTGTGTGTCCACCATCAAGATCTTTGATCCGGATACGGACATCAGCTATGGCCGGACGTACCGCACCCGGGAAAAGACCCGGGTGGGGGTGCTGCCCATCGGCTATGCCGACGGACTGTTCCGGGGGCTTTCCGGCCGGATGTCGGTGTGGACCGAGGAGGGACCGGCGCCGGTTCTGGGCAGGATCTGTATGGACATGACCATGGTGAATCTGACAGGGCTTTCCCAGGTCCATGTGGGGGATGCCGTGGAACTGTTTGGGCAGCGCCAGAGGGTGGATGTCCTGGCGGAGATTCTGGGGACCATCCCCTATGAGCTGACCTGTGCGGTGAGCAAGCGGGTTCCCCGGCTGTATCTGGAGAACGGCCAGGTGGTGGAGCGGAGCCTGCGGCTGCTTTGACCGGTACGTTCGCACCGCCTTCCGCATACAATATGTCGGGGGCGGCAGCGCCGGAATTTTACGCCCGGCGTATAAATTCCGCGGTTGCGTGGGAGAATGAAAGTGGCCTCACCGAAGAGCCTTCGGTGACGGGTACTTCTTTCGGCGGAGTGTGAACTTTGTGGATACAAGTGTCAAGCGCGGCGATATTTACTATGCCGATCTCTCCCCGGTGGTGGGCAGCGAACAGGGCGGCGTCCGGCCAGTTTTGATTATTCAAAATGACACCGGAAACCGTTACAGCCCCACCGTGATCGCGGCGGCCATTACCTCCCAGACGGGCAAGGCCCGGCTGCCGACACATATCGATCTTCCCGTGGACCAGAGCTGCGGACTGAGCCGGGATTCCATTGTCCTGCTGGAGCAGGTGCGGACCCTGGATAAGAAGCGGCTGCGGGAGCGGATGGGTCATGTGGAGGAGGCAGTGATGGAGAAGGTGGACTTTGCCATTGCGGTGAGCTTCGGCCTGCCCCACGATCAGATGGTGTGACCGCCGGAGAACTGCCGGCGGAGCGAGAGAATGGAGGCGCTCCGCGCCGTTTGCCGGTGCAGCGGCGCGGAGGAGCCTTTTGAAAAGTTGGATCATACCGGAAACGAAAGAACGACGACGGAGGATACATATGAAAAAGAACAGATGGGTGCTGCGGATGATGGTGCTGCTGGTGATCAGCGGCGTGATGAGCATGACGGTGTCGCTGGCGGCGGAAGCCGGGTCGTCTCAGGATCCGCTGGTGACCATGAGCTATCTCAATGAGACCTTTTTGGGCAACGTCCTGCAAAAGGTGGACGAGAAGATCGCCGCCCGGAACGCCCAGCTCACGGGTCAGAGCGGCGGTACGTCGTCGGCAGTGTTCCAGGTGGTGACGCTTTCCAGCGGACAGACCCTCACCGGGGACATCGGCTGTGAGGTGATGCTGCGGGTGGGTACGGCTACCTGTGTTTCGCCTTCCACACCGGGACTGATCGACGAGACCACCGCCGGAACCTTGAATCACGGAGGCGCGTTGGTGCAGAATCATCTCTACATGATGACCATTGAAGGCCGGGGCGTGAAGGCCACCGCAGCCACCACCAAGCTCCTGGTCCGGGGAACCTATACCATCTCGTAAGAAAAATGGAATCAAGCTGCCCGCCTGTGCATACGGTTGCACAGGCGGGCAATTGTTTTGCGGAGAGGGGGAGAAACGGTGGACAGGTTTCCGGTCTTGTGGAATGGCGCTTCTGCCGGGGAACTGACAACGGAGCGGGAGGGCTTGTATACCTGTTTTCATGTGCACTGCCATCCGCCGGAGAATGGGGTGTGGTGCGCCTGGGCGGTGGGGGAACAGGGGGAGCTGCGCCTGGGTGTGCTGGAACCGTCGGGCGGGGCCTTTGTCTTGCGGCGCCGTTTTTCCGATCATATGACGGTCCCGGCAGGCCGTCTGCTGCGGGGAGAGCTTCGTCCGGCCGGGCAGCCGTCCGTACAGTGGGGGCCCGCTGCAGAGCCGGAGCAGTTGTTTTCTGCTGCCTGGCTGCGCCGAAGCGTGCATGGCCTGTCCGGCGCGATGACTTGCACGGAAGGCGGTGTGCGCTGTCTGGCACTGCCCTATGATCCGAAGGTACCGTTTCCGTTGGCGGAGCTCTTTTGCTTTGCCCGCCTGCGGTATCTGGGAGAGAAAGCGTATGTGGAATTCCGGTTTGACGAAAAGGACTGGCCGGTATTCGGGTAAAACCTCGGAAAAAAGGGAAACATCCCTATACCAAAACGGGCCAGGGTATGCTATAATGAACTGCGCCCTGCATACTTGGGGCTCCCATGTAACATACGCGCCGGTCTTCTGCCGGTGAAACTAAGGGAGGATTGCCATGAAATGCCCGTTTTGCGGATACAGTGAAAGCAAGGTCATTGATTCCCGTCCTGCTGATGAAGGGGCCAGCATCCGCCGCCGGCGGGAGTGCTTGTCCTGTGCCAAGCGCTTTACCACATACGAGACGGTAGAGAGCTTGCCCATGGTCGTGGTAAAAAAGGATGGAAGCCGGCAGAGCTTTGACCGGAGCAAGGTCCTTGGCGGCATGATTCGTGCCTGCGAGAAGCGGCCCGTACCTCTGGCGGAGCTGGAGAAAATCGCTGCGGAGATCGAACAGGATCTGCAGAACTCCATGGAGCGGGAAATCAGTACGGAAGCCATCGGCGAGCGGGTCATGGAACGGCTGCGCAGTGTGGACCAGGTGGCCTATGTGCGGTTTGCCTCGGTATATCGCCAGTTCAAGGATATTGATACCTTTATGGCGGAGCTGAACAAACTTCTCTCCGAGAAATAAGCCGGACTAGAGAATGTTCTTTATGGTAAAGCGCTCCCGTTCGGCAACCAGCCGCAGCTGATCCCGCAGGTCTGACAGCTCAGCCCGGAACTCATTGGGTTCCCGGGCTGCGGCAAAGGCCATGGCCCGGCGGTACATGGTTTCGGCGTCGTCGACTGCTTCGTGTTCGGAGACGATGTGCAGGTAAGTTTGATGAGCGGACCAGTCCTTGTAGCTGTCCACCAGCTCGGCGGTGGCGGCGGGCCAGTTTCCGGCCTGGGCCTGGGCATCTGCACACTGGAGCTGATCCCGCCAGCGGCTGGTGTCCTCCGACATGGAGAGGCTGTTCCAGACGGCAAAGGCCAGAATTACCGCGAGAACGGCCAAAGGCGGAAGATAGGCTTTTTTCACGGTGTGTCCTCCTTTGGGATGCACAGGATGGTGCCGCGTTCATCCAGCGTCATCAAAAAGACCTCCCGGGGAGAGGAAAAGTGGCGGTCGTGCAGCGCGTTTTGCAGCCAGGCCTCATCTTTTCCGCAGGCGGCCAGGCGGCGGCTGAGAACACGGCCGTCATCGATGAGAACGACCGGCAGCGTCACATCGTCCTCGGGCTGCAAATGCAGCTGCGCGGCGGTGGGAGGCGCCTGATCGTTCCAGGGCAGGACCGACAGCTGGCCGGAATTTTCCAAGATAGCGTATTTGACATCTGCTATGGAGGAAAATCCCTTGCCCCGCAGTTCTTCCAACAGTTCGTCCAGGGTATAGCGGTTTTTTCGCATAGCAGATTGCTGAAGCTCTCCGCAGCGAATCAAAATGGTGGGCGTACCGCAGACCAATGCCCGAAAACGGATGTTGTGTAAAGATATTTGACTTAACAGCATGGAAAGGGCCAAAAGGGTCAAAATGGGAATGACTCCGGCCAGCAGCGGGATGCCGAAATCCTGCATGGGGACGGTGGCCAGATCCGAGATCATCATGGTGAGAACCAGTTCGCCGGGCTCCAGTTCGCCGATTTGGCGTTTGCCCATCAGGCGCAGGCCCAACATGATGAGAAGATAGAGAATAACCGTTCGGGCAAAGGCAGTGATCATAAAGGGAATCCCTCCGTGAAACGTAGCCTTTGCAGAAAACGGGAAATTATGTGGATTCGATTCCGCAAACGGAATTTGATCATAGTGTGCGCAGAAGGAAAGGAGGCCTATGGGAAGGATCCCATCAACAGCGCCATGTGCCTGCCGGAAGGCAGGACGACGAGGAGAGGGGAGCATCGAAACATTCGGCGGATGCCCCTCCGTGGCGGCGGACATGTGACACAGACGACAAATATGCGGGCAACCGCAAAACAAAGCGGACTGTGACCGCCGGAAAAGCGCGCTGGCTGCGCGGCGTGCTTTTGGAATTTATCAAATACAGGAGGAATCCTTTTTTATGTGTGGAATTATTGGATTTGTGGGTCGTGAACAGGCGGCGCCCATCTTGCTGGACGGACTGGCCCGGATGGAATACCGGGGCTATGACTCCGCGGGCATTGCCGTGCGCTCTGAGACGGCGGGCCTGCAGGTACGCAAGGCCAAGGGCCGTCTGCAGGTGCTGGATGAGCTGACCCACGGCGGCGCGGATCTGGAGGGCGTACTGGGCATTGGCCACACCCGCTGGGCCACCCATGGAGAGCCCAACGACATCAACGCCCATCCCCATGTCAGCGAAAACGGCCGGATCGCTCTGGTGCATAACGGCATCATCGAAAACTATATGGAGATCAAGGAGCACCTGATCAAGCAGGGTGTGACCTTTGTCTCCGATACGGACTCCGAGGTGGTAGCACAGCTGCTGGAGTTCCATTACAACGAGTGCCACAATATGCTGGAGGCAGTGGGACGCTGCCTGCGCCGCATCGAGGGCTCCTACGCTCTGGGCATTATCTGCGCGGACTATCCCAATGCGCTCATTGCCGCCCGGAAAGACAGCCCCCTGATCCTGGGTTACGGCAAAAACGGAAACTTCATCGCCTCCGATGTGACGGCGGTAATCAAGTATACCCGGGATGTGGCCTACATGAACGACGGGGAGATCGCCGTCATCACCGCTGACAGTATCGATGTCTTTGACAGTGAGCTGATTCCCGTAGATAAGGACCACCATCAGGTGGACTGGGATGTTTCCGCGGCGGAGAAGGGCGGCTATCCGCACTTTATGTTCAAGGAGATCATGGAGCAGCCCGAGGCCATCGCCAAGACGGTTTCTCCCCGGCTGCGGGACGGCCGGGTCGTGCTGGATGACATCTCCCTGACGGCGGAATATATCCAGGCGGTGTCCCGGATTTTCATCATTGCCTGCGGCTCCAGCTACCATGTGGGCATGGTCAGCAAATACAACTGGGAGCGTCTGATGCGCCGCCCGGTGGAGGTTTGCCTGGCGTCGGAGTTCCGCTACAGTGATCCGCTGGTGGACGAACATTCCCTGGTGATCGTCATCAGCCAGTCCGGCGAGACGCTGGATACCATGGCGGCCATGCGGGAGGCCAAGCGCCGGGGCGCCCGGACGCTGGCCATTGTCAACGTAGTGGGCAGCTCCATCGCCCGGGAGGCGGATGACGTCCTTTACACCTGGGCCGGACCCGAGATTGCCGTGGCCACCACCAAGGCCTACTCTACCCAGCTGGTACTGATGGACCTGGTGGGCCTGTATCTGGGCGACCTGCTGGGAGCAGTGCCTGCGGCAGAATATGCCGCCATCGTGGAGGGCATCCAGGCATTGCCGGAGAACATGCGCAAGGTCCTGGCCAATGTGGAGACCGTGCAGTACTTCGCGGCACAGTATTTCAATCACAATTCCATCTTCTTCATCGGCCGGAATCTGGATTATGCCATGGGCATGGAGGGCTCCCTGAAGCTCAAGGAGATCAGCTATATCCATTCCGAGGCCTATGCCTCCGGCGAACTCAAGCACGGCACCATCTCCCTGATTGAGTCCGGCACGCTGGTGGTGGCTCTCGGCACCTATGCAGCGTTGTTCGACAAGGCCATGAGCAATGTGGTGGAGGTCAAGGCCCGGGGTGCTGAGGTCCTGGCGGTGACCACCGAGGAGTTCCAGGAGCGGATGGAAAAGGTGGCGGACGGAACCTTGGTTGTGCCCGCTGTGCATCCGGTGCTGCAGCCGTCTCTGGGCGTGGTGCCCCTGCAGCTGTTTGCCTACTATGTGGCACTGCAAAGAGGCTGCGATATTGATAAACCCAGAAACCTGGCCAAGAGTGTGACTGTGGAATAAGAAAATGCCGTCCCGCCGTGTGGCGGGGCGGCATTTTTCAAATTGCACGGCAACCGGGTCAAACGGATGCCGCAATGAGAAAAATGGAAAATTTTCGTTTTTGTGAAACGTTTTGACGGCGGGAAACGTATAACAAACAGAAGGAAGGAAAGGGGCGAGTACGGATGATGGCACAGTGTCTGATGCTGCTGGAGTCAGACCCGGACCGGGAATGGTTTTCTCAGATTTACCGGGACAATTTCCGGAGAATGAGCGCTCTGGCCGTCCGGCTTCTGGGACCCGGCCCCAAAGCAGAGGATGCGGTTCATGATGCGTTTTTGAAGCTGATCCATCACAGCGAGCAATTGCGGGATTGGAGTCCGGAGCGGACCGGGGCATGGCTGGCCGTGGTGGTGAAAAATACGGCGCTGGATATGCTGCGCCGTGAAAAGCGGGAGGCAGAGCTGGATGAGTCGGAGTGGATGCCGTCTGTTCCGGCGGATGAGGGCGGTTTTCAGGCGCTGGTGGCTCTGATCCGCCAGCTGCCGGAGGAGTACCGGCGCGTGCTGGAGCTGCGCTTTGTGGCGGAGTGGAGCCTGGCGGAAATTGCCCAGGCCATGGGATTGACGGAGAGCGCCGTCAAAACCCGGGTGTTCCGGGGACGAAAGATGCTGCTCAAAAGCTTGCAGAAGGAGGGATATCTGGATGGACGGGCCTGTATTTGATGCGATGCTCAAAACGGCGCTGATGGAAGCGCTGGAGGAGGATCTGAAGGATTTGGATACGGTACCGGCCAAACGGCCGTCCGTACGTCAGCGGCGCCGGATGCGCCGGATGCGGGCAGATCCCTGGCGCTACGCCCGGATTTTAGCCCATGGAGAGGAACCTGCCGGCAAAGAACCGGCCGGAAGAAAGCGGCGGCCGGTCCGCTGGCTGCTGGTGGCAGTGATTGCGGCCATCCTGGCCGGTACGGCGGCCAGTTATGCCCTGCAGGGCGGGGAATTTTTCCGCCGGATGTTTGAAACGAGTCCCTGGGCTGCGGAGTATGGCGAGGCTGCCAATACGCAGCAGCTGCTGGAAATGGGCGGAAGCGACCTGGGAACGGTCGTGGAAGACGATCAGGTCCGCCTGGAGCTTTTGGATGCGGTTTCCACCGGCGAGAGCGCCATGGCCGCCGTTCGGATCACGATTTTGGACACGGATTTGCTGCAGCGCACATTTGGGGAGAACAGTGTAAGCTATGGACGCTTTTTGCTGGTGGACGGCTCATTCTTCCTCACCAATTCCTCCCAGACGGAGATTCGGGATTCGGAAATGGATGAGACCCTGGCGGATAATCAGCTGTTGATGATTTTCCGCAGCGATGGGAATGCTGCCGGCGAAAACCGTCGATGCACCATCACCCTGCACGACTTCGGTTATTATCAATACGATAGTGAAACCGATCGGGAAGGAGAGAAAGTGGTGCTGATTCCCGGTGAATGGACACTGGGGATGAATCTGAGCTTTGACGGCGGAATTTGCTACGAGCCCAATGAGACCTATACGCTCCGTGACTGTCCCGTCCGGGTGGAGTCGGTCTGTGTCACCGCTCTGACCACCCGACTGGTGATTCATTGCCGGACGGCGGATGTCGAGACCCTGATGGAGGTGTTCCGGGAAGGAAAGATCTGCCTTGCGGATGGCACGCAGCTGGACTTTTCCGGTTATTTCTTCGGCGGCATGGGCGGAGACGAGTCGGATTTTGCCTGTGAGATCCGATATGAATATGCCATGCCTCTGGATCGGGAGCAGGTTGCCGGGATCCGGGCCGATGGACAGGACATTCTCCTGACACAGCCGGTTTCCGAATAAACATGCGGGCCGCCCTGAAAAAATTTCCTGTGCATGGAACGAAATGCGCTTTAAATGCGTCTATGGAAGAAAGTACCCGGAAAGGGGCGGTAAAATGAACCAAAGACGAGTGGCCGGCCTGCTGTGCCTGCTGCTGGCAACGGCGGGAGCGGTAGCTGTGGCGCAAAGGCCCCTGGCGGCGGATATTCGGACGAGTGCGCCGGAGCAGCCATCGGAAGAGGATAGAACAGCTCTTTGGAATTATTTTTCCGAGCATTACAGTGAAGGAAACTGCTCGGCGGTCTATACGGATCTGACCCATGATGGTGCGGAGGATCTGGTGGTATTGGAGATGGAGACCGGGAATGAACCGATCCTGATCCATGAAGACCGGCCGGATATGGAACAGGTGACCGGGGGAACCGTTACCGTGCTTCATCGGGACGGACATGGAACGGTAGAGCCTATTTTTTCACATACCCTGGACCGGGAAGAGGACGTCGGGCTGTATCTGCAAAAGCAGGACGGCCTGGTTTACCTGCTCTGGTGTACTCCGTTGGAGACGGAGCGGTTTTTCCTTTCGGCAGATGGAAAGAGAATGACTGCGGAAGACGTACAGCCAGACGAAGCGACAACCGAAGGCAGCAAGCTGCTGCTGGCGTTTGATCCGGAGGCGCGGGCGGGTTCTTCCATGGAATACCTGGATGAGTTGTTTACTACGTACTAGAGTATTTACATAATATTTTTCCAAATCCGGAAAAGCATCTTGACCCAGAAAGCTGCTTTCCGTATAATGAGTAACAGGCGCTGTTATCAAGGTTACATAAAGCCGCAGCCCACAAAGGGCTGCGGCTCATTTTTCGATTTGGCTGCGACAATATTCGACAGGAAGGACACAGTATGAGAAGATTACACTTGCCAAAGCAGCTATTTGCCGGGGTGTTGGCCGGAATGCTGGCACTCATGCCTGCGGCCGCATTTACCGACACTGCGGGCCACTGGGCTGAGGGGGCCATCAACAAGTGGAGCCAGGAGTACAGTCTGATTCAGGGGTATGAAGACGGGACCTTTCGGCCGGACGACTCCATTACCCGCGGCGCATTTGCCGGAATTATGGACCGGTTTATGAAGTTCCAGGAGACCTCTCCGGCGCAGACGTTTTCCGATACGGCAGGCACCTATTGGGAAAGTGCAATTTTGAAGCTTCACGCGGCGGGGGTATACCTGGGCAATGACGGGAAGGCCCTGCCGTCTGATACGATTACCCGCCAGCAGGCGGTGACCATGATCGCCCGGGCGTTTGATATTACCGGCAGCGATACGGCTGCCCTGCCGTATGGGGACGAGGCTTTGATTGCGGATTATGCCCGGGGAGCTGTGGCGGAGATGTCGGCCCGGGGCTACATTACCGATTCCTGGAACGGAGATTTCCGTCCTACAGACCCCATTACCCGGGCAGAGATCGTGAACATCTTCTCCAATATGGTTCAGACGCTGATTCAAGACAGCGGCACCCATACCGGCGATGTAAACGGAACCGTGATGGTCAATGCGTCCGGCAGCGTGAGCCTTGAAAATATGAAGATTTCCGGTGACTTGATTCTGGCGCCGGGCGTAACGGGACCGGTGACGCTGACCAATGTGACCATTGCCGGTGCGATTCGGAACTTCAGTGATGTGGAACCGACTCTGGTTTCGGATGAGACCCACACGCCGGAAACACCGGAGGAACCGACCACTCCCGAGGAGCCGCAGACGCCGGAAGATCCTCAGACACCGGTGACGCCCGGCATCGATCCCACCACAGTCTATACGCCCGGCACGAAGACCGGAGAGACGATCGCTTACAGCGGGCTGCAGATTCCGGTGTATGCGGAGCGGGACCGGCTGGAGCTCTATCCCGGGGAGTTTTACTGGGAAGGGGACCGGCTGGTGTATGCCGGCAGTGCCTTTGATACCCGGTTCGGCATTGACGTTTCCGCCTATCAAAACCGGGCCAGCGCCAATGAGACCATTGACTGGGAAGCGGTGGCCAATGACGGCGTAGACTTCGCCATGGTGCGCATTGGCCTGCGGGGTACATCCTCCGGCGCGATTCTGGCCGACGCATTTTATAAGCAGAACATTGAAGGGGCCATGAATGCCGGCATTGAGACGGGTGTTTATTTCTTTGCCCAGGCCATTACCGTGGAGGAGGCCATTGAGGAAGCGGACTTTGTAATCAAGCTCCTGGAGGACTACGACATCGACGGTCCGGTGGCCTACGACTGGGAGATGCACGATTCCTCTTACCGGGTGTATGGAACTTCTCCGGAGATGGCCACAGCCTGCGCCATTGCATTTTGCCAGCGGATCGAGGAAGCAGGCTACACGCCCATGATTTACGCGGGACAATATGTCAGCTATATGAAGTACGATCAGGGTGCCATCTCTCCGTATTTGAGCTGG
>CABUDN010000016.1 GCA_902490355.1 uncultured Oscillibacter sp.
GGAAACACTATGAGTTTGATCGTACAGAAATTCGGCGGCAGTTCCGTGCGGGATGCCCAGCGCATCCGGAACGTAGCCGGTATTATCGCTGAGACTTACCTGGCGGGCAACGACGTGATCGTGGTTCTGTCTGCCCAGGGAGATACCACAGATGATCTCATCGCGAAGGCGGAGGAGATCAACCGCAACCCGTCCAAACGGGAGATGGACATGCTTCTGGCCACCGGCGAGCAGATTTCCGTGGCGCTGTGCGCCATGGCTCTGGAGGCCATGGGGCTGCCCTGTGTGTCTCTGACGGCCTGGCAGGTGGGGATCCAGTCCACCACGGTTCACTCTGATGCCCGGATCAAGAAAATTGACTCCGAACGGGTGCAGGCGGAGCTGGACCAGCACCGCATCGTAATTGTCACCGGATTCCAGGGTGTGGACCGGCTGGGCGACATCACCACGCTGGGACGCGGCGGATCGGATACCAGCGCCGTGGCTCTGGCGGCGGCTTTCCGGGCGGATCTGTGCCAGATCTATACCGATGTGGACGGCGTGTATACCACCGATCCCCGCATTGTTCCCAACGCCCGGAAACTGGATGAGATTACGTATGACGAGATGTTGGAGCTGGCCAGCCAGGGTGCCCAGGTCCTCCACAACCGCAGTGTGGAGCTGGCCAAGAAGTTCAGAGTAAATTTGGAAGTCGTGTCCAGCCTGGAACGCAAGCCCGGCACGAAAGTTAAGGAGGTTACCAAAGTGGAGAAGACCAATATCGCCGGCGTCGCCAAGGACACCAGCATTGCCCGTGTGGCCCTGATCGGATTGCAGCACAACCCCGGTGTTGCATTCCAGGTGTTCGACCTTTTGAGCAAGCACAACATCAATGTTGACGTGATTTTGCAGTCCATCGGCCGGGAGGAGACCAAGGATATCACCTTTACCGTGCACAAGAAGGATCTGCAGGAGGCGGAGGATATCCTCAACGAGCACAAGGAGGCCCTGCGCTTCGACCATATTGAGGCAGATGAGAAGATCGGCAAGGTGTCTATCGTGGGCGCCGGCCTTATGAGCAACTGCGGCGTGGCAGCCCGGATGTTCGAAGCCCTCTATGAGGCGGGCATTAACATTCAGATGATCAACACCTCTGAGATTCGGGTTTCCGTGCTGCTGGACGAAGAGGATGTGAACCGGGCAGTCAAGGCAGTGCATGCCAAGTTCTTTGACGAGCTCTGATTGCCAGTCCGGGCGGCAGGTCCGGCCAGGAAATGCAAATAAGAACTCCGGCGGCGCCGCCTGCGGGGCGGTGCCGCCGGGAGTTAAGCTGCGGCACTGCCGCGTAAAAGGAGGAACCATATGAACGCCATTGTTACCGTCGTAGGCAAGGACCGGGTGGGTATCATCGCGGCCATCTGCAACAAGCTGGCAGATTATAATGTGAATATTCTGGACATCTCCCAGACCATCCTGCAGGGCTCTTTCACCATGGTCATGGCTGTGGATGTCTCTGCGGCGACGGCATCCTTCGGAGATTTGGGCGCTGCCCTGGCGGAGCTGGGCGGCGAGATGGGGCTTTCCATCCGTATTCAGCGGGAGGAGATCTTCAACGCCATGCACACGATTTGAGGGGGAGGAGAGTATGCTCAATCAACAGGATATTCTCTCCACCATCGAGATGATCGACCAGCAGCATCTGGATATCCGGACCATCACCATGGGCATTTCCCTGCTTTCCTGCTGTGATCCGGATCCCAAGCGGGCCTGCGATAAGATCTATGAGAAGATCACCCGCTATGCCGAAAAGCTGGTCCGCACGGGTGAGGAGATCGAGCAGGAGTTCGGCATTCCCATCGTCAATAAGCGTATCTCCGTCACGCCCATGGCCCTGGTGGCCGGAGCCAGCGATACGGAGGATTATGTACCCTTTGCTCTGGCGCTGGACCGGGCGGCCCGGACCTGCGGCGTCAACTTCATCGGCGGCTATTCCGCCCTGGTGCAAAAGGGGATGACCATTGCCGATGAGCGGCTGATCCGCTCCATTCCGGAGGCTCTGTCCCGGACGGAGCTGGTGTGCTCGTCCGTGAATGTGGGCTCGACCAAGGCGGGCATCAACATGGACGCTGTGGCCCTGATGGGCCGGATCATCAAGGATACCGCTGCCGCCACCGCGGACCGGGACGGCTTCGGCTGCGCCAAGCTGGTGGTGTTCTGCAACGCCGTGGAGGACAACCCCTTCATGGCCGGCGCCTTCCACGGTGTGGGCGAGGCAGAAAAGGTCATCAACGTGGGTGTTTCCGGCCCTGGCGTGGTCCATCATGCGCTGCAGGCTGTCAAGGGTGCGCCCTTCGACGTGGTGGCTGAGACGGTGAAGAAGACCGCTTTCCGGGTGACCCGGATGGGTCAGCTGGTGGCCCAGGAGGCCAGCCGCCGTCTGGATACCCCCTTCGGCATCGTGGACCTGTCCCTGGCGCCTACGCCGGCCATCGGCGACAGCGTAGCCCGCATCCTGGAAGAGATGGGACTGGAGACCTGCGGCACGCACGGCACCACCGCAGCTCTGGCCCTCTTGAATGATGCGGTGAAAAAGGGCGGCGTTATGGCCTCTTCCAGCGTGGGAGGCCTGTCCGGCGCCTTCATTCCGGTCAGCGAGGATGAGGGGATGATCGCCGCCGCACGGCAGGGCACATTGTGCCTGGACAAGCTGGAGGCCATGACCTGCGTGTGCTCCGTGGGCCTGGATATGATCGCTGTGCCGGGAGATACCCCCGCCGAGACGATTTCCGCCATCATCGCCGACGAAGCGGCCATCGGTATGGTCAACTGCAAGACCACCGCCGTGCGGCTGCTGCCCGCGCCGGGCAAGACCGTGGGCGATACCATCGAGATGGGCGGCCTGCTGGGCAGTGCACCGGTGATGCCGGTGCATCCGGAGTCCAGCGCGGCATTCATCGCCCGGGGCGGACGAATCCCCGCTCCGATGCACAGCCTCAAAAACTGAAAAAAGCGGACGGCAAAATGCCGTCCGCTTTTTTGATGTGATTTTGGGAAAGACAGCCGCGGCTGCCAAAAGAAGTTATGGAGTTTGAGATGCGGCTTCCTCCTGCCGGGCAAACCGTTCCCGGTCCCGCAGGATCTGCTTTTGGTAGCGGTCTGCCTCGGAAAAGACACAGCCGCAGTACTTCTGCATGTAAAATCCCAGTTCCCGGGCTTTTTGATTGCCCGCCCGGAAGTTGGGCCGGAAGTCCCGATAGAGAAACTCCACGCCGTACTGCCGGGCATAGCGCTCCGCCGCCCGGGCGATGTTATCGTGCTGCTGATAGGTGCTGGCCAGCAGGGTGGTGGTGAAGGCGGAAAACCCATGGTCGGCCGCATAGCGGGCGGTGCCCTCCAGGCGGTGCTCATAGCAGTAGGTGCAGCGGCCGGAAATATCGCTGGCTACATGCTCCACAAATTCCCGCAGGCCGTAGTCCTCCTGGACCCGGACTTCCATGCCGATGGTGGGAGCGTACTCCAGCAGGCAGTCCCGCCGGGCCTGGTACTCCTTCCAGGGATGGATATTGGGGTTATACCAGAACGCCACCGGCTCCAGTCCTTCTTCCCGCAGAGGATCAATGCAGCTGAGAGAGCAGGGAGCACAGCAGCAGTGCAGTAAGATCTGATTCATGAAAATCCCTCACTTTTGATACACTGATTGAGACAGTATACCACATAAATGAGGAAAGTCCAAGTCAAAACGTCCATGATTCCTTAACGCTTTCTTGATACAGTTGGCGCAATTTGTCAATTGCACATTGGACGGGAAAAGTGTACAATGCCAAGTAATGTGGTATCTTGTGGCTACCGGTCGAAATAGGCTGCGTAACCGTTTTCCCAAAGGAGGCATTTGCATTGAAAGTCGGACTTGATGTCGGTTCCACCACCATCAAATGTGTGGTGCTGGACGATACAGGCAACATCATTTACAGTACATATGAACGGCATTTCAGCCATATTTTGGAAAAGTCTGAGGAGCTGCTGCGCCGGGTGGCCAAGCAGTACATCCCCGGCGGCAAGGCCGAACTGGCAATTTCCGGTTCGGCGGGCATGGGCATGGCCGAGAGTGTGGGCGTGCCTTTTGTTCAGGAGGTGTTCGCCACCCGTGTGGCTGCCGGCCGGCTGGCTCCGGGGACGGACGTCATCATCGAGCTGGGCGGCGAGGACGCCAAGATCCTCTTTTTGACCAACGGCATGGAGGTCCGGATGAACGGCTCCTGTGCCGGCGGTACCGGCGCGTTCATCGATCAGATGGCCACGCTTTTGAAGATGAGCGCCGACGAGATGGATGCCGCCGCGCAGCAGGCGGAAAAGACGTACACCATCGCTTCCCGCTGCGGCGTGTTTGCCAAGAGCGATATTCAGCCCCTGATTAACCAGGGCGCCAAGGCCGAGGACATTGCCGCCAGCATCTATCAGGCGGTGGTGAACCAGACCATCGCAGGTCTGGCTCAGGGGCGGCCCATTACGGGCAATGTCCTCTATCTGGGCGGACCGCTGACCTTCTCCCGGATTCTGCGGGAGAGCTTT
This sequence comes from uncultured Oscillibacter sp., assembly GCA_902490355.1. Taxonomy (GTDB): domain Bacteria; phylum Bacillota; class Clostridia; order Oscillospirales; family Oscillospiraceae; genus Oscillibacter. The sequence continues at coordinate 4,549 of CABUDN010000016.1, forward strand.
GACCGGACGTTGGGCGTTCAGGGTACCTGCCCGAAAAACAGTCTGCTGTTTGTGGCCCTGGGTGCAGCCTACTACTCGGATCAGACCTTTGATCTGGAGGCAGTGGCAAACGCCCTGCAGGAGCGGGGAGCCTCTGAGACGTACCGCAGTCAGCCGCCGCTGTTTTCCAGCAAAGAAGAGTATGCGGCCTTCCAGGCCCGGCACGCCAAGGCTGCAGTGCCCCGTGTGCCGTTTACCGCGGGCTATGCCGCTCCGGTCCATATCGGCATCGACTCCGGCTCCACCACGGTGAAGATCGTGGTGGTGGATCAGGACGCCCGGCTGCTCTTTACGGACTACCGGCCCAATCTGGGCAACCCCGTGCCTCTGATTCGGGAGGTACTGGAAAAGCTTTATGACGAGCATCCGGCCCTGCACGTGGCGTCCGTCACCACCACCGGCTATGGTGAGGACCTGGCCAAAAGTGCCTTCCACGCCGACTACGGCGTGGTGGAGACCGTGGCGCACTTCACCGCCGCCCGGCACTTTTTGCCCAATGTGGATTTCATCATCGACATCGGCGGCCAGGACATGAAGTGCTTCAAGATCGAAAACGGCGCCATCAGCAACATCTTCCTTAATGAGGCCTGTTCCTCCGGCTGCGGCAGCTTCCTGCAGACCTTTGCCCAGGCTCTGGGCTATGACGTCAAGGAGTTTGCCAAGCTGGGATTGTTTGCGGACCGACCTGTGGATCTGGGCAGCCGCTGCACGGTGTTTATGAACTCCAGCGTCAAGCAGGCCCAGAAGGACGGCGCCACGGTGGAGAATATCTCCGCAGGCCTGTCCATCTCCGTGGTGAAAAACGCCATCTATAAGGTGATTCGCGCCGCCTCTCCGGAGGAGCTGGGCCGGAACATCGTGGTGCAGGGCGGCACGTTCTACAATGAAGCCGTGCTGCGTGCCTTTGAAAAGGAGATGGGGGTGGAGGTCATCCGCCCCGATATCGCGGGACTCATGGGCGCCTACGGCGCGGCGCTGTACGGCCGTGGCAAGGCGGCCGCCGGCCAGACCAGCACCCTGCTGGACCGCAAGGCCCTGGCCAACTTCCATCAGGAGACCCGCAGCGAAGTGTGCGGCCGGTGCGGCAACAACTGCCAGCTGACCATCAACACGTTTGCCGACGGCGGAACTCTCATCAGCGGCAACCGCTGCGACCGTCCCATTACCGGCAAGGCGGACAGCGGCGAGCGCAACCTCTACGCCTACAAGCGCAAGCTGATTCTGGGCTATAAACCGGTTCCCGGCAGCCGGGGCAAGATCGGTCTGCCCCTGTGCCTGAACTTCTGGGAGCTGCTGCCCTTCTGGCATACGTTCTTTACCAAGCTGGGCTTTGCCGTCTATCACAGCCCCCTGAGCAGCCGGGATCTGTATCTCAAGGGCCAGGGGACCATCCCCAGCGATACGGCCTGTTTCCCGGCCAAGCTGGCCCACGGCCATATTCACTATCTGAGCAAGCTGGGACTGGATGCCATTTTCTATCCCTGCATGACGTATAATCTGGATGAAGGCCTGGGCGATAATCACTATAACTGCCCGGTGGTGGCGTACTATCCCGAGGTGCTGGCGGGCAACTGCCCGGAATTGCGTGAGACCCGCTTCATCTATGACTATGTGGGGATTCACCGGCCCAAGGACTTTACGAAAAAGGCCTATGTCATGCTGCAAAAGTACTTCCCCGGTATCTCCAAGAGCGAGGTGCGGGAGGCGGCGGACGCGGCCTACGCCGAGTACGCCCACCATATGTCTCTGGTGCGCAAGGAAGGCGAGCGGATCATGGACCAGGCCCGGGCGGAGGGACGGCGGATCATCGTCCTGGCCGGGCGGCCCTATCATGTAGACCCGGAGATCAACCACGGCATCGATACCCTCATTACCCAGTTCGGCGCGGCGGTGGTGACGGAGGACTCCATCTCCAACCGGGTGGAGAAGTTCCCCACCACGGTGCTCAACCAGTGGACGTATCATGCCCGGCTGTATGCGGCGGCCAAGTACTGCTGTGAGCATCGGGACATGGACCTGGTGCAGCTGGTAAGCTTCGGCTGCGGCGTGGACGCCATTACGTCTGATGAGACCCGGGAGATTCTGCTGGCGGGCGGCAAGCTGTATACCCAGCTGAAGATTGACGAGATCACGAATCTGGGCGCGGTGCGGATCCGGCTGCGGAGCCTGTTTGCCGCCCTGGATGAACAGGATGAACAACACAGCAAGGAGGCGTGAGAAAATGGAAGAGCTGTTCATGGATTACCCCAGGTTCACGCCTGAGATGAAGAAGACCCACAAGATTTTGATTCCCAATATGGCGCCGGTCCAGTTCCGGATTCTGGCCGCCGTCATGCAGGAAGCCGGCTATACCTGCGAGCTGCTGGAAAACTGCGGCAGCCAGGTGTGCGAGCTGGGACTCAAGTACGTACATAATGACACGTGCTATCCCGCGCTGCTGGTCATCGGCCAGTTTTTGGACGCCCTGGGCTCCGGAAAGTACGACCTGGACCACACGGCCCTGATCATTACCCAGACCGGCGGCGGATGCCGGGCCTCCAACTATATCCATCTGCTGCGCAAGGCGCTGGTGAAGGCCGGATACGGCCAGGTGCCGGTGGTGAGTCTGAACTTCTCCGGTTTGGAGAAAGACTCCGGCTTCCCCATGACGGTGCCTCTGATGCGCAAGCTGCTGGCGTGCATTTACTACGGCGATCTGCTGGTGACCCTCAAGGCCCAGACGGAGCCCTACGAGCTGGAAAAGGGTGCCGCACAGAAATGTCAGGACCGCTGGCTGGACACCATCTGCGGCTGGGTCCTGGAGAACAAGGGCTGGTCCGGCCGGGAGATCAAGGCCGCCATGCCCAAGATTGCCGCGGACTTTGCCGCGATCCCCGTTCACCGGGTTCCCAAGGTGAAGGTGGGCGTCGTGGGAGAGATCTATGTGAAGTACTCTCCTCTGGGCAACAACGATCTGGAGAAGTTCCTGGCCAGCCAGGACTGCGAAGTGAACCTGCCGGGCCTGATGGGCTTTGTGCAGTACTGCGCCTACAACCCCTCGGAGACCGCCCGGCTCTATGGCGGTACGTTCCTGGAAAAGCATGTCTCCGATCTCATTTTGAAGTACATTGAGGGCATGGAGAAGGTACTCATCCGGGTCCTCAAGGACAACGGCTACCATGCGCCGCTGCCGTTCCGGGAGCTGGTCAAGCTCACCGACGGCCTCATCAGCACCGGCGACAAGATGGGCGAGGGCTGGCTCCTCACCGCTGAGATGGTGGAACTGATCCGGGCGGGCTATGAGAACATCGTCTGCGCCCAGCCTTTCGGATGCCTGCCCAATCACATCTGCGGCAAGGGTATGATCAACAAGATCCGGGAGCTGTATCCCCAGGCCAACATTACCCCCATCGACTACGATCCCAGTGCCACCCGGGTCAATCAGGAAAACCGGATCAAGCTGATGCTGGCCGTGGCCAAGGAGCGTCTGGCAAGTCCGGAGCAGGAGACGGCCTCTGTCGCTCATACAGAGAGCCGGGAGACGGTGGGAACCGCGGGATGAAGGCGCTGGTGCTGCTGGGCAGTCCCCGGCCTCAGGGCAATACCGCGGCGCTGACGGAAATCTTGTGCGATCAGCTCCGGCAGGGCGGCGCCCAGACGGAAGTGATTTCCCTTTATGAAAAGGAGATTCAGCCCTGCGTGGCTTGCCGCGGCTGTCAGAAGGATTGGAGTACTTTTGCCTGTGTCCGGCAGGACGATGTGGCCGCTATTGCGGAGAAAATTCTGGATTGCGACCTGATCGTCCTGGCAACGCCCATTTATTCCTGGTACTGTACGCCGCCCATGAAGGCCCTGCTGGACCGGCTGGTGTACGGCATGAACAAGTACTACGGGGAACAGCGGGGACCGTCACTGTGGAAGGGGAAAGCCCTGGCCCTGCTGGAGACCTGCGGGTATCCGCCGGACAAGGGCTGTGACCTTCTGGAGGAGGGAATCCGGCGTTACTGCCGCCATTCCGGACTGCGGTATCTGGGCAGCCATGCCGAGCGGCATGTGAGCTATGCGATTGCGTTTCTGGACGCGGAAAAAGAACAGCGGACCCGGGCGTTTGCGCTGGAGCTGCTGGATGCATTGCAAGAATGAGAGATGATGGCCGCAGAAGTTGAGAAGAAACTCGGCAGCGGTTGTCTCTCTCAGGGAAAACGACAAAGTTTGACACACCGGCAGCGGCCTTCGGGCTGCTGCCGGTGCCTTTTTCGGGGAATTTGGATTGACGGGAGAGGCTGTTTCGGTGTAAAATACTATGTATTTTTATGTGAATCGGAGGAACGGCTATGTGGATTGCGGAGAAATGGCAGGACTATGAGCTTTTGGACTGCGGTGACGGCGAAAAGCTGGAGCGGTGGGACAAGCAGCTGCTGGTGCGGCCGGACCCTCAGGCCATTTGGGCATCGCCCCGCCGTCACCCGGGCTGGAAACGGGCAAGCGGCCGGTATCTTCGCAGCCAGACCGGCGGCGGACACTGGGAGAAGGGTTCCCTGCCGGAGAGCTGGAAGATCCGGTATGGAGAGCTGACCTTCCAGGTCAAGCCCATGAATTTCAAACATACGGGACTGTTTCCCGAGCAGGCGGTCAACTGGGATTTTGCCATGGAGAAGATCCGCAATGCCGGGCGGCCCATCCGGGTGCTGAATCTGTTTGCCTACACCGGCGGCGCCACGGTGGCCTGCGCCAAGGCGGGCGCCAGCGTGTGCCATGTGGACGCGGCCAAGGGCATGGTGGCCTGGGCCAAGGAAAATGCCCGGCTCTCCGGATTGGAGGATGCGCCCATTCGCTGGATCGTGGATGACTGCGCCAAGTTTGTGGAGCGGGAGATCCGCCGGGGCAAAACGTACGATGCGATCATCATGGACCCGCCCAGCTATGGCCGGGGGCCCGGCGGCGAGGTGTGGAAGCTGGAGGAGAACCTGTATTCCTTTGTCAAGCTCTGCGCCGGAGTGCTGTCGGATAAACCCCTGTTTGTGCTGATCAACTCCTATACCACGGGACTGGCTCCCTCAGTGCTGGGGTACTTACTGCATCTGCTGGTGGCGGAGAAGTTCGGCGGCAAGTGCACCTGGGATGAGCTGGGGCTTCCGGTGACGGAGACGGGCCTGGCCCTGCCCTGCGGCGCCACGGGCCGTTGGTTCAGCGAATAAGTCAATACAATGCGCTATGTGTGGATCACCGCGGACTATCTGCGGAAAATGCTGCCGGGCGTTCTGGCTGCCCTGGCGGTATATGGCTGTTTGTATCCCCGGCGGTGCCGGCGGCTGCAGGCAGCCGGTCTCATCAGCCTCCGACGTCGGGAGATTGCGTTGGTGCTTTTCTGGATGTTCTGCGGAGGCATGGTTATGCTGACGCTGACTCCCAGGGAATTTGACTTGATCGCCGCACTGCGCTGGGGCTGGGCGGGACCCTTTTTCCGGCTGGGAAGTGTCAATCTGATTCCTTTTCAGACGGTCCGTTTGAACGGAATGCTGCTTTACATTCTGCTGGGAAACATCTTGATGTTTTTGCCCTTTGGATTTTTTCCCGCGCTGGTGTGGCGGGGATCTGCCTGGAAGCGCGCCCTGCTGACGGGATTTTGTGTCACAGGATTCATTGAGTGCTGGCAGCTGTTGGTAGGACGAGCCTTTGACATCGACGATCTGTGGCTCAATACTCTGGGGGCCATGGCGGGATTCTGGCTGCTGCGGCTGCTGGAGCGTTTGGCTCCGGCCCAGGTGGAGAAGTTCCGCGTGCGGCCCATATGATACGAGGAAATGAGGACAACTATGGCGGAGATCATCCGAACGGAAAATTTACGGTATGCCTATCCGGTAGAGGAGGGCGAGACGCCGGTTTACGCGCTCAAAGGCGTGGACCTGGGCATTGCGCGGGGCAGCTTTGTCGTGGTACTGGGACATAACGGTTCCGGCAAATCCACCCTGGCCAAGATGCTCAACGCCGTTCTGGTGCCCACGGAGGGAAGTGTCCTGGTTGAGGGCATGGATACCGCGGATGAACGGCTCCTGCTGGCTATTCGCCAGCGGGTGGGCATGGTGTTTCAAAATCCGGATAACCAGATTGTGGCCAACGTGGTGGAAGAAGATGTGGCTTTTGCGCCGGAGAACCTGGGCGTTCCGCCGGAGGAGATCCGCCGCCGGGTAGACGAGGCCCTCAAGGCAGTGGGGATGAGCGAGTTTACCACTCATGCGCCCCATCTGCTCTCCGGCGGACAGAAACAGCGCATCGCCATCGCGGGCGTTCTGGCCATGGAGCCGGAGTGCATCGTGCTGGATGAGGCCACCGCCATGCTGGACCCCGTGGGGCGGCGGGAGGTTTTGGCCACCGTCCACCGGCTCAACCGGGAGAAGGGCATGACCGTTGTGCTCATTACCCATCACATGAATGAGGCCGAAGAGGCGGACCGGGTGGTGGTAATGGATGACGGGGCCGTGGTGATGGACGGCACGCCGCAGGAGGTCTTTACCCAGGTGGAGCCTCTGCGTTCCCTGGGGCTGACGGTACCGGATACGGTAGACCTGCTGGACCGGCTGCGTCATCACGGCGTGGAGGTTCCGCTGGACGCTCTGCGCGTCGAGGAATGTGCCGACGCCATCGCGGCGGCTTTGCAATAAACAGACGGGAAGGGACGAGAGACGTTGGAACCAATCCTGCAAATCAAACATCTGACCCACACCTACGGCGTGGGTACCCCCTTCCAGCGCAGCGCGGTGGAGGATATGAGCTTTGAGGTCCGGGAGGGAGAATTCCTGGGGATCATGGGACATACCGGTTCCGGTAAGTCCACCTTGATCCAGCACCTCAACGGCCTGCTCAAGCCCACCAGCGGGCAGGTCCTGCTGGCGGGAAAGGATATTTGGGCCGAGCCCAAGAAAATCCGGGAGGTGCGCTTCCGGGTGGGGCTGGTGTTCCAGTATCCGGAGTATCAGCTCTTTGAAGAGACGGTGTATAAAGATATTGCCTTCGGCCCTGCCAATATGGGCCGTACCGGCGCGGAGCTGGACCGGTGCGTCCGGGAGGCGGCCCGTTTGGTGGGCATCCGGGATGAGCAGCTGGATAAGTCCCCCTTTGAGCTCTCCGGCGGACAAAAGCGCCGCGTGGCCCTGGCCGGCGTGCTGGCCATGGAACCGGATGTCCTGATTCTGGACGAGCCTACTGCGGGACTGGACCCGGCGGGCCGGGAAAATCTCATGGCCAACATCCGGGATTACCACCGCAATAAGCAAAAGACGATTGTTCTGGTCAGCCACAGCATGGATGAGATCGCCCAGAACGCGGACCGGATTCTGGTGCTCAAGGGTGCCCACATTCTCATGACCGGCACTCCGGCTGAGGTGTTTGCCCGGGGAGAGGAGCTGCTCTCCGCGGGACTGGACGTGCCGGAGGTTACCCGGATCGCTATGGCCCTGCGGGACCGGGGTCTTCCCATTGATCCGGCCGTCTACACGGTGGAGGCCTTGGAGCGGCAGCTGCTGGCTCTGCGGAAAGGCGGTGCGGCATGCTGAAGGATATTACCCTGGGCCAGTATTTCCCGGGAAATACCGTTGCCCACCGGCTGGACCCCCGGACGAAGATTTTGCTGGTGCTCTTTTACATCGTGGCGCTTTTCTGTGCCCAGGGCATTGTGACGTATGCTCTGCTGGCGCTGTGTCTTGCGATCTGCGTGCGGATTTCTCACGTGGGGATCCGCCAGCTGGTGCGGGGCCTTAAGCCGGTGCTCTTCATCATGATTTTCACCGGCGTACTGAACCTGTTTTTCACCCCCGGCGGACGAACCCTGGCAGAGTGGGGCGTGATCCGGATTTCTGAACAGGGCCTGCACAACGCGGTGTTCATGGTCCTGCGGATCATGCTGCTGATTATGGGTACCTTCCTGATGACGTATACCACCAGTCCCATCAGTTTGACCGACGGGCTGGAACGGCTGCTCAACTGGATGAAGCGGTTCCATGTGCCGGTCCATGAGCTGGCCATGATGATGTCCATTGCCCTGCGCTTCATCCCCACCCTCATTGAGGAGACGGATAAGATCATGTCTGCGCAGAAGGCCCGGGGGGCGGATTTTGAAAGCGGCAACCTGATCCAAAAGGCCAAAGCGCTGATTCCGATTCTGGTGCCCCTGTTCATCAGTGCCTTCCGCCGGGCCGACGAACTGGCCGCGGCCATGGAGTGCCGCTGCTACCACGGCGGTGAGGGCCGGACCCGGCTCCATGTGCTGCGCTACGAGGGCCGGGATATCACGGCGCTGTGCCTGGGCGGCGCCATCATGGTGGGTGTCATCGTGATGAGCCGGTTCGGGCTGTAAGAATTGCATAAAAGGAAGAGAGGAACCGCCTGAGAAAGGAGACTCCCATGAAGAAGCAGTGGATGCAGATGACGTCTTTGGTGCTCAATTGCGTGCTGATCCTGCTGATATTCTGGCAGGGATCCCGGTTGGACGATCTGGAGCTGGAGATGCGCAGGGGGCTCAATGATGTGGAGAGTACTACCCGTTCGGAGACAGCAAGTGTAGCCAGCCGGGTGGAGCGGATCCTGGATGAGCGGGCGCGGGTCATTGCAGACTACGAGCTGACGCCCACGGGGCTGGATCAGGAGACGCAGACGCTCCTGGCAAACTGGCGTGTGACTCTGCGTCAGTGGAGCGCAGACACGCAGGTGACTGCGGAGATGACGGTATCCGGCAAGAAGCAGTCCCTTTCCCTGGAACATCAGGGCAGCGGCGTGTTCTCTGCGCCGGTATCCCTGCCGGTGAAGCTGGGGACCGGGATTGACACCGCCGTGGTGACAGTGACCACCGGCGGCATCAGCTCCCGGGAGGAGATCGGGGGCTGGGAAGATGTCTCCATGCTGCTGCCGGTGCAGTACAGCGGCGGAGGAGCCAGTTACAGTTCGGAGCTTCAAAATGGAAACGCGGAGATCGATCGCCGGGAGGTTTCCCTGCGGAACTGGAACCGGGAGGCGGCTTCCGTGCACGACCCGGTGTTCCGGATGCTGTGCAACGGAACCGTGGTGCAGGAGCGGCCCGGTGTGCGGGCCTACGATGAGGAGGACGCGGTAACCTACAGCACCAGCTGGAAACCGCAGCCCTGTGAGCCGGGGGATGAGCTGGCGGAGACCTTTACCTGTACCGATGACTATGGCCTGACCTATACCTTTGTGATTGCCCGCTACTGGATTACAGTGGACGGCACATTGGGAGAGGATTATCAAGATGGCGATCAGTACCCGACTTTGACTTGGGAGTAAGGAGACGCAATGCGCAAGATTGCTCAGAAGCTCCTGTATTACGGCACGGCCTGCCACGGCTGGCAGGTGCAAGAAATGCCGTGACTGTCTGCGAGACTCTGCAAAACGCCCTGGCGAAGATCGCCGGTGTTCCGGTGCATCTGACCAGCTGCGGGCGGACGGATGTCGGCTCCATGTGCTGCGCTGCAAGGGCCGGAATATCACGGTGCTGTGCCTGGGCGGGGCCATCATGGTGGATGTTATCGTGATGAGCCAGTTTGGGTTGTGAGACGCGCGTAAAGGTACGGGATAGACCGCCTGAGAAAGGAGACTCCCATGAAGAAGCCGTGGATGCAGATGACGTCCTGGGTGCTCAATTGCGTGCTGATCCTGCTGGTATTTTGGCAGGGAGCCCGGCTGGAGAATCTGGAGCGGCAGACAGATGATGGCCTGGGAGACCTGGAGCGGCGGCTGGACATGAGCCTGGAGGAAGCAAAGAAGCAGGGGACGGAGGCTGCCCCAACGGTCCGCTTTGCGCAGGTGCGGGTAGATGCCGCCAGCCGGATGCTGACTGTGGATGTGACGGTGGAGGGGGCAGAAGGCGCAGAGCTTTCCGCGGACCTGGGCTTTTGCAATCCGGGTGAGCCATACCGCCTATCCTGGACTCAGGTGCATTTGGAGCGGCAGGCGGATGGGCGAACCCTTTCCCAGACGGTGACGATTCCGCTGGACCTGGAGGCCGGTCTGGAGCTGCGGCTGTTGGATGACACGGTGCTCTTGCGCCTGGATTCCATGGTATCCTTACTGCCGCTGCAGCTGTCCGACGGCGGGGCTTCCTGGCACTACAGCAGCCAAGCGGAGATGTTCTATCAGTGCGACTGGTACGCCTCGTTCCAGGACCCATCCGGTGAGGAAGCGAAAGCCATAAACGGTGCATTCCATGTTTACCGAAACGGAAAACGGGTGTTCACCGGCCAAGAGACGGAAGAGTGGTACGTGCTGGAAGCAGATGGAGAGCGGGTGGACGCTATGCGTTTTGATTGTGCACCTGGAGACCATATGCGCTTGACCTATACCTGCGAAGATGCGTTTGGTCTGCACTATGAATTTCCCATCAGGGAACAGGTGGCCCTTGCCTGGGACGATATGCGTGACTGCCCCCTGTCCCACACCCCTACCGTTACCTGGCCGAAGTAAGGAGAATTGTATGCGCAATATTGCCCTGAAACTCATGTATAACGGCACGGCCTACCACGGCTGGCAGGTGCAGAAAAATGCCGTGACTGTCTGCGAGACTCTGCAAAACGCCCTGGCGAAGATCACCGGCGCTCCGGTGCATCTGACCGGCTGCGGGCGGACGGATGCCGGTGTCCACGCCGAGCGGTATGTGGCTAATTTCCATACGGAGAGCCGGATTCCGCTGGACCGGCTGCCCTTTGCCATCAACACCCACACGCCGGAGGACATCGCGGTCAAGGAAGCCCTGGAGGTGGCGGAGGACTTCAACGCCATCGGCTCGTGCATCAAGAAGGAATACACCTACCGGATTTATAATTCCCGGTTCAAGAATCCATTTTATGTGAACCGCGCCTATTTTTATCCCAAGCGGCTGGACGAGGACTTCCTCAACCGGGCGGCGCATATGTTCGTGGGGACCCATGACTTTGCGGCGGTGCGGTCTGTGGGCACGCCAACCCGGACCACGGTGCGGACGATCTACTACTGTGATGTGACCCGGCAGGGGGATTTGCTGGAGCTCAAAGTCTGCGCGGATGGATTTTTGTACAATATGGTCCGGGCCATCACGGGAACGGTGCTCTATGCGGCGGAAGGAAAATTCGCGCCGGAGGATATCCCGGCTATTTTAGAGAGCGGAGACCGTACGGCGGCAGGGCCCACCGTGCCGCCGGGAGGGCTGTACTTAACGAGACTTTGGTACGGGGATGAACGACTCAATGGCTGATACGACGAAAGATATCTGGAATGACAATGACGGGGAAGAGGAGCCCCGCAAGCCCCGGCACCTGCGGAATTTTCTGATTTTTTTCCTGACGCTGGCGGTGGTGCTGGGCGTGGTACTGGTGGCGGCCTATCGGGACGGCACCGGCTTTGATGTGCTGCGGCGCTTTTTCAGCTACGGCACCGTGGAGAAGGCCGGCGGTGAGACGGTATATCGCTATGATGCCTCGCCATCCAACCGGTTTGTCGTGTTGGGGGATCATTTGGTGGTGCTTTCCTCCACGGCGCTGCGGATTCTGGATGAGAGTGGGGAGGAAGTGTGGTCCACCACGGTGAAAATGGAGTCTCCCGCGCTGGCATCCGGCGGCGGCCGGGCGGTGGCTTATGATGTGGGCGGCACGGAGCTGTATGTCGTGGACGAAACGGGGCCGCTTTTGACGCTGACAGCGCAGGAGACGGAGCCCTTCATTGCCGCAACCCTGAATTCCAAGGGGTATTTGGCGATTACGGCGGAGAAACAGAATTACAAAGGCTGCGTCAGTGTATATGACAAGGATTTGAGCCGGGTGATTTTCGAGTTCAAGTCCTCCCGCCGCTTTGTGGTGGACGCCTATGTGACCAATGACGCAGATTCCGTGGCGGCGGTGACCCTGGGTCAGGAGAACAGCGTATTTGTCAGCAACGTGGTGCTCTATGATCTCACGGGATCGGCTGCCCGGGAGGATTCCCAGGTTGACGGTGGCGTGGAAGTGGATGCTTCCGCCGATTACGATATCTCCAATGGGTTGGTGGCGGCCATCGGCCAGCAGGGCAATCAGCTGGTGACGGTATCGGATACCTGCCTGACGTTTGCCAACCAGAAAGGAGAAGTATCCGCGACATATGCCTATGATGGCTATCTGCGGGAATTTGACCTGAGCGGAGACGATTTCACCGTGCTGCTGCTCAACCGTTATCAGACCGGCAGCGTCGGACGCCTGGTTACGGTGGGAACGGACGGGCAGGAATTGGGCTCGCTGGATGTCCAGCAGGAGATCTTGGGCGTTTCTGCGGCCGGCCGGTACCTGGCGGTACTTTATATGGACAGTTTGGTTATCTATAATCAGCAGCTGCAGGAATATGCGACCCTGCAGGGAACCGATTATGCCCGGTCAGTTCTGATGCGGCAGGATGGCTCGGCACTGCTGCTCTCTTCGGAATCGGCGATCCTGTTTTTGCCGTGAGAGGCAGAAGTTACGGCGCGTGTTCACAAAACATTTGCATTTGAAAGGTAGGCAAAAATGACGACACCTGTTATAATAGATGCGATCGTTGTAGTGATTCTGGTAGGCTTTTGCCTGTTTGGAGCCCGCAGGGGCCTGTTTCAGGCACTGGCGGGATTGGTGACAATGGTCGTGGCCTTGGTGGGGGCAGGAATCATCGCGGCTTCTTTTTCCGGCCCGGTGACAGGACTGGTAGCCCCTCTGATTGAAGAACACATCACCCAACAGGTGGACGAGGCGCTGGGGTTGGCGCCCGGAGAGATGCCGGAGGCAGATGTTCAAGAGGATGAAGCCCTGGAGGGATTCGGAATTGAAGATCTGCTGGCTCTTTTGGGGATCGATCAGGATGTGCGGGATTCCATTACCCAGCAGGCGCAGGAAACCGTGCGGGATACCGGCGTATCCGTAGCCTCCGCAGTGGTGGAGAGTATTGCCGGTACCATGATCTATGGAGCGCTGTTTCTGATTGCGTTTTTGGTGCTGATGATCCTGCTTCATATTTTGGTCAAGGCCATGGATCTGGTTCTCAAGCTGCCGGGACTTCATGGGCTCAATGCCCTGGGCGGCGGCTTGATCGGACTGGCGGAAGGTGCCCTTGCGCTGTTTTTGGCCGTATGGGTGCTGCGCCGCCTGGGTGTCTCGTTTGAAAGCGATCCCTTTGTCCAGGCCCATATTCTTCGTATCTTCACGACCAATACGCCTCTGAGCGTACTGTCGTTTCTGCAATGACGCAAGGGCGTCAACTTTCTGGAGGTAGGAAACACATGCAGCCAACACTTTGTTCAAGATGTAAGAAAAATGTAGCCGTAGTCTTCATTTCCAAGCTGGAGGGAGACAAAACCATCAACGAGGGTCTGTGCCTCAAGTGCGCCAAAGAGCTGGGACTTCCCCAGGTGGACGATATGATGAAGCGTATGGGGATCTCCGATGAAGATCTGGAGACCCTCAACAGCGAGATGATGCAGGCCTTTAACGGCGTGGAAAATATCGAGGATCTTCCAGGCGGGGAGGAGAGCAGCGACGAGGAAGAGGACGGCAAGACCGCTACCTTCCCGTTTCTCAACCGGCTCTTTTCCGGCAGTGATGCCCCCAAGGCAGCTGACGGCGGTGAGGAAAGCACCGGCCGGGAGCGGCGTAAGGAGGAGCGTAAAGACGGAAAAGCAGCCAAGCGCAAGTATCTGGAGAGTTACTGCATCTGCCTGACCCGCCAGGCCAAGGAGGGCAAGCTGGACCCGGTGATCGGCCGCGAGGAGGAGATCGAACGGGTGGTGCAGATCCTCAACCGCCGTCAGAAGAACAATCCCTGCCTGATTGGCGAACCGGGCGTTGGCAAGACGGCCATTGCGGAGGGCCTGGCCCAGCGGATCATCAGCGGCGATGTGCCCTTTAAGCTGCGGGATAAGGAAGTCTATATCCTGGACCTGACGGCCCTGGTGGCCGGAACTCAGTTCCGCGGGCAGTTTGAAAGCCGGATGAAAGGACTCATTGACGAGGTCAAGCGGGTGGGCAACATCATCCTCATGATCGATGAGGTCCACAACATCGTCGGCGCCGGGGATGCCGAGGGCAGCATGAACGCCGCCAATATCCTCAAGCCCGCCCTGTCCCGGGGCGAGATCCAGGTGATCGGTGCCACGACCTTCAATGAATACCGCAAGTCCATTGAAAAGGACACCGCCCTGGAGCGGCGCTTCCAGCCTGTGACGGTGAACGAGCCCTCCATTGAGGACTCCATTGCGATCCTCAAGGGCCTGGCACCCCGGTATGAGGCCTATCATGGCGTCAAGATCTCCGATGGTATTTTGCGCCAGGCAGTGTTGCTGTCTGAGCGGTATATCACGGACCGGTTCCTGCCGGATAAGGCCATCGACCTCATTGACGAGGCCTGTTCTGATCTGAATTTGAAGGATGCGGACATTTCCCGCAGAATGGAAATTCAGCGGGAGCTGGATGACTATGAAAAGGAGCGCAACATGCTGGAAGAGCAGTCCGCGCAGGACGGTTCCGACCCGGACTATGAGCGGATGGCGTTCCTCAAGAGCAAGGAGATGCAGCTGCATACCGAGCTGGATGCCCTGCTGGAAAAGGGCGATCCCCAGCTGTCTATGGAGAATTTGGCCCACGTGATTGAGCTGTGGACCAAGATTCCCGCCTCCCGCATTCGGGAGCAGGAGTTCCAGCGGCTCAGTCACTTGGAGTCCCGGCTCAAGGAGCACATCATCGGCCAGGACGAGGCGGTGGCGGCAGTGTCTGCGGCCGTCCGGCGCAACCGGGTAGGCATTTCGCCCAAGCATAAGCCGGTGAGCTTCATTTTTGTGGGTTCCACCGGTGTGGGCAAGACGGAGCTGGTCAAGCAGCTGGCAACGGACCTCTTTAATACGCCGGATGCCCTGATTCGGCTGGATATGTCCGAGTTTATGGAGAAGCATTCCGTCTCCCGGATTGTGGGTTCTCCTCCGGGCTATGTGGGCTACGATGAGGCGGGCCAATTGACGGAGAAGATCCGCCGCAAGCCCTATGCCGTGATTTTGTTCGATGAAATTGAAAAGGCCCATCCGGATGTGCTCAATGTGCTGCTCCAGATCCTCGACGATGGCGAGATCACCGACGCACACGGCCGGAAGGTGAACTTTGAAAACACCATCATCGTCATGACCTCCAATGCCGGCAGCGCCACCAAGGAGGGCACCGTGGGCTTTGACCGGAGCATGAACCAGCAGGACAGCGACCGGGCCATGAAGGCCCTCCAGCAGTTCCTGCGGCCGGAGTTTATCAACCGGGTGGATGCGGTGATTACCTTCAACCGCCTGACGGAGGAGAACTTCCGGGCCATTGCCAAGATCATGCTGGGCGAGCTGGCTGCATCTTTGAAGGAGAAGGGGATTACCTTCACCTATGAGGAGAGCCTGGTGGAGCTGCTGACGGAGAAATCCTACTCCCGGACCTATGGTGCCCGGAACTTGCGCCGTACCATTCAAAAGGAGCTGGAGGATCCCATGGCCACCCGGATCATCGACAGCTATGAGCATCCCATTACCCAGATCCGGGCTGCCGCAGAGAACGGCCAGATCCGGCTGGATACGCTGTAAAGGAGTGGAGGGGGAAATGAAGCTGTTTCGCAAGAACATGGACCCCAGCTGCGCATACTGCACCCATGGACAGCAGGTCAACGAACGGGAAGTGGCCTGCGTGAAACGGGGAATTGTTCCCATTGAACATCACTGCCGGGCGTTTCGGTATGATCCGCTCAAGCGGGTTCCGCCCCGTCCGGCTGTGCTGGACACAGAAAAACTCAACGAAGCGGACTTTTCGCTGTGATGGATCGGGCACCCGGGAGTTTCCCGCGGTGCCCGTTTCGCAAAGGAGGAAACGCCATGAAACCTCAACGTGTCTGTGCCTTGTATTACAGTGCGACCGGTACCACAGACCGGGTAGTCAACACCATTGCCGAGGCTTTGGCCCAGAAACTGGAATTGCCCCTGGAGCGGTTCGGATTCACGAAACCGGCAGAAAGAGACAAGGAATATCACTTTACAGAAAATGATCTGGTAGTGGTGGGCTCCCCGACCTATGCCGGAAAGCTGCCCAATAAGATTTTGCCGGATTTTCAGACCCGGCTTCACGGCGGCGGTGCCCTGGCAGTGGCGGTGGTGCTCTTCGGAAACCGCAGCTACGACAACAGTTTGGCGGAGCTGTGCGTGGTATTGGAGGGGGACGGCTTCCATACCATAGCCGGCGGCGCTTTTGTAGGACGCCACGCCTTTACCGATGCCTTGGGAGAGGGCCGTCCCGACTGGGACGATAAGCGGGAGATCACCGCCTTTGCACAGAAGATTGCTGACAAGGTAAATGGCTTAACAGATATCCCCGCGCCGATTGCAGTGCCGGGAGATGCTGCGGCAGCCTATTACGTGCCCAAGGGTACGGACGGGCAGCCGGCGAAGTTCCTTAAGGCCAAACCCCAGACGGATTTGGGGAAGTGCACCTTCTGCGGCGCCTGTGCCCGGTTTTGCCCCATGGGGGCCATCGATCCGAAAAACCCGGCGCTGGTACCGGGGACCTGCATCAAGTGTCACGCCTGCGTCCGCAAGTGCACGAAGCACGCCAAATACTTCGATGATCCGGCCTTCTTATCCCATGTGGCCATGCTGGAAGCCAACTTTGCAGACCCCAAGAAGAACGAGGTGTTTTTGTGAGGGAGCGACGGCAGATTGTGCTGGCCGTGATCGGCTGGCTGCTCTGGATGAATTTCCCCTTATACCTGGCGCTGATGGAGCTCTGGATGGTTCCGGAGACGGCGCGGGTGGTGATCCATGTGGCTTTGGCCTTTATGGGAGGGACTTTGATCTCACGGGTCCGGTGCCCGTACCCCACCCGCCGGCTCAAGCGTCTGGGAGAGGCCAGCCGGAATCTGGCAGTGTTCCTGGCTGCCGCCACGGTGCAGCTGGTGTGGTTCCTGGCGGCGTGGCTGGCGCTCTGCCCGGCGGTGTTTCCCACCGGCCGAATTGTCATTACGGCGATTGTATCCGTGGTGCTGCTGGCGGGGCTGTTCTGGTGGAATATGATTGCTATCTATCTCACGTCCGTTCAGCTGGGGCTCAAGCACCGGGTATTGGCGGCTTTGTGCGGCTGGATTCCCGGCTTGAACATCTGGTATCTCACCAAGATGATCCGAATCACCGCCCAGGAGGCGGAATTTGAAACGGAGAAGTGGGAGCTGGATACCGCCCGGGCGGAAAGCGAGATCTGCAAAACCCGGTATCCCATTTTGATGGTCCACGGGGTCTTTTTCCGGGATTACCGCTTCCTCAATTATTGGGGCCGCATTCCCCGGGAACTGCAGCGCAACGGTGCCACCATTTACTACGGGCAGCAGCAGTCCGCTGCAGCCGTGGAGGACAGCGGACGGGAGCTGGCGGAGCGGATTCGGAGCATTGTCGAGGAAACCGGCTGCGGCAAGGTGAACATCATCGCCCACTCCAAGGGCGGATTGGACAGCCGGGCCGCCATCGCCCATTGGGGGATGGCACCTTATGTGGCGACCCTTACGACCATCAATACCCCCCACCGGGGCTGTATCTTTGCTGAGTACCTGCTGGGAAAGATTCCGGAGGCTGTGCGGCAGAAGATTGCCCATACATACAACACCACGCTCCGTCATTTGGGAGATGCCGATCCGGATTTTCTGGCGGCGGTGACGGATCTGACGGCTTCTGCCTGCGAGGCCCGCAACGCGGTGACACCGGATGCGCCGGAGGTTGTCTACGAGAGTGTGATGTCCTATTGCCGGAAGGCGCAGCACGGGAAATTCCCACTGAATATGACCCATCCCATCGTGAAGCATTTTGACGGGAAAAATGACGGGCTGGTGTCTGTGGAGTCAGCCAAGTGGGGCAGCCGGTTTACGCTGCTGGAGCCCCAGGGAAAGCGGGGAATTTCCCACGGGGATGTGGTGGACCTGAACCGTGAGAATCTTCCGGGCTTTGATGTGCGGGAATTTTATGTCGCTTTGGTATCAAGTTTAAAAGAGCGTGGGTTTTAAACAGAAAAAATCCGGGACGGTGTACCGTCCCGGATTTTTTATTCGTTTTCCGGCTGTTCACAGTAGGTTTGATAAAGGGCGGTGTGGTCGTAAATGGCTTGCCAGGAGCTGGAGGCATCACCGGTGACACAGAAGTACAGGCTTCCGTCCGGAGCCTCACCGCAGCTGGCGGCGCAGGAGCCGGCCTGCACGACATATCCGGTTTTGCCGCCGACGATCTGAAATTCCCCGGTGAAGCGGTCCTCAATGCGCCGCAGGAACCAGTTGGACAGGACCTGCCCATCGGGGTGCTCCGGCGTAGGAGCAGTCTCATATGTCCGGGCATTGAGCACTTCCCGGCACAGCTCATTTTCCATGGCGGCATGGAGAATCAGCGCCATGTCATAGACGGTGCAGTAATGGTTCTCGTCGTACAGTCCCACGCAGTTGGTGAAGTGGGCGGTATCCGACAGTCCCAGCTCTTCCAGCTTTTCGTTCATCAGTTCCACAAATGCCTCGTGAGAGCCGGCTACATAGGTGGCAAGAGCCAAAGCGGCATCTGCACCGGAGGGAAGAATGGTGCCGTAGAGCAGTTCCCGGATCGGAACGATTTCGCCGATTTCCAGCCCCACCACGCTGCAGTCGTTCACATAGCAGTAGTCTGTAATATCAATGGTCATGGTGAACGTGTCGTCCAGATCGGTGACATGTTCCGCCGCCACCAGAAGCGTCAGTACTTTGGTCATGGAAGCGGGATTGATGCGGGTATCTGCGGCTTTTTCCGCCAGAATGGTACCGGCGTCCCCGTCGATGACCACCGCATAGCTGCTGTCGATTTCATCACCCAGAGTTACCGTGGAGGCTGTTGCCTCAGCCGTATAGGGAGCAGGCTCCTCAGGCGGAGCCTCGTAACTCATCTGGGACATGGCCGGTTCAGCCTCGGAGGAAACGTCCTCCTCCGCAGGCAGATCCGAGCCCTGATGCAGGCCCCATGCAGATAAAAGCACCACGACCACTAACGCCAGAGCGCCTGCGGGAATCAACTGCCGCATTTGCCTGCGGCGCCGCTCCCGCAATTTTTTCTGCCGCTGGGCTGCCCGCTGCGCCCGGCGGGCCTGACGCTCTTCTTCACTGATGATAGGGGTATACTGATCGTCCATGCGCGTGCTCCTGTTCCATGATAATCTTGGAGTTCATTATAGCAAAGAATGCAGCAGATTTCACCATAATTTTTCCCGTTTGTCCCAAAAATTT
>CABUDN010000017.1 GCA_902490355.1 uncultured Oscillibacter sp.
TGGGACGGCTGCGGTACTTGCCCCGCAGGGAGGGAATCACGCAATACGCGCAGTGGTTGTCGCAGCCCTCGGCAATCCGCAGATACGCATACCACGGCGGCGTGGAGAGAATCCGGGCGCCGCCCTGCTCCGCCGTATGGATATTGCCCAGGTGGCAGGGTCGAAGTCCTTCTTCCATCAGCTCCGTCACCGCAGTCCCCACATCACCGTAGCTGCCGGTTCCCAGAATGCCATCCACCTCCGGAAGCTCTGAGAGCACATCCTGCTTGTAGCGCTGGGCCATGCAGCCAGTCACCAAAATTTTCTTCACCTGACCGGCCTTTTTCAGCTCCGCCATCTCCAGGATATTGTCAATAGCCTCCTGGCAGGCGCTCTCCAAAAAGCCGCAGGTATTCACCACCACCACATCGGCACCCTCCGGCGCCGCCTGGACCGTATGTCCCGCAGCCGTGACGGTGGCCATCATCTGTTCGCAGTTTACCTGGTTTTTGGCGCATCCCAGGGAAATAAACGCGATTTTATAACCCAACTCTGTCTCCTCCGTTTTGCCTTATTCCTCATACAGCTCCGCGCCCAGACGGTTGAGTCCCGCCTTGACGTCGCCCCAGCCGAATCCCCGGCGCAGCAGCGCATCGGAGAGGCGCTTTTTCTCCTTTTCATCGGGTATCCGTCCCCGGAGCTTCTCCTGGAGAAAGCGGTCAATCTGCTCTGCGGGATCCGGCATGGTCTCCAGCGCCTCTTCCCATAGCTCCCGGGGAATTCCTTTTTCATACAGCTTTTCCCGGACCCGGGCGGGACCATAGCCCCGGCCGGCACAATGGCGCACCAACAGCGCGGCATACTCCGCGTCATTGATGGCGCCAATGGCCTCCAGCCATTCGGCGGCATATCGGGTCTCCGCTTCACTGGCGCCTTTTTCCCGCAGCTTCTTTTCCAGGGTTGCCCGGCTCATGGCCCGCCGGCCGATCAAATCCGCCGCTTTGCCCTTCACATGGGATAAACTGGCCGACTCCCGCAGCTGCTCCCAAATCTGTTCATCCAGAACATCTCCGGCCCGCAGGCCAAAGCGCAGCAGCTCCCGGTCTGTAATCTCCAGTGCGGCCCCACTCTCCAGCGTCACTGTATAGCGGTCCCGGCCGGACGCCGTGATCCGCTCAATCCTCATCCTTGAAGTCGTCGGCGCTGACGTCTACCGCCCGCCCTGCAGCCCGGGCCGCAATCCGGGACTGGTTGCTCATCAGCTTATCAAAGTTCTTCCGGATATCCGCCTCCAGCTGGGCAGCCACTTCCGGATTGTCCAGCAGATACTTCTTGGCGGCGTCCCGGCCCTGGCCGATACGGGTCTCTCCCATGGAGAACCAGGAACCGGCCTTCTGCACCAGATCCAGCTTCACGCCCAGATCGAGGAGCTCGCCCTCCCGGGCAATGCCCTGACCGTACATAATGTCAAATTCCGCTTCCCGGAAGGGAGGGGCCACCTTGTTTTTCACGACCTTGGCCCGGGTCCGGTTGCCGATGATCTCGCTGCCGTTTTTCAAAGCCTCAATCCGCCGCACATCAATCCGCACGGAAGAATAGAACTTCAGGGCACGGCCGCCGGTGGTGACCTCCGGGTTGCCATACATCACGCCCACTTTTTCGCGCAGCTGGTTGATGAAAATGACAATGGTATTGGTCTTGCCGATGGCGCCGGTCAGCTTGCGCAGAGCCTGGCTCATCAACCGGGCCTGCAGACCCACATAGCTGTCGCCCATTTCGCCCTCGATTTCCGCCCGGGGCACCAGGGCCGCCACGGAGTCCACCACGATGACGTCGATGGCGCCGGACCGCACCAGAGCCTCGGTGATCTCCAGGGCCTGTTCACCGGTATCCGGCTGGGAGATCAGCATGTCCTCCACCTTCACGCCCAATGCCCGGGCATAGGTAGGATCCAGTGCATGCTCCGCGTCCACAAACGCCACTTCGCCGCCGCGCTTCTGGGCTTCTGCCACCACATGGAGTGCCAGGGTGGTTTTACCGGAAGACTCCGGTCCGTAGATCTCAATGATCCGGCCCTTGGGCAATCCGCCGATTCCCAACGCCACATCCAGCGCCAGGGATCCGGTGGGAATGTAATCCACATCCAGACTGGTCCGGTCGCCGAAGCGCATAATGGACCCCTTGCCGTACATCTTTTCAATCTGCGCCATTGCGGTATCAATGGCGCGCTTTTTATCATCCGCCGGTGCCGCGGAAGGCAGCGGTGCTTTCTCCTTCGCCATATGTTGTTCCTCCTGCTTTTTACTCAACGAAAGCGCTTTTGTCGGGAGGCGATTCGCTGCCTCCCAAATTTTCATTTCTCAAAAAACGGTCAGCTCAGACTTCTGTGCACAGCGTTCCGAATACTACCCGGGGAATATCATGCAGATCCTTGATCACCTGGATATCTCCAAATCCCTGTGCCCGCATGATCCGCAGCACACTGTCCGCCTGGCCGATGCCGACCTCAAAATACAGCCTTCCACCCGGCACCAGAGCATCCTTCCATTTCTCGGAAATGCTGCGGTAAAAATCCAGACCGTCTTCCCCGCCGTCCAGAGCCAGATGCGGTTCATAGTCCCGCACGGAAACATCCAGGCCGTCAATATCGGCCCGGGGAATGTAGGGCGGATTGGAGACAATACACTGGAATTCGCCCAGAGATTTCTCCGGCTTCTCCCGTGCATCTGTCTGCATGGGAACCACCCGGCCGGACAGGCTGTTGCGCCGGATATTCTGGCGGCAGATCTTCAGCGCCGCATCAGACCACTCTCCCAGCACGACCCGGGCACTGGTCACCTGCGCCGCAATGGCAAGGCCAATACAGCCGCTCCCAGCGCACAGATCCAACACCCGGCACTCACCCTGTGTACGGACATACTCAATGGCCTGCTGAGCCAGCACCTCCGTATCCGGGCGGGGAATCAGCACGTCCCGGGAAATATCCAGGGGCAGGCCGTAAAATTCCCACTCTCCGATCAGATATGCCACAGGCTCACCGGCCAGATGGCGGTCCACCAAATTCCGGACCCGGGCCTCCAGCTCCGGTGAGGCATACAGTCCTCCGTCCCGGCTCAGCTCCTCCCGGCTCTTCCCGGTGCCAAAGCACACCAGCTCCCGTGCCTCCAGTGTGGCGGCTTCAATCCCTGCCCGGTGGAGCTGCTGGCGAATATCCAAATACAAATTGTTATATGTGATGGCCATGATACGCTCCGTTGTTCTTCTTTCTTTTTCCATTCCGGCTCGCTGCCGTCTGCGGAAAGGCTGCGCTCACCAGGCGTCCTTTCCCTTTTCACTGGGGATCACCAATTCCAAAGACCGGATGGCGCACTCAATCATGGAGTCATCCGGCTCATTGGTGGTGAAATTCTGCATCCACAGGCCCGGGGCGGTCAAAATCCGGGCCAAGCCATTATCCTGCACATGGCGGCCCACCCAGCGGTTAAACTCATAAGTGATTCCCACCACCAGCGGCAGCAGCAGCAGATGGACAGCCGTCCGCAGCCAGACATTGGTGATCGGCCAGATCCCAAACACCAGACTGGAAAGAAGGATGGAGACGAAAATCACCACAAAGAGGAAGCTGGTGCCGCAGCGGGGATGATGCCGGGGCTGAATGCGGACGTTTTCCACAGTCAGCGGAAGGCCCGCCTCATAGCAAAAGATGGTTTTGTGCTCTGCCCCATGGTACTGAAACACCCGATAGATATCTTTCTGACGGGAGCAGACAATCAAATACACAAGGAAGATGACAATCTTCAGCAAACCCTCCAGCAGATTCCGCCCCCACAGGGGAAAGGACGGGAAGAAATGCAGCAGTCCGCCGGTGAGGAAGGTGGGCAGCACCATAAACAAAAAGACGCTCATTCCCACGCCCAGCACAACCGCCAAAGTCACCAGGACACTTTCCAGCTTTTTGCTGGAAAGGTGCCGCTCCAGCCACAATTCAAACTTGGAGGGCTGGGAGGCCTCCTCATCGGGGTAAAAATCTGCCGAATACATCAGAGCCCGCACGCCATGAACCATGGAGTCCAGGAAGTTGACGGTTCCGCGGATCAGCGGAACCCCCAGAATGGGGTACCGGTCCCGGATAAACCGCAGCTCCTCGACTTTTTCCACCAGCTCTCCTTCCTGATTCCGGACCACAATGGCTTCTTTCTCCGGTCCACGCATCAGGATGCCCTCGATCAGCGCCTGTCCGCCAATGCTGGTGCGGAAGGCGCAGGACTTGTTCTCTGCCATGAAATTTCCTTTCTATGATATGGGATTCTATCACATCCGTCGGAGAAAATCAAACGTTTGTTCTAATTTCTCCGAGAATCGTGGTCTTATTCGATTTCGGGCAGCCGAATGGTCACAATGGCGCCGCCGCCCTCCGCATTGCCGATGGTAAACGTTCCGCCATGCAGGCCGATAATCTCATCGCATACCGCCAGACCGATGCCGCTGCCTCGGGCCTTGGAGGAACCCTTGTAAAATTTCTGCTTCACAAACGGCAGCTCTTCCTCGGGAATGCCGGGGCCGTAATCCCGCACCCGGACCACCTGCCAATCGCCTTCCTCACAGATCGACGCGGAAATGCGCTTTCCGGATCCGCCATGCTTGGACGCATTGTCCAGCACATTGCAGAACACTTGCTTGAGCCGCTCAGAGTCTCCCGGGATCAGGGGCAAATCCTCATCACCGGCCTCATAGCTCAGCTCAATGCCCTCCTGCCGGAACAGTTCCCGGTAGGTGAAGATGGCATCTTCAAACTCCGCCTGCAGATCTACCTGCTCCATGCGCAGGGTAAACCGGCCGTCCTCCATTTTGGAAAACTCCAGCAACTCCTCCACCATGGTGGAAAGGCGCCGGGATTCATTGAGGATGATCCGAATTCCCCGGCGCAGCTGTTCCGGATCTCCGGTGGGATCCTCCAGGATCGTCTCACCCCAGCCATTGATGGCCGTCAGGGGTGTGCGCAGCTCATGAGACACCGAGGAAATGAATTCGCTTTTCATCTTCTCATTCTGACCGATTTTCAGGGACATGTCGTTGATGTTGTCCACCAGCTCTCCCAGCTCATCGGTATACTTCTTTTCAATTTGGAAGCCGTAGCTTCCGGCGGAAATCCGCTTGGCCGCCTCCGTCACCACTGCCACAGGCTCAACCACATTGTTGATAAACAGCAGATTGGAGATGATCACCAATGCCAGTGACAATGCGGCAATCAAGCAGATGGCCAGAACCGCCAGCATCACCTGCCGGTTGACTGCCCGCAGGGATGTCACCAGGCGCATCACGCCCACCACTTTGCCGTTCGAGGTCAAGGGATGCGAGACTGCCAAAATGGTCTCTCCCGTTTCAGGATCCCGCCCGTGATAAGAAGAAATCTCATTATGGGTAATGGCGTCGGTAATATCCGATGTGCCCGGCGCAGTTCCTGCCAGGAGGTTGGATGTGGAGGAAATCTGAATCCGGCCCGCACTGTTGATAAACTGCATTTCAATGCGGCCTTTGTCCTCAAAATCCGTTGTACATTGGACTGCTTTTTGATAGTAGCTGGTATAGCCGTTATCCATAAAGTAGTCATTGAACGCTCCAGCCTGCGCCTGTACCTGCTTGGTCAGGCCGTCTTCCATAGACTGGTAATAATAGCTGGATACACCGGTGGAAAACAGCACCACAATCAAAACCAGCAGCGCCAGTACCGGCATCACCGTATTAAAAATCCAGCGTTTGCGCAGGCCCCGCAGCTGCAGTACCTTCCATCTGGCATTTTTTTCTTCGGCCACGGTTCCTCACCTCGCATTCTCCCTGGCCTGCCGTCCCAATTTCCGGTCAATCAAAAATCGGCGGCTGTATTTGATCGCGGCATATCGTTGTACACGCCGCAGGCAAACGGCATCCCATGCGCCTCCCACAGCACCCACCAGGGGGATGCCCTGGACAAATTTCCAGTACAGCATGGCCTGGGACAGACTGTGCGCCGTTTGCTGCATCTGCTGCTCCAATACCGGCGAATCCGGCCAGGTACCGTCTTGTATAAAACCGTTCAGGGCCTGATTCCGCTCCTCCAGCTCCGCACCATCGGAAAGCGCCGCTTCGATCAGGCGCAGAATCCAGATTTGCTCCTCCAGTTCAGATCCGGTAAAGCCGAAGCTCACTGCCGTCTCCCGAATGGTTTTCAGGAGCGTCAGGGTAAAGAGCGGAATATCCGGCAATCCAATCCCCAACAGCCCCAATCCTACGCCCTGCACACCAGCCTGCACCACGCTGCCCTGGCCGGTCCTGTCTGCGGCTTTGGAAAAGGCCTGCAGAGATCGGCGGTCTTCCCGCAAATCTGCCGCAAAGCGGCGCACCTGATACGCCTCCTCCCGCCTCTGCTGCCGCCCCGCCCAACGGACGATGCCCTCCCCTTTTTCAAACAGCAGGGAAAAAGCATGGAAGAAAGCGCGGTGAAGTGTTTCCGTCAATCCCTGAGGAACCCGTTCTGCCAGTACCCTGCACAGCATATCCGGCTGTGCGGCCCGGTAATCCGACAAAAATTTCTGTTCCCGGCGCCACATGGTCCGGTAGGAATGCTCCCAGGGATCGGTGCGTTTTAAAATCCCCATTTATATCCATAACCCCAGACTGTGGTGATATACATGGGATTCTGCACGTTGTCCTCAATTTTCAGCCGCAGCCGCCGGATATTCACATCCACAATCTTAAGCTCTCCGAAATAATCCCGGCCCCACACCATGTCCAGAATCTCCTCCCGGGAAAGTGCCTTACCCGGGTTCTCCATGAATACCTTCATAATAGAGTACTCCACCTGGGTAAGCTTAATGCGCTGGCCGTTTTTCTCCAGCGTCCGGTTGCGGGTATTGAGCAGGAAGGGATCCTGCCGGATCTCCCCGGTCTGGGCAGGTTCTTCGCCGCCGGCCCGGCGGAACAGCGCATCCACACGAGCAGTCAGCTCCGCAGGAGAAAAGGGCTTGGTAACATAGTCATCCGCACCGGTCATCAGGCCCGTCACCTTATCCATCTCCTGAGAACGGGCAGTCAGCATGATAATGCCGATCTTCGTGTTGGTTGCGCGAATCCGGCGGCAAACTTCAAATCCGTCAATCCCCGGCAGCATGATGTCCAGCAGCGCCACTTTGGTATTCGGATTTTCCTTCAGGCGCTCCAATGCCTCTTCGCCGGTCTCGGCTTCGATGACGTCATACCCCGCACGGCGAAGGTTAATGACAATAAAGCTGCGGATGCTGGACTCATCTTCCAGAACCAGAACCTTCCTCATGGCAAATATCCTTTCTTTTAATTCTCGCCTTCCGCCCACTCTGTGGCGATCAGGCTAAACGCGGCCCGAACCTCGTCCTCCGTCATGCCGTAGCTCCAGGAGTCATTGGCCTCCAGCAGCTCGGCAGCATAAATGGTCTCCGCCTTGCGGACCAGTACAAACCGTCCGCCGCGCACGGCCTTGCTCTCCCGGCTGGTTCCGGTGATGGCCGTAATCCGCAGGAACGGCACCGGCGATTGCCCATGTCCTCCGCGGATATAGAATGTAACAGCCGCCTCATCCGCCGAAACGCTGCGGCTGACCAAAATCTGGTCAAACCATTCTTCCGGCAGCTGGAAGTACCAACCGTCTTCCATATCATGATAGGTACTCATCACCGTTTGGGCTTTGCCGTTGATGTCATAGTTATTCCAATCAATTCTCTGATACAAATCCTCAGAATTATCCCATGCCGGCAAATATGCCGGTTTGGGCACCTCTGTCAGGCCGTCACCGTTGATATCCATGGGATACAGGGAGCGGAACATAGCCACCTCCGTGGAAACACCGGTAGCGGCAGAGAGCACGATGTTGGTCAGCTCCCCGTTCCGCATGGCCAGGATATCCGTCACGGTCTGGGCCGATTCCACCACGCCGGTAACAAACAGTGCCGGTTCCCCGCCGCGCAGGGTTCCTTGCGTCAGACGTCCCTGCTGGCTCAGCTCGGCCATGGTCATGGACACCCGTGCCATGGAGCGGGACACCAGTCCCCCATCCTGCCACACATAATATTCCGCGCACCCTTCTCCATCCGGAAGGGACCGCAGCACCACCAGATCCTCCATCTGGTTTTCGTCCAGATCCACAATTCCATACTTGACATAATCCGTCCGCAGGAGTTCCGTGGGCCCGTCCGGCCGCAGCGCATACACGGTCAGCGCCTGCAGCTCCGTGCCCACACGCCAGCCGACAACCAGCTCCGTTCGGCCGTCCCCGTCCAGATCATTATAGCTGATGCTGTAAATCGCAGTACCGCTGCTCTCAATCGTAGCCGTCAGCTCATAAGTATCCCCTGTAGCGGTAAAGATGCAGATCTTCAGGGGTTTTTCATCCGCCGCGTTACGGAAAAAAGCCAAAGCCTCTTCCCGGCCGTCTCCGTCCAGATCCCACAGCTGCACCGGTTGGATATTGGTTCCGGATACCGGTGCGGCATACTCCGCGCCGCCTTCCAGGATCTTGTTGATCTGATTGTTCAGCTCCGTATACTTCGCCGGAAGCTTGGGAAGACTGTACAACTCCTGGGGATCAAATGTCATCTTGATATCAGAACTGCAGCCTGTGGCCAGCCCAGTCAAAAGGGTCAGCAGTCCGATCAGAAGCACTGTCCGCCATATCCGTCTCATCGCGTTGTCCCCTTTCCAGCCTTTCAGATACTTTAACTTATGTATGATAGCACGTTTTCCAAGGTTTGTGTACCCCCTCTCCCGATTTTCCCGCCATTTTTGATTCTTTCCATTTTGAATTCTCCCCCGGCAGTGATCCGTTTGAAAAGCATCCGAAGTTCTAGAAATTCCTCTTGAATTTCTCTCTTGCTTCCTGTATAATAGACAAGAATTCTCGCCGGTGTGATGGAATGGTAGACGTGACGGACTCAAAATCCGTTGGTGGCGACACCGTGTGGGTTCGAGTCCCACCACCGGCACCACGTCGGAGCAAGCTTTATATCGCTTGCTCCGACTTTTTTTCAAAAGTCAGAGCGCGCTCATGCCGCTGCTCCTCCTTTCCAAATCACAACCGCTTACGCTGGGTTGCGATTTGGTTTCGGGTGCAAACCTGAAAACTGCGGCATCTATACTGTTGCAATATTCCAGCTCATCGTACGCTCATTCTGCTGCTCCTCGCTTCCAAATCGAACCCGCTGCGCTGGGCTTCGATTTGGTTTTGGGTACAAATCTGAAAACTTTGTCATGTATTCCGCTTGGATATTCCGCGTGGCCGCAAAGTTCGCTTTGCGGCCACGTCTTTTTTGTCATCGCCACAAACCCGCATTGTTCCACCCCCTCCTTTCAAAATTGATTCCATATTGTTACCGGCATTTGGTTGACATTTGTAGTCCTGCTTGCTATAATTGGTTTACAAAAGTAGACCGAAGGGAGGGAGAACAATGGAGCATTCCGCACTAACCCTTTCGCAGAGTGAATGGCGGGTGATGGAATCCTTGTGGTATGGCCCCAAGACGTTAATGGAGCTGGTCCGGGATCTGGAGCGCTCCGCCGGGTGGGCCAAAAGTACGGTGACCACCATGGTCCGCCGGATGGAGGAAAAAGGCCTCATCTCATATGATCAACAAGGCCGAACCAAGGTCTTCCGGGCAGCGGTCAGCCGGGATGCTGTCGCTGCCGCAGAAACGGACTCCTTGCTGCAGCGGGCATATCATGGCAGCGTGGGATTATTGGTCGACACACTGGCCCAACGGGAAGCTCTGACACAAGCAGATATTGACGAGCTGTATGCGATCTTGCGCAAAGCGGAGGAGGGAGCCAAATGAAAGAGATCCTGTTGACCTCCAGCATTCTGATTCTGGTTTTGGGCTTGCTGCGCTATCTGCTGCGGGGCCGCATCAATCTGCACCTGCAATATGCTCTGTGGCTGCTGGTGGCAGTCCGGCTGCTGGTGCCCCTCTCCCTTCCGGCTGCGCCATGGAGCGTGCTCAACGCTGTGCCCCAGGGAACCGACACGGCAACCACCCTTTACGTCTCCTCTCAGGGGATCTCCACCTCGCCGCCTGCTCCGGCCACCGGCTGGACTGCTGATGACGAGGCAGTCTCCATTTACTATGACGACGCAGGTGCCCGTCACTTTTATCCCGTGGGAGAAGCGCCGCCTGCGCAAGCTCACTATACCACGGTTCCGTCGGAGCAGATCTATGACCTGCACACCATATTATGGACCCTATGGCTGGGCGGCGCAGCGGTGATGACAGTTTGGTTTTTGAGCGTCAACCTGATCTTCCGCCGCCGGGCCGCCCGTTCTGCTCAGCCCGTGGCATGTGCAGCATGTCCTGTGCCCGTTTACGTCACCGACACGGTGCCCTCCCCCTGTCTTGTGGGACTGTTCCGCCAGAGGATCTATGTGACACCCGCGTGTCTGGAGGACCCGGCGCGGCTGCGCCACGTCCTGGCCCACGAACTGACCCACCGGCGCCACGGCGACCCCTGGTGGTCCCTGGTGCGGGGAATCTGTCTGTGCCTGTATTGGTTCGACCCACTGGTGTGGTGGGCAGCTGCACTGTCCCGGCGGGACTGTGAACTCTCCTGCGACGAAGGTGCCATTCATCGCCTGGGGCAGCCGGAGCGTCTGGCCTATGGCCGGACTCTGGTGGATCTGGTAGCTGCCGGCGGCTCTCCTGCCGGACTTTTGCAGACCGCTACCACTATGCGCAGCGGATCCGGCGGTCTGCGGGAGCGCATCGGACTGATTGCACGGCAGCCCCGTATGCTGGCAATAACGGCAGTAGGGCTCCTTACCGCGGTAGTAATCGTAGCCGCCTGCACCTTCACCGGTGCCCAGCCGGACCGTACCGGCGCCGTGGAGCTGCCGGAGCTGGGGATCTCCCTGAGCATTCCAGAGGGCCTGACTTTGGAAGATTACAACGCAACTCTGGGATACGGCGGCGGATATTTGCTCTCGCCCGACGCCTATTCCGACCATGGAGACGGTACGCCGCCCCAGTGGGCCGCCGGCGGCATGGCGGGCAGCTTTCCCACAGCCTGGCTGACCTGGGACGGAGACGCCATCACCGGCGCCGCCCCTGGCTGGAACCACACTGGCTACGATGAGGCGGAGTCCCTGACGGGCATGGCCGCCCCGGCGGCGCTGCTGTATGCGGAGCATGATCTTTACACCGCGGCGGAGCTGGGTGAGTTGGAGACGAGTGGAGTGGATTTGTCCACGTTAGAGACTTCCGCCGCCTACTGGTACGTATTTCTGGCTCAGCCCGGAGACGATACCGGCATCCTGCTGAGCCTCAATGCCAAACAGTTCACCCGGGAGGATGTGATCTCCTTTGCCCGGTCTGTGGAATTTACGCAGGAATCCGGCAATGTCCTGACAGCGGAAGAACGCACCGCGGCGGTGCGGGAAGCACTCACCCAGATCCCCGCGGAATACGCCGACCAGGTAGTTCTGGAGGAGCCGTCGGAGGATGGCGAAACGTTCCACTTTGCCTACTATTACGCCCCGGACTACGACAGCGATTACGGCGGCTGGCTGTTCTGGGTCGACCAGTGGAGCCAGGCGGAGTTTGAGAATCATCTGTGCGCCATAGACACCAGCGGTGTATCCTGCTTTGCCAGGGATGTGGATGGGTACTATTACGCCGTCCACTGCCCAACGGATGTCAACTTCTCCCCGGAAAACAGCGAGGACTATCTTGCTGTTCAGGAGGGATTGCTGGAGTGGGCGGAGGCAACCGTGCTGGCCGTGAATGGCGTAGAGCCCTTTACGGAGAAGGATGTTCAGGCCCTGCGCAGCCAGCCCTTCCAGTTCCAGGGCGACCACATCACCGCCACCTACTACCCCTATTACGCCGTCAACGGTGACCGGGAGATCACCTGGACGTTCATTCTCTCCCGCCCGGTGACGCAGGGCGAGGGCGGCATCTGGTGCGTGGAGCAGATCTGGTTTGCGGGTGAGTTTCCCCAGCGGCAGGTAGTCCGGCCTGACACCGACTTGCCCATGGCGGAGTACTACGCCGAGCTCCAGGCTCAGGCAGACGCCGGGCAGGCAGACTGGGCTTTGGACCCCATGGAAGTTTGCTTACGGTATGCCCACTCCTTCCAGGGCGGCCATCTCAACGCCACGTCCGAGAGCTTTGCACTCAGCGAAGTCTACTCCTCCGCTCCGTACAGCGGGAATGAGGAGGCTGCGGAGGACCTGATCGTTCTGCTGGGTAACGACGCCGGGCGGCTGGAAGCAACGCTGGATTACAACTCCGGCGGCATCTGGCAGGCGGATGCTTTGTCCGTATCCACCTCCGCCCTGTCGGTCCAGACGCTATTGGACACCCTGACCGGCGATGGGTACAGCTGGGTGGAGACCCCCTGGACCTGGCCAATTGCCACGGATCCTTGGGCCTCGGAGGAGGACGGGGATTACTTCCTTTCCCTTTCCGTTCCGGACACCCGCTGCAGCCTCCGCGTGTATCGGGACAGTCCCTACGTGCAGTACACCAGTGGGAACGGAACTTCCGTGATTTACCAGGTGACGCCCGTGAATGGCACCCAGAGCGCGGCGGCGGTCGTCCGGGCCTGGTATGATGAACAGCGGGACGCTCCGCTCACCGCCGACGTCCAGGTGGGGCTGCTGATGGATGCCATCCGCAGCAACGATACGCTGGTGATGGAACTCACCCGCGCCGACGGCGTGGGTGGCGGGCGGTACGTGACCACTCCCAGCGGAGCCGACAACGCCGATTATACCGCCCACAACTTCACATCTCCTAACCTCTTTACTTGGTCCCGAGCAGAGGGCGGTATGTCGCCTTCCCCGGAGCCGGAGGCATCCCTGACTCTATCTTCTCCGGACGGCCGGTATGCCATCCAGGTCTGGACCGGCAGCGATCTGGTCTGCTGCACCGACAGCGGCGAAACCTACTGGCTCCAGGCGGAGAGCACCGGTCAGGATGTATTCTTCTCCGGCAGCATCTTCCAGCACCTGCGGTTCTGGTACGATGAGGTGGAACTGGCGGCTCTCCAGGGAGATGTGGTCATCCCGGACACCGGGCAGGACCACCTGGCCATCGCGCAGGCCTGGGTGGACGCGATGCAGGCGGTCCATCTTCAGGTGACGCCGGGAAGCAAATACGCCCTGACCTATGTGCGAAATGTCGTCACCCTGGAGGAGGACGCCCTGGACAGCTGGTACCAGCCCTTTATGCTGGAGACGGAGCACTTCTACTTCTCCTATGTCCGCATTTTTGTGCCGGAAAACGAAGTGTCCCTCGGCTGGAACATGGCCGGCAACACCGGGGAGTATGACGGCTCTTACGGTGAAGCGCCGGAGGGCGCTATGATGAACTGGCAGATGGGCCCCATGTATCGGACCGACGACGGCTGGCGCTGTGACGGTACCGGCACCGGCCCCTGATCCCATGGAAAACCAATGGATCCCCCGGAAGCGCTCTACGCTTCCGGGGGATCTTTGCGCAATATAGTTCTGGATATCCGAACAAGAATATGCCCCGTCAGGTCCCCTCTTCCGCAGCAGAACGGCCCGGCATGGCGGCATGCGCTTTCAGGGCGGCAAAGGTCTCCGCGCTGATGACGTGTTCCATACGGCAGGCATCCTCCGCCGCAACTGCGGGAGACACACCCAGCTGCTCCAGCCACTGCGTCAGCAGGGTGTGCCGCTCATAGATTCTCTCCGCAATTGCCCGTCCGGCCTCCTGCAGGGTAATCATGCCATCCTCGTCAATTTCAATCAGCCCGTTGAGCCGCAGGTTTTTCATCGCCACGCTGACACTGGGCTTGGAAAAGGAAAGTTCGTTGGCAATATCAATGGAGCGCACATGCCCGTGCCGCTTTTGCAGCACCAGGATCGTCTCCAGATAGTTCTCCGCCGATTCCCGAATCTGTATGGTCTCCACCTTCTTTCCAACAGTCGATTAAATTTTATTATATCATGATTTCCATTTGTTTTGCAATGGCCGTTTCGAATTGACGCGGATCTCCGGCCATGCTATCATAAATCATCCTGCCAGATTTGGTGATGATAAGCACAGCCGCTTCCACACTGCGGAGCACAGAAAGGAGAACATTCATGACGCTGGATCTCCATAGTCTCGCCGGGGTACTGATCCCCTTTGCCGGCACATCCCTGGGAGCTGCCGGAGTCCTGTTTTTAAAGCGGGATCTGACATTGGGACTGCGGCGGGGTCTGACCGGATTTGCCGCCGGTGTGATGGTGGCCGCCTCCATCTGGAGCCTGCTCATCCCGGCAATCGACCGGTCCGCCTCCTTGGGCGTGTGGGCGTTTTTCCCGGCTGCGGCAGGTTTTTGGTGCGGTATTTTGTTTTTGCTGGCACTGGACCGCCTGATTCCCCACCTGCATGTGGGCAGTGAGGAAGCGGAAGGTCCTCGCAGCACCCTGTCCAAAACCACTATGCTGGTGCTGGCCGTGACGATCCACAACATCCCCGAAGGCATGGCTGTCGGAGCCGTCTTTGCCGGGTATCTTTCCGGAGATTCCATGGTGACCCTGGGCGGTGCCTTGGTGCTCTCCCTGGGCATCGCCATCCAAAACTTTCCGGAAGGCGCTATCATCTCTCTGCCTCTGCGGGCCGAAGGGGTATCCCGCGGGCGCGCCCTGTGGTACGGTGTTCTCTCCGGCATTGTAGAACCCGCGGCCGCTCTCGTCACCATTTTAGGCGCTGCCATTCTGGTCCCGGCGCTGCCGTACCTGCTCAGCTTTGCCGCCGGCGCCATGCTGTATGTGGTGGTGGAGGAGCTGATCCCGGAGATGTCCGAAGGACCTCATTCCAACATCGGAACCCTGACCTTCGCCCTGGGATTTACCGTCATGATGATTCTGGATGTTGCCTTAGGCTGATTGTTTGACAAGCACCGGAGCCGAAATCGGTTCCGGTGCTTGCGCATTTTCCCGCTTGATGCTATGCTGAAAAAAATGCTGTCCGGACCGAATATCCCCTCCGGACCTTCTTACGGCAGGAAAGGAGATTGCGATGCGGATCTGCGGACTGCAAACGTTATCCATGGTGGACTATCCCGGCAAACTGGCCGCCACCGTTTTTACCGGTGGGTGCAATTTGCGCTGTCCTTTTTGCCACAATGCCCTTCTGGTCACCCGACTGGAGGAGTCTCCCATTTTGCAGCAGGAAGAAATTCTCTCCTTCCTCAAAAGACGCCGGGGCCTTCTCGACGGCGTGGTACTCTCCGGCGGAGAACCCCTGATTCAGCCGGGCGTACCGGAATTTCTGCAAAAAGTCCGGGCTCTGGGATTTTCCATCAAGCTGGATACCAACGGCTGCTACCCCGACGCCCTGGAAGCTCTGCTGGCCCAGGGTCTGGTGGATTATGCGGCGATGGACGTCAAGAATACACCGGAGAAATACGCGCAAACCGTGGGCATTCCGGACTTCGACCCAACTGTGATTGCCCGCAGCGCCGCCGTGCTTGCACAAAGCGGCGTGGATTATGAACTGCGGACCACCGTGGTCCGGGAACTCCACACCGCTGCAGACATTGCCGCCATCGGTGCTTGGATGCAGGGTGCGCCCCGGTATTTTCTTCAGTGCTTTGTGGATTCCGGCGCCTTGATTTCCCCGGGTTTTCACGCCCCTGACCGGGCGGATCTGGAGAAGATGCTTCAGGCAGCCCGCCCGTTTTTCGGGGAAACCACGCTGCGGGGTGTAGACTAAATATTGTGTCCATTGTCTTTTGTGCTGAATTTTTTCACAATATCTTGTAGCTTCTTGCATTGACTTCCCCGACTGACCCGCATAGAATAGATGGTGCGGCGGCTTGCTGTAAGCCGCCGCACCATCTGATTATAAGAGAAAGCAGGGACGCGCATGTATCAGGTTGTGAAACGGGACGGAACCATCGCTCCGTTTGATATTTCGAAAATCTCGGTTGCCATCACCAAAGCCTTTGAAGCCACCAAAAAGGCATACAATCCCGACATCATCGACCTGTTGGCACTGAAAGTCACCGCGGACTATCAGGACAAAATCCAAAATGATCAGATCTCCGTGGAAGACATTCAGGACAGTGTGGAGGACATTCTCAGCAAAGCGGGCTACGCCGATGTAGCCAAGGCCTACATTCTGTACAGAAAACAGCGGGAGAAGATCCGCAACCTGAAATCCACCATGCTGGACTACAAGGAACTGGTGGACAACTATGTCAAAGTCAACGACTGGCGGGTGAAGGAAAACTCCACGGTTACCTATTCGGTGGGCGGATTGATTCTCTCCAACTCCGGCGCCATTACCGCCAACTACTGGCTCAGCGAAATCTACGATCCTGAGGTTGCCGAAGCCCACAAAAGCGGCGACATGCATATCCACGACCTGTCCATGCTCACCGGCTACTGTGCCGGATGGAGCCTCAAGCAGCTGATTCAGCAGGGTCTGGGCATTCCCGGAAAGATCAACTCCTCCCCGGCCAGCCATCTGTCCACACTGTGCAACCAGATGGTCAATTTCCTGGGCATCATGCAAAACGAGTGGGCCGGTGCGCAGGCATTCTCTTCCTTTGATACCTATCTGGCGCCTTTTGTACGCACGGATCACCTCACGCAAAAAGAGGTCAAGCAGTGCATCCAGTCCTTTGTCTACGGCGTGAACACCCCTTCCCGCTGGGGCACCCAGGCACCGTTTTCCAACATCACCCTGGACTGGACGGTTCCCAAGGATCTGGAACACCTTCCGGCCATTGTGGGCGGCAAGGAGCAGGATTTCACCTACGGCGAGTGCAAAAAGGAAATGGACATGGTGAACAAGGCGTTCATCGAGATCATGACCGAGGGCGACGCCGACGGCCGGGGCTTCCAGTACCCCATTCCCACCTACTCCATTACCAAGGACTTTGACTGGAGTGAAACGGAGAACAACCGCCTGCTCTTTGAGATGACCGCCAAATACGGCACGCCCTATTTCTCCAACTACATCAACTCGGATATGGAGCCTTCCGACGTGCGCAGTATGTGCTGCCGCCTGCGTCTGGACCTGCGGGAGCTGCGCAAGAAGTCCGGCGGCTACTTCGGTTCCGGTGAATCCACCGGTTCCGTGGGTGTGGTGACCATCAATCTGCCCCGGATTGCCTACCTGTCCCAGACGCCGGAGGAGTTCTATGAGCGCCTGGACCACATCATGGATGTGGCGGCCCGGTCTTTGAAAACCAAGCGCACGGTCATCACCCGCCTGATGGATATCGGCCTGTATCCTTACACCAAACACTACCTGGGCACCTTTGCCAACCACTTCTCCACCATCGGCCTGATCGGCATGAACGAAGTGGGCCTCAACGCCAAATGGCTGCGCAAGGATCTGACCCATCCCGAGACCCAGGCCTTTGCCAAGGATGTCCTCAACCACATGCGCGAGCGCCTGAGCGATTATCAGGAGCAGTACGGGGACCTCTACAATCTGGAGGCCACCCCTGCCGAGTCCACCACCTACCGGCTGGCCAAGCACGATGTGGCGCTCTATCCCGATATCATCACCGCCGCCAAGAATCCCGGGGATACCCCCTATTACACCAACAGTTCTCATCTGCCCGTGGGGTACACCGCCGACATTTTTGACGCCCTGGCCATTCAGGACGAGCTTCAGACCCTCTACACCTCCGGCACGGTTTTCCACGCTTTCCTGGGCGAAAAGCTGCCGGACTGGAAGGCCGCAGCCAATTTGGTACGCAAGATTGCTGAGAACTTCCAGCTCCCCTATTACACCATCTCTCCGACTTATTCCATCTGCCCGGAGCACGGCTATCTCTCCGGCGAACACGCCGTCTGCCCGCAGTGCGGCAAAACCTGCGAGGTCTGGAGCCGCATCACCGGCTACTACCGTCCCGTGCAGAACTGGAACGACGGCAAGGTACAGGAATTCCACGACCGCAAGACGTATGATATTCCCGCCTCTCACCTGGAAGGCCGCCGCCTGTGCGACCGGCAGCAGGAAAAAACATCCGACACCGCGCAGCCCACTCCCCCTTCCCAGCAGGACGGACTGTTCCTCTTCACCACGCAGACCTGTCCCAACTGCAAAATTGCCAAGCGCGAGCTGGACAAGGCCGGTCTTTCCTATCAGGTATGCGATGTAGCGCAGAACCGGGATCTGGTGGACCGCTACGGCATCCAGCAGGCTCCCACCCTCGTCGTCTGCCATGACGGACAGGTAGAAAAGCTGGTCAACGCGTCCGTGATCAAGCAGTACATCACCCATCTGTAATCTTCCGGCGGGAGGGGCCTGCGCCCTTCCCGCCGCCCGTTTGGAGGAACTTTGTATGCACGAGCATTTTGACCTCATCATCGTGGGGGCAGGTCCCGCCGGTCTGACTGCCGCCGTCTATGCCCGGCGCGCGGGACGCTCGGTTTTGGTTTTGGAACGCAGCAGCATCGGCGGGCAGATTGCTTCCGCTCCCAAGGTGGAGAACTACCCCGGGTTTTCCGCCATCTCCGGTGCGGAGCTGGCGGAACGGCTCTATACCCAGGCCGAGGACCTGGGGGCCCGGATTGAACTGGAAACCGTGACCTCCATTGTTCCCGGCCCGGTCCATACCGTCACTACGGACTATGGAACCTACACCGCGACTGCGGTGATTCTGGCCACCGGCACCGTCCACCGCGCTCTGGGGCTCCCCGGTGAGGATACGCTCTCCGGTATCTCCTACTGTGCCGTCTGCGACGGCGCATTCTACCAGGGACGGGATGTGGCCGTATGCGGCGGGGGCAGCTCCGCCCTTCAGGAATCCCTCTTTCTCTCCGATCTGTGCCGCCATGTGACCCTGATCCACCGGCGGCAGGAATTCCGGGGAGACCCCATTTTGCTGGAAGCTCTGCAAACCCGGAGCAACGTCACAATCCTTCCGGAGACCCGCATCGCGGCTCTGGAAAGCCGGGACGGTGCCCTGACCGGCCTGCTTCTGGAGCATGCCGTCTCCGGTACCCAGTCTCACCTGGATGTGGATGGTCTTTTTGCAGCCGTTGGCCAGCAGCCGGACACCGCACTGTCCCAGGCCCTGGGAATCGCCGGAGAAGACGGCTATATCCCCGCCGGAGAGGACTGCCGCACTGCCATCGGCGGTATCTTTGTCGCCGGAGACTGCCGTACCAAGGACGTCCGGCAGCTGACCACTGCCTGCGCTGACGGCGCATCCGCCGCTCTGGCCGCCTGCCGGTGGTGTGTCGGCCAGACCCCAACAGGCTGAGCGTGGTCTGCTTCAATTCTACAATTTGAAAAAAGACAGCCCCAAAGGAAATTTCCTTTGGGGCTGCCTTTCTATTCCGTTCTTAAAAATACTCCCGCAGAGTCTCCAGATTCCGCTCCATCAGAGAGCAATACGTTGCTCCGCTCTCCAGCTCCTGGGACGACACATTGTGGCAGGTATGGAACATGGCGGTCTGGGCTCCGGCCGCCTCGGCAATGCTGTCCGCCACCAGGTGGTTGGAAAACTCAATGTACCACACCGTGGGAATCTGTTCCTCCCGCACCTTGTCCGTCAAAAATGCCACGGTCGCGGCGGACGGCTCCGTCTGGGTACTGCATCCCGGGAAGGCGGCATAATACGTCAAGCCGAACTCCTCGGCAAAGTAGCGCAGGGGGAACCGATCCCCAAAGACAATGGTCTTGTCTTTACATCCGGCAAAGAAGTCCGCAAATTCCTGATCCAGGACTTCAATCTGCTGCGCATACGCTTCCGCCCCTTCGGTATACAGCTGAGCATTGTCCGCGTCCAGCTCCGCCATTTTCGCGCCGATGGCCCGGGTAATGGCCGCCGCATTCTTGGGAGAGGTCCACACATGTTCATCCATCTCCCGAACCTCACCCTCGCCATGGTCCTCATGGCCGGGCAGTTCTTCCATTCCCTCCACAGTCTCTTCTTCCAGAAGTTCCACACAGTCGATCATCCGCAGAGTCTGGCCCTTCGGCTCAACGGCAGAGAGGATGGTCTCCACCCAGGCATCCGATTCTCCGCCCAGGTACAAAAACAGGTCACACTCCTGTACCGCCAGAATATCCGCGGGGGTCGGCTCGTAGGAGTGACTCTCCGCCCCCGGCGGCAGCAGCAGTGACACCTCCGCCTTATCGCCTGCGGCTGCCCGGGCAAAATCATAGGCCGGGAATACCGTGGCCACCACCTTCAGAGTTTCTGATTGTTCCTCATTTGTCTCCTCCGTGGAAGACGCTCCGCAGCCGGAGAGCAGCAGACAGATTCCCAGCAACATGCAAATCCATTTCTTCACGTGGTTTGATTCCTTTCAATTTGAGAATGATTTTCAGTTGGATATCATAGCACGCCTCATGAAGAATTGCAAGTCATCCGTGTCGTTTTTCCACAGGTATTCAAAAAACCGGACAGCATGCCGCAGCATCCTGTCCGGTTTTTCTGATGTTCAGATCGGCAGAAAAGAAGCCGGTCAAGCGTCTCTTACTTGCTCTCCCGCAGGACTTCCTTCAGGAAATCCCACACCCGCTGGACGGAGGAAATGCTCATCTTCTCCCGGGGAGTATGGATCTCCAGCAGATCCGGTCCAACGGACACGCAGTCCAGACCGGGCAGCTTGCCGCACAGCAATCCGCACTCCACGCCGGCGTGAATGGCCTCAATCTTGGGATCATGGCCGTACTGCGCCTGGAAGACCTTGACCATCCGCTCCCGCAGGGGAGACTCCCGCCGGTATTCCCAGGCCGGGTAATCACCCGTAATCTCCAGCTGGCCGCCCAACTGCTCCATCAGGCAGCGCAGACGGTCGTGCAGCATCTCCTTCTGGGTGGCCACGGAGCTGCGCACGCTGAAGGTCGCGCAGACTTCCGTCTCTTCCGTTTTCAAAATACCCAGATTCAAAGAGGTCTGCACCAGTCCGGGAATATCCTGGCTCATGGCCTGAACACCGTTGGGTGCGCAGGTCAGCAGGCACAGCACACGGGCCGTGGACGCCTCGTCCATGGGCAGCTGCCCGCAATCCGCCGCCTCCACAGTCACAGTCAGATTCGGATCCGGTACGGCATACTCGCAGGCCAGCGTCCGTCCCAGCTCCTCTGCCGCCTGAGACGCAGCCTGAACGTCCGCTGCACACACCACGGCCTCCGCCGCGGTGGCAATGGCGTTGTCCTTCAATCCGCCGTCCACAGACACCAGCCGTACCGGCGTCGCCTGCGCCATGGCCCGCAGCATCCGGCCCATCAGCATATCCGCATTGGCCCGGCCCTTGTGAATCTCCGTTCCGGAGTGTCCGCCGGTCAGACCCGAAATCTGTACCCGCAGGCAAGCCCCTTCAAATGCCGCACGATGAATGGGCAGAACACAGCGGGAAGAACTGCCGCCGGCGCATCCCACGGTAAACACGCCCTCGGCCTCGGAATCCAGATTCACCAATTCCCGGCCCTGCAGCGGCGTCACATCCAGCACCGCGGCGCCCAGCATTCCGATTTCCTCCTCGGTCGTCAGCACGACCTCCAGCCGGGGATGGGGAATGCTGTCATCATCCAGCACTGCCAGGGCCATGGCAGCCGCGATTCCGTCGTCTCCGCCCAGGGTGGTGCCCACGGCATAGACGTAATCTCCGTCTACTGCCAGGTCCAGCCCCTCCCGTTCCATATCCTTGGTGCACGCAGGGGTCTTTTCGCACACCATGTCCAGGTGTCCCTGGAGGATCACGGCCGGAGCCTGCTCATAGCCTGCGGAAGCCTCCTTGATGATGATGACATTGTTGGCCTCATCCTGATAGTGCTCCAGTCCCCGCTCCCGGGCAAATGCCACGCACCAGTCGCTGATGGCCTT
Organism: uncultured Oscillibacter sp.; assembly: GCA_902490355.1. Lineage (GTDB taxonomy): Bacteria > Bacillota > Clostridia > Oscillospirales > Oscillospiraceae > Oscillibacter. The sequence goes on from CABUDN010000017.1 coordinate 21,793, forward strand.
TGTGTTGCGGGAGCCATGCGGAATGGCACACATCTGTTCAAAAAAGCGGTATACATTCTTGGGTTCCAAATTTTGCAGTACGGACACGGAATGGTCCCTCCTTCAATCATGATAATTTACTTTCTTCGGCTGACAGCCGATTGTTATTTCTGATCCAGGCCAAAATCCTGGGCAACTGTGGCAGTGTCCCGGCGCAGCATGTTCTCCATCACCCGCAAGTCACTGTCCACATCCATGGCGTCGGCCTGATACAGCTCATCGAGCTGATGGGTAAATCCCCGCACAATGGAATCCATGGCCGCCTCGATACGGCCTTTGGCCTGACGCAGGTTTTCCCCTTCCACACCGGCAGCTTCAAACTCCGCATAGGAGTCCAGCAGCTTTTGTGTGGTAGGCAGATAGTAGTTCAAAAAGGTATCAATTTTCCCCCGTTTGGCCGGGTCGGCTTCCACCGCTTTGAAAATGCGGGCCGTGATGGATTCCAGCTGGTCAATTTTGGCAGAGAGCGCCTCATCGGCAATCCGGTCATTGGCATTGCGAATGTTCTGCAAGATCACATCGTAGTCCGTCATCGGCTTCTTTTCCGATGCCTCCTGCCTGCTTGCTTCCTGCTGCTGTTTTTCTTTGCGCAGGGCCTCATCTGCCTCCGAGCTGCGGAAAAGATATCCCAATTCCAGATTCAGATACGTCGTCTCCCCAAAATATCCTTTGTCGATCATCTTCTGCAGGTCTTTTTCCACCCGGTCCCGGGGATGGCCCAGGGTCCGGGCCAGCTCATCGATGGCCAACGCCTCCCGGTTTCCCATGACGGCCAGGTATTGATGATAGCGCCGCAGGCTCCGCTCCATGGACACTCCGCACACCAGCATGGCAGCACCCGCTACCACGCCGGCCAGCGCCGTCAGCAGACTCTCGATATACCACCAGTCCAGCTCACCCAGCCAGATCATCATGTCAATGGGCTCCCAGCAAGCCAGAAGGCTCACCACTGTAATGACCACGCCGACAATCTTGAGCACCCGGGCCGTAGAAGTTTTCGCCGCAGGCGATCGGGTCATCTGCCGGGCCGCCGTCTGGGCCCGATTTTTCCGCTTGACCGGGGTCACCGGCCCGGTCCCTCTCTTCTTTACCGGTGTGGGGATGCTTCCAGGCATCTCCTGCTGTTCCAGCGGAGGCGGCACCCGCCGCGTTTGCCCATCCCTGCCAAAAAGTTTAAACAGCAACACTGCCAGAGCGATGGGCCAAAGACCCACAAGAAACAGCACTGCAATCAGGACCCAGGAGCCGGCATCACTTTTGGGATCATGTTTCCTGGATGCCATTCCTCAATCCTCCTTCTTTTTCAGCTTTTGCCGATTTCCCTTCTCATCCACAATATACGTGTGATCCAGCTGGCTCTGAAGATTTCCCAGCACCGCGTCGATATACTCCCGGCGCAGAGCGGCACGCTCCGCCGTTTCCCATTCGGTCAGTCCCTCCGGGCTCTTGGCCTTTTTTGCCAGCTCATTGAGCCGGTCAATCTGCTTTTGATCCATGTTGCTCCTCCTTATCGGAACCGCTCTCCATCAGATGAATCGCTTCACCACAATGCAGATTCGGCCCTTTTTCGTAACACCGCCTGCTTCAAGCAGCTGAAATTTCCCATACCCGCGGGCAGATATGGTGTCTCCTTCCGCTACCGTCCGGTCCGGCTTGGTACAATCCTGCCAATTCACCTGAACGCGGCCCCCGGAAATCAGCTCCGCCGCCTTTCCCCGGGACATCCGCAGTCCTGTGGACACCACCGCATCCAGCCGCAGGGAGGACACCGTATCCCGAATCTCCTCCCACTGGACTTGAGGAATGTGGAGATACTCCAGCGGCACCGAGGTGACGCGCAGTTTCACCCGGCCGGCACTGTCCCAGCTTTGCAGCAAAAACGGCTCTACAGTCTCCAACACCAGA
>CABUDN010000018.1 GCA_902490355.1 uncultured Oscillibacter sp.
GCCGCTTTTTTTTTTTTAAGCCCACGGAAATTTTGCACTTCGTGCATGAAACGAGCACTTCCAGAAACACTAGTCCAAGGACGCAAACCCACAGTTTCACCGGAAAAGGAGTGAGCTTATCTTGGAGACGGGAATCCATAATACGTCTGAAATTGGCCGGCTCAAGCGCGTCATGCTCCACCGCCCCGGCGGGGAGCTGGAAAATCTGATGCCGGAATATCTGGAGCGACTGCTCTTTGACGACATCCCCTATCTGCGAGAGGCCCAGCGGGAGCATGATGCCTTTGCGGACTGCCTGCGGGGCCAGGGCGTGGAGGTGGTGTATCTGACGGATCTGGTGGTGGAATCCATCACCGACGACACGGTACGCCAGGACTTGCTGCGCCAGTTTTTGGATGAGTCCGGCGTGGAGGATCAAAGAACCCGGGACCGGCTGGAGGAGTACCTGGGCGACATGCCGGACCGGGAGATGGTGGCGGCCATGATGGCCGGTGTGCGCAAGTCCCAGCTGCGGGACCGGGGCGGCAGCCTGGGGGACTATCTCTCCGCTGCGGAGGATGAATACCCCTTTGCGGTGGACCCGCTGCCCAACCTTTACTTTACCCGGGACCCCTTCGCGACCATCGGAACGGGCGTGTCCATCCACAAAATGCACACCGCCACCCGGAACCGGGAGACCTTGTTCGGCAAGTTTATCTTTGCCCATCATCCCGTTTACCGCAACGCGCCCCAATGGTATGACCGGGGCGAGACCACGTCCCTGGAGGGCGGCGATATTCTGGTGCTCTCCCCCAAGGTGCTGGCGGTGGGAATCTCCCAGCGTACCCGGGAGGACTCCATCGACACCCTGGCCCAGACGGTTCTCTCCCAGAGTAAGACCTTCCGCAAGGTGCTGGCCTTCAACATCCCCAAGACCCGGTCCTTCATGCATCTGGACACGGTGTTTACCATGGTGGACTACGACAAGTTTACCGTCCATCCCAATATTCTCTCCTCCATCACCGTCTTTGTCATGGAGCTGGATGAGAGCGGGAAGATGCAGATCCGGCAGGAGGACGGACGGCTGGAGGATATTTTGAAGGAGCATCTGGAGCTGGACTCCGTGACGCTGATTCCCTGTGGCCGGGGCAGTGAGATCGATGCCGCCCGGGAGCAGTGGAGCGACGGCTCCAACACCCTGGCGGTGGCGCCGGGAGAAGTGGTGGTCTACTCCCGCAACTATGTCACCAACCGCTCGCTGGAGGAAGCGGGCGTACGGATTCACGTCATTCCCAGCGCGGAACTGAGCCGGGGCCGCGGCGGCCCCCGCTGCATGTCCATGCCGCTGTGGCGGGACGATCCCTGACACAAAGGATTTGACACCAGGCAGATGGGGACCCGTGCTGTCCATCGGGCAGCAGCGCAAGCAGGTCCCCCAACCATACCAAAATAAAAAAGGAGAAATGGAATTATGGCAGTCAATTTGAAAGGCCGCAGCTTTCTGACGCTTCAGGACTTTACCCCCCAGGAGATCCGCTATCTGCTGGATCTGGGCCATGACCTCAAGGCCAAGCGCCGGGCGGGCGTGACGGAACCGGCCCTGGCGGGCAAGCACATCGTGCTGCTCTTTGAAAAGACCTCTACCCGGACCCGCTGCTCCTTCGAGGTGGCGGCCACTCAGGAGGGCGCCCATGTGACGTATCTGGATGCCGGCAGCTCCCAGATGGGCAAGAAGGAGTCCCTGGAGGATTCGGCCAAGGTGCTGGGCCGCTTCTTTGACGGCATTGAGTACCGTGGTTATGAGCAGAAGGCCGTGGAGGATCTGGCCAAGTATTCCGGCGTGCCGGTGTGGAACGGACTGACGGACGCGGACCATCCCACCCAGATCCTGGCGGATATGATGACCATTGAGGAGCACTGTGCCAAGCCCCTGCGTCAGGTGAAGGTCGTGTTCCCCGGAGATGTGCGCAACAACATGTGCTATGCCTGGATGATCGGCGCGGCCAAGATGGGCATGCACTTTGTGGGCCTGGGACCCAAGGAGCTGGCCGGAGAGATGGACCGGGCGCTGGTGTCCCGCGTGGAGGAGACCGCCCGTCAAACCGGCGCAAAGATCGAGATTACCGACGATCCCGGCTGTCTGAAGGGCGCCGACGTGATCTACGGTGATATCTGGGCCTCCATGGGCGAGGAAGCGCTGATTCCCAAGCGGGCGGAGCTGCTCTCTCCCTATCGGGTCACCAAGGAGACGCTGGAGGCCACCGGCAATCCCGACGTGCTGTATCTGCACTGCCTGCCCTCCTTCCACGATTTCGAGACGAAGCTGGCCAAGGAGTGGAAGGACAAGGGCGTCGATATCCGGGAGGTCACCGACGAGGTGTTCCGCAGCCATCACAGCGTGGTCTTTGATGAGGCGGAAAACCGGATGCACTCCATCAAAGCTGTTCTGGTGGCCACCATCGGAAAATAAGGGGGGAGGCCCTTTGGGCAAATCCAAATTCCGCATGCCCACGGCGTATACCATTTTGTTTTTGCTGATCCTGGTGGTGGCGGCAGCCACCTGGGTGATTCCGGCGGGATCCTATGACTATGTGGACGGCATTCCGCAGGCGGGGACGTATCATGCGGTCCCCGCCTCCCCCCAGGGGATCGGCGATGTGCTCAAGGCAGCGTTTTCGGGATTTTATGACGCCGTGGATGTGTGCGTATTCATCCTGATGGTGGGCGGTTTTCTGGGCGTGGTGATGAAGACCGGCGCCGTGGATGCGGGTGTGGCCAGTATCATCCGCCTGCTGGGCGGCCGGGAGAAATGGCTGATTCCCATTTTGATGCTCTTTTTCGGCCTGGGCGGCACCACCTATGGCATGTGGGAGGAAACCATGGCCTTTTATCCGCTGCTGATTCCGGTGTTTTTGGCAGCGGGCTATGACGCGGTGGTCGGCATCTCCGTCATTTTGCTGGGCGCCGGAGCCGGTGTGATTGCCTCTACGGTCAATCCCTTCGCCACGGGAATTGCGGCGGGCTTTGCGGGCGTGTCCCTGGGAGACGGCATTTTGCTCCGGGCCATCCAATGGGTGGTGTTTGAGGGCGCCGCCATCTGGTATGTCTCGGCCTATGCCGCCAGGGTGCGGAAAAACCCCTCCAAATCCGTGGTGGGTGTGGGCGCAGGCAAACTCCATGTGACCATGGATGAACCGGTGTCCTTTACGCCCCGGCGCAAGGTGATCCTCGCAATCTTCGGCTTGACCTTTGCGGTGATGACCTATGGCGTGATACCCTTTCAGGAGATGGGCCTGCCGCTGCCGGAGCTGGGCTGGTGGTTCCCGGAGCTCTCCGCCCTGTTTTTGGTGGGCGGCGTGGTCATTGGTCTGATCGACCATATGAAAGAAGAGGAAATCGTCGAGACCTTTGTGGCCGGCTGTGCGGACCTGCTGGGTGTGGCGCTGATTATCGGCATCAGCCGCGGGATCACCGTGCTGATGAATGACGGCGGCATCACCGATACCATTTTGCACTGGGGAGAGCAGGCGCTCTCGGGCACCGGAAGCATCTCCTTCGTGCTGCTGGTCTATCTCATTTACCTGCCGCTGACGGTACTGATTCCCTCGTCCTCGGGCCTGGCCACGCTGTCTGTGCCGGTCATGGCGCCGCTGGGGCGGTTTGCCGGAGTCGGCGGAGAACTGGTTGTGACGGCGTTTCAGTCCGCCTGCGGCCTGGTGAATATCATTACCCCCACCGCGGCGGTGGTGATGGGTGCTCTGGCTCTGGGCAAGGTGCCCTATGACCGGTGGGTCAAATATGTTTGGAAGCTGATGCTGTATTTCTTCCTTTTGAATATGCTCTTCCTGGTAGCCGGTGTGCTGCTGGGGTGAAGCAGCCGGGGCGGCCGTCTGAATACGGCTGCCCCGGTTTTCATAATTGGGATGAATATTCATTTCGATATTCATTACCGGGAGCAAACTTTTTGGAAAAAATCCAAGATGATTCTGAAATTTTTACAAAGAACCTGCATGCTGCCCTGTATACTTTCAAATAAATATACAGATTTCATGAGAAAGTATTGACAATGTGTCCGGGGCGTGATAAGGTATCCCCTGTCAAGAGGAAGGAAAGACTTTCCTTCCGGTCAAGACATCAATGACACTCCCGTTTGGGAGAGATCTTACATTTGAAAAAGGAAGTTTTGCATCATGAAAAAGCTGTTTGCACTGATGCTGACCCTGGCCCTGGCTCTGAGCCTGACGGCTTGCGGCGGCAGCAAGGAAGAGACGCCCGCAGACGAGGGCGGCGAGACCGGCGAAGAGGCTGTGGATTACACCACCATGAGCGACGATGAGCTCAAGGCCGCTATTACCACGGTCACCGAGGGCACCCTCACCGTGGCTACCAGCCCGGACTTTGCTCCCTATGAGTTCTACGCTCTGGACGAGAACAAGGAGCCCCAGCTGGCCGGTTTCGATATGGATCTGGCCCAGTACATCGCCGACTACCTGGGCCTGACCCTGGAAGTCATCCCCATGGACTTTGACGGCACCATCATGGAGCTGCAGAACGGAAATGTGGACCTGGGCATGGCTGGCTACTCCCCCGATCCCGACCGTGCAGAAGTGATGGACTTCTCCGACATCTACATCACCGGCGGCCAGTCCTTTGTGTGCATCCAGGGCAACGAGGACAAGTTCCCCTCCCTGGAGGCTGCCAATAACCCCGAGTACTCCATCGGCGCCCAGGTTGGCTCCATTCAGGCCGGCCTCGCCAAGGAAAATACTCCCGATGCGGATATCGTGGAGCTGAGCAAGGTTCCCGACATCATTGCCGAGCTCCTCACCGGCAAGCTGGACGGCGCGTTCATCGAGACCATGGTGGCCGAGAGCTATGCCACCCAGTATCCCGAGCTGAGCCTGGTGCTGGAAGTTCCCTATGACGCCGAGGGCTCCGTGGTGGGCGTGACCAAGGGCAATGCCGCGCTGCTGGAAGGCGTGAACCGTGCCATTGCTGCCGCCAAGGAAGATGGTTCCTTCGAGCAGTATGTGGTGGAGGCCATGGAGCTGGCTTCCGGCGAGTATGCCTATCTCCAGGACGGCGAGATCGTGGAGCAGTAATTTACCAGTGATATCCAATTCCTCCCCGCGGAAACCGCGAGGAGGAATTGGCCGTTTTCAGAAACGACAGAGAAAAAGGAGGAACCGCCCGTGTTTACTGCCGCCGGTTTCGAAAAAACGTTTGCCTACATTGAGCTGTTTAAGCAGGGCCTGGTCTGCACGATCTCTCTTTCCGTGCTGACCGTGCTGTTCGGCTTCATCCTGGCGCTGATCCTGGCCGTGATGCGGCTGTCTGATGTATGCCCCTTCCGCTACCTGGCTCTGACCCGGGACGGCCATTTGCGGGAACAGGGATTTCTGGCGGCACTGAGCCGGTTCAATCCGATTCGGTTCATCGCGACCGTGTATGTGGAAGTGTTCCGGGCCACCCCTATGCTGGTTCAGCTGTTCATCATCTACTACGTGGTCTTTGACGGCGTGGATCTGCCGTCTTTCAAGCTCTTCGGCTTCATTCGCTTTGACCGGTTCCTGCCCGGCGTGGTGGCCCTGGCTCTCAACTCCGGCGCCTACCTGTCCGAGATCATCCGGGCGGGCATCCAGTCCATTGACGGCGGACAGACGGAAGCGGCCCGGTCCCTGGGCCTTTCCCAGACGCAGAACATGCGCTTTATCATTCTGCCCCAGGCCATCAAGAACATTCTCCCGCCCATCGCCAACGAGTTTGTCACCATCATCAAGGAATCCTCCATTTGCTACACCATCGGTGTGCAGGAGATTATGTACGCGGTGACCTCCATCAAGGGCGCTACGTACCGCATTGCGGAGCCGCTGGTCATTGCCACGCTGGTCTACTTCTGCCTGACCTTCCCCACCAGCAAGATCATTGCCTACTTCGAAAGGAGAATGAGCCGTGGCGATAAGAGATAGTCTGATCCAGGTCCAGGACCTGAAGAAGTATTATAACCGGGGCGCCATCAAGGCGCTGGACGGTGTTACGGTGAATATTGACCGGGGGGACGTCATGGTGGTGATTGGACCTTCCGGTTCCGGTAAGTCCACCTTTTTGCGCAGCTTGAACCTGCTGGAACAGCCCACCGGCGGCTCCATCATATTTGATGGGGTGGATATCACCAAGAAGAAAATCCGCAATGAGGCGGGCAAACTGGTCAAGCTGGACATCGATCAGCACCGTCAGAAGATGGGAATGGTGTTTCAGCATTTCAACCTGTTCCCCCATTTGACCATTATGGACAACATGACCCTGGCGCCTATCCAGGTCAAGCATATGGGTAAGGAAGAAGCGGAGAAAAAGGCACTGGCCCTGCTCAGACGGGTAGGACTGGAAGACCGTGCCGGGGCCTATCCCATTCAGCTCTCCGGCGGCCAAAAGCAGCGCATTGCCATTGTCCGGGCCTTGATGATGGAGCCGGAAGTGATGCTCTTCGATGAGCCCACCTCCGCACTGGACCCGGAGATGGTGGGCGAGGTGCTGGAAGTCATGAAGGAGCTGGCCCAGGAGGGCATGACCATGGTGGTGGTGACCCATGAGATGGGCTTTGCCCGGGAAGTGGGCAACCGCGTGCTGTTCATGGCGGACGGCAAGCTGCTGGAGCAGGGCTCGCCGGAAGAGATTTTCGGCAATCCCCAGCATCCCCGGCTGCAGGATTTCCTCAGCAAGGTTTTGTAAACGACAGGAGGCACGCACACTGTGCGTGCCTTTTTGCCGGAATGAATCAGAAAGGAAGGCATGGTATGACGAAGGATAAGCAGGCTGCGGTCTCTGCGGTTGCGGAAAAGGCGGCCTTGATCGGCGAGGTGGCCGACTGCATTTGGGAGTATGCGGAGCTGTCTTTGCAGGAAGAACGCTCTGCGGCAAAATACTGCGCCGTGCTGGAAGCGGAAGGTTTTACCGTGGAGCGGGGCATCTGCTCCATTCCCACTGCGTTTTCCGCTTCTTATGGCTCCGGCCGCCCGGTCATTGGATTGCTGGCGGAGTATGATGCACTCTCCGGCATGTCCCAGAAGGCGGGCAGCGTGGAGCGGGAGGAGACGGTGCCCGGCGGCAACGGTCACGGCTGCGGCCATAACCTGTTGGGAGCCGGTGCTCTGGCCGCGGCGCTGGGCGTCAAGGCCTGGCTGGAGCAGACCGGAAAGCCCGGCACGGTGATCCTCTACGGCTGCCCCGGGGAAGAGGGCGGCGCCGCCAAGGCGTTTATGGCCCGGGAGGAGCTTTGGCGGAGTCTGGATGCGGCCCTGACCTGGCATCCGGATGATGTCAATGAAGTGGTGACCGGCTCCTCCAACTCCTGCATCCAGACCCAGTATCACTTTACCGGGGTGGCGGCCCATGCCGCCGGAGACCCTGACCGGGGCCGCAGTGCATTGGATGCGGTGGAGCTGATGAATGTGGGCGTCCAGTTCCTGCGGGAGCATATGAGCGACAAGGCCCGGATTCACTATGCCATTACCGATGCCGGCGGCCGCAGCCCCAATGTGGTCCAGCCCCGGGCCAGCGTGCTGTACATGGTGCGGTCCAATCATGTGGCAGAAGCCGTGGAGCTCCAGAAGCGGGTGGACAAGATTGCCCAGGGCGCCGCGCTGATGACGGAGACCACTTTCGAAAAGCAGTTCATTGATGGACTGGCCGATACCGTGACCAACCATGTTCTGGAATCGGTGCTCTATGAGAATTTCCGGGAGCTGGGTGTGCCCACTTATACGGCGGAAGAGCATGCCTTTGCCGATACCCTGGCCAAGACCTATCCCGGCAGCGACGGCTTGCCGGGCATCGGCGCCCGGTACGACGGGGAGATTCAGGACCAGGTGCGGCAGCTGCGGGCAGAGGCCGGCCATGCCATGAATGATTTCCTCACCCCGCTCTATCAGGGAGAGGCCTTTGAGCCGGGCTCCACGGATGTGGGCGATGTGAGCTGGCAGTGCCCCACAGGCCAGATCCATGTGGCGGCCTGCCCCAACGGCTGCCCCGGCCACAGCTGGCAGAAGGTCTCCTGCGGCCGCACGGAGATTGGCCGGAAAGCCGCCGTCCACGCCGGTAAAGTCCTGGCAGCGGCTGTGGTGGACCTGATGACGCAGCCGGAACTGCTGGAAAGCGCCCGGGCGGAGTTTGCCAAGCGGACGGCGGAGGGGTATACCTGCCCCATCCCGGCCGACGCGGTGCCGGTGGTGCCGGACTGAGACGGCAGATGCGCATACCGTCTGGGTGTGTGCGGACTCTCCAATGCCCCAATACCCCAATGCCCCTGTGCCGTCAGCACAGGGGCATTGTTGGTTTTCAGACCCACAGATTTGTACAAATATTTTTTTAGATTATCAAAAAAATTGTTTGATTTTACAAGAGAATATGGTATGATGAAGAAAAGTTTGCACGCAAAGACCTGCGCACGAAAGGGGATCACAGCCATGCAAGACCACGCCTCCCGCCTGCTTTTTCAGTTCAAGGGGACCCCGCCGCTGGGGACCTCTGCCTCATTGGCACTGCAGCATCTGGTGGCCATGATTGTCGGATGCGTGACGCCGCCGATCATCATTGCCGGGGCTGTGGGATTGAGCCAGGCGGACCGGGTGCTGCTCATTCAGGCGTCTTTGGTGATGTCTGCGGTGTCCACGCTGCTGCAGCTCTTTCCCATCGGCGGACGGTTCGGTTCCGGACTGCCGGTGATTCTGGGCGTCAGCTTTGCGTATGTGCCCAGCATGCAGGCCATCGCCGCCTCCGGCGGCGGGATTGCAGCCATTGCCGGTGCCATGCTGGTAGGCGGCATTGTGGCGGTGATTGTGGGTCTGTTTGTCAAGAAGATCCGCCTGCTGTTTCCACCGGTGATTACCGGAACCGTGGTCTTTACCATCGGCCTTTCCCTCTATCCCACGGCCATCAACTATATGGCCGGCGGCACGGGCAATACAGCCGAGAGCGTAGCGGCCAGCGGCCTTTCCACGGCGCTGATCTACGGCTCCTGGCAGAACTGGCTGGTGGCGGCCTTGACGCTGACGGCTGTGCTGGTCCTCAACCACAAGGGCAAGGGCATCTGCAAGCTGGCCTCCATTTTGCTGGGCATGCTGTTTGGCTATGTGGTGGCGCTGTGCTTTGGCATGGTGAGCTTTGCGGACGTGGGGACGGCGGAATGGTTCTCCCTGCCGCAGTTCCTGCACTTTGGAATTTCCTTTGATGCGCCCAGCTGCATTGCACTGGGACTGCTCTTTGCCATCAATTCCATCCAGGCCATCGGCGACTTTACCGCTACGACCGTGGGCGGTTTGGATCGGAATCCCACGGATCGGGAGCTGCAGGGCGGCATCATTGCCTATGGCGTGAGCAATATTCTGACGGCGCTCTTCGGCGGTCTGCCCACCGCGACATATTCGCAGAACGTGGGCATTGTGACCACCAACCGGGTGGTGAACCGGACGGTATTTGCCATGACCGGCGGCTTTTTGCTGCTGGCAGGTGTATCGCCCAAGTTCGCGGCGCTGCTGACCACAATTCCGCAGTGCGTGTTGGGCGGTGCCACGGTGACGGTATTCTCCACCATTGCCATGACCGGTATGAAACTGATTGCCTCCCAGGAGCTGACGGCCCGGAACACCACCATTGTGGGCTTGAGCGCCGCACTGGGCGTGGGCATCTCTCAGGCCAGTGAGGCCCTGAGCCAGTTCCCGGAGGCGGCGACCATGATTTTCGGCAAGTCTCCGGTGGTGATTGCAACCTTGATGGCAGTTTTGCTGAATCTGATTCTCCCCAAGGAGCGGGGGCATTCCTGAAAAAAACCGCGGCGCCCTTTGGGCGCCGCGGTCTTTTTATCAAGTTCTGGGAACGACGTTGGCAAATACAAACCAGCCGCGGGCATCCCGGCATGCGCCGGTCAGATTTTCACGCAGCTGCCAGTCGGTCCGGCGGTAGTACAGGGGAGAGAGGGCGCTGTCCGTCAGCAGCAGTTCTTCCGCGTCGTGGAGGCAGCCCATCCGGGCAGTTCCGTCAGAGGCGCTGGCGATAATGGACATCAGAGTGTCGTAGGCGCTGTTGGAATAGCCTACCACATTGTCGGGGCTGGAGGTCGTCCACTGCATCAGGAAGCATTCGGCGTCATTGCCTGCTGCGCCCACGCGTGTCGCGGCTATGGTATAGTCGCCGCTGCGCAGGGCGGTCCAGAGTTCCTGCTCCGTGACGCCACGAGGGGTAATTTCCAGGCCCAGGGTTTCATGCCACATCTGGCAGAGGGCCTCGGCCACGGCGGCGTGGACACCCTCGTCTACATAGAGGTATTCCAGTTGTCCCAGATTGGCACCGCTGTCATAGCCGGCCTGCGCCATCAGCGCTTTTGCCTCCTGGCACTGTTCTTCATAGGCCTCGGCGGAATTATCCAGCAGCGGCGGCTGCGTAGCGGAGCGGAAGTCGGTTTCCTCATCTTCCGGAACCCCGGGAGGAACCAGACCTTCCGCAGGTGAGGCGGTGGCGCCGGCGACCTGGGCCAAGGCGGTGCGGTCGATGGTCAGAGACAGAGCGTTGCGGATCTGGACGTCCTGCAGACGGTTGCAGTTGAACAGCACCGTATAGGTGGACAGCTCCGGAATGCCGGTCCACTCCGGATTCTCCGCTGCCTGGGTCAGCTGCTCCTCCGTCAGCGTCCATACTGCGCTCACCTCTTCGGCTTCATAAAGGGCAGAAGCCTCTTCGGGCGTATCCGCATAGCGGAAGACCAGCTCGTCCGGACCGCTGCGGGTGCCATGATAGTCCGCATTGGAAGAGAGGACCATCTGATCTGCCGTGGCGGCCGTGGCGGTAAATGCGCCGTTGGTGACCAGCTTGGTGGGATCGGACCACCAGCTGGCATCCTCATCCTCGCCGGAATCCCGGGCTGCCATGGCGTCTTCCTTGAGGGACTGGATCACATCCTGCCGCAGGGGCATGGTGGCCGGAGACGTGCATACCTGGGACAAGAACCAGTCGTAATTGCCGTTGAGCACGACCTCCAACGTGGTGTCGTTCTTGGCGGTAACCTGCAGCAGGCTCATATCTCCGGAGGCCCGGGCCTCGTCATATCCCACCACGACAGACAGAAGTTCAGCGTAAGGAGACTGGCTGGCAGGATCGGCCAGCCGCTGCCAGGCATATACAAAATCGTCGGCTTTGACAGATACCCCGTCCGACCAATGTGCGCTGCGCAGCTTGAAGGTATAGGTCACGGTACCGTCGTAATTTGCTTCCTGGGACACGCTTTTGGCAATTCCGTATGTGACCGTGTTTTGACCGGTGGCGTCCAGCGCTACCCGCATCAGGTTCTCGTATAGATGGACCAGAATGGTCTGGTCTGCGGTTTCCTCGGCATAGATCGGATCCAGCGTGACCGGTTCACTTCCCACACATACGGACAGGGAGATGCCTGCTGCCTGTTCCTGGCTGCATCCGGTCAGCAGGGAGACTATCAGGGCAGCCGCAAGGAGCAGGGCCGACCATGGTTTGATTCGTTTCATAGCAACACTCCTTCTGATTGGAGTAAAAAAGAGATGCCGCATGTGCAGCACCCGCATCTACTCAGAACGAAAACATTATAGAGAACTTTTTCGGGGTTGTAAAGGCGCGGAGACAAAAAAGTAACAAAAAATTACAAAAATTTAGGAATCGTTCATAAATTCCCGGCAGTTGCCAAAGGAAAGGCGGTATGCTATGCTGGATACAGAAGAAAATGGGGAGTTGCCGGAAAGCGGCGTGCGGGATTTGGGGAAAAAGCAGCGGGCAGCGAACAGGCGCGGGAAGGAGCGGCACATGCAGATTACCGGCGGATGGGTATACGATCCGGAGGAGGGCTTTGCGGAGCGAACCGTCTGTACGGATGGAGAGAAGATTGCCCGGAGCAGCGGGGATGCACAGAACCTGGATGCCTCTGGATGCTATGTGCTGCCTCTGCTGATTGACCTGCATATACACGGGTATGCAGGGGCGGATGTGGGCAGTGCCGAGCCGGCGGAGCTGGAGCGGATGGCCCGGGCGCTGCTGATGCAGGGAGTGGGAGCCTTCTGCCCGACGACCATGACGCTGCCGGAGGCCCGTTTGGCGGCGGTGTGCCGCTGCACGGCTGTGTACTGCAAAGAGCGGCATCCCGGCGCACAGGCAGCGGGCGTTCACCTGGAAGGGCCGTTCCTGGCCCGGGAGCGGCGGGGGTCCCACGATGAGGCATTGCTGCAAAACCCGGATCCGGAGCTGCTAAGACGCCTCCAGAAGGCCGGAGAAGGGGTTGTACGGCTGATGACACTGGCACCGGAGCTTCCGGGGGCCCTGCCGCTGATTCAGATGGCGGTGAAGCAGGGGGTACGGGTTTCCTTGGGGCATACCCAGGCGGACTATGACACCGCGCAGGCGGCACTGCGGGCCGGAGCGGCACAGTGTACCCATCTGCTCAATGCCATGACGCCCTTTGGGCACCGGGCTCCGGGTGTGATGGGAGCGGCCTTTGACGTTCCAGATACCATGGTGGAGCTGATTTGCGACGGGATCCACGTGCATCCTGCCATGGTGCGGGCAATCTTCCGGCTTTTTGGACCGGAACGGGTGCTGCTGGTGTCGGATGCCCTGCCGGCGGCGGGAATGCCGGAGGGAACCTACCGCCTGGGCAGTCAGGAAATCATGGTGCACCATGGCCGGGCGGTGCTGTCCGGCAAGCCGGAAACTCTGGCGGGGTCTGTGTGCGGTTTGATGGAATGCCTGCGCCGGGCGGTTTCCTTTGGGATTCCCCTGGCCGATGCGGTGCGGGCCGCCAGCTGGAATCCCGCCTGTGCCCTGGGGTTGGAGACCCGGATGGGCAGCCTGCGGCCGGGACAGGAAGCCGGTGCGGTTTTGCTGGAGCGGGAGACACTGGAGATCCGGGCCGTGGTAGCCCGTGGCTGTATGGTGGAGCGGTAAAAAACCAGCGGCCGGCAGTATGCCGGCCGCTGGGGAAATTCAGGATTCTGTTGTCAGATTGCCGTGTTCGTCAAACTTTACCGGAGTAATCACGTTGCGGGTTTTCTGGGCGATGTCGTCAATGCGCATCTTGGAGGGATAGTCGGCGATGAGCGTCACGGCCACACCCTGGCGCTTGGCCCGGCCGGTACGGCCGATCCGGTGGACGTAGTCCTGGTTCTCGTCGGGCACATCGCAGTTGAACACAATGTCCACATCGTCCACATCGATGCCGCGGGCGGCAACGTCCGTGGAGACAAACACCCGCAGCTCACCCCGGCGGAATTTGTCCATGACCTGCTCCCGCTTGCGCTGGGGAATGTCGCCGTGGATGCACTCGGCGTCGATGCCCTGCATCTGCAGGAACTTGGTGATGCGCTCCGTGGATCCTTTGGTGTTGCAGAAGGCCATGCAGCGGTCAAAGCCCGTCTGTTCCAGAATCCGGGCAATGACGTCGGCCTTTTCGTTCTGGGAGACTTCCATGCGGAACTGCTTGATGTCCGGCTTGTTCTGCTCGTCTTCCCGGACTGTGATCTCGGCGGCATCTCTCTGATAGACCCAGGCAATGTCCATGACCTCCCGGGAGATGGTGGCGGAGAAGAGCCCCAGATTTTTGCGCTGGCTCATCTTGTCCAGCAGCCGGGTGACATCGTGGATGAAGCCCATGTCCAGCATGCGGTCAGCCTCGTCCAGCACCACGGTTTGAACCGTATCCACCTTCACGGTGCGGCGCTTCATATGGTCGCTGAGGCGGCCGGGGGTGGCCACCACAATCTGAGGACGCTTTTTGAGGGTGTCAATCTGCTTGCCGATGGGCTGCCCGCCGTAGAGGCAGACGCTGCGCACGCCCGGCTTGAAAGCGGCGATATCCCGCAGCTCACCGGTGATCTGAATGGCAAGCTCCCGGGTCGGAGCCAGAATGACCGCCTGTACCGTTTCATCCTCCGGGTCAATATGCTCCACAATGGGGATGCCGTATGCAAAGGTTTTTCCCGTCCCGGTGGGAGCTTTTGCGATGACGTCCTGCCAGGCCATCATGGGCGGAATACAGCCGGCCTGAACCGGTGTGGATACTTCCAGATTGCGGTGCGCAATGGCACGCATAATCTCCGGTGACAGCCCCAGGCTGTCAAAGCGAACGCCCTGCGTAAATTCCATAATCCAATTCCTCTTCTTTTGACATTTTGCTTTATTATACCCGCTATTTTGGGACTTGTAAAGCGGTGGGGAAGCGGGGCAGGGAAAACAAACAGGATGGAGAGGAAATGCAGATATTTAGTAAATTTTTGCACGAATATGTGATTATCATGCGAGAATAGCGGAAAAATATTCGTTTTTTGTAGTAAAATTGTGTATTGTGTCAACAACGCCCCCCAAATTTTGTGCTAAATTATGTTTACAGGCGAAGACAGACGGCGAATACGGAGGTGTCGCACGTGGGAGAAATGGACTACGTACGCATTTTGCGTGATTTGCGGGAAGATGCTGACAAGACTCAAACCCAGATCGCGGAGGTCTTGGGAACTTCCCAAACCATGTATGCCCGCTATGAACGCGGGGCAAACGAATTGCCTATCCATCATTTGATTACCCTGAGCAAGTATTACGGCGTCAGTACGGATTACTTGCTGGGTCTCAGTAGGGAGCGGTAAACGCGCGGACAGATTCCTGTCCGCGCGTTTTTTGCAGGCGGAATCTGCTGCGGATAAAAGGCCCGGACCATACGGTCCGGGCCTTTTTCAAAGGGCAGAATTGGAAATCTTAACGGTGGGGGACATGCCAGATATGATCGGCATATTCAGCCACAGCCCGGTCGGCGGCAAAGATTCCGCTGCGGGCGATGTTGTGCAGGCTCATGCGGTTCCAGCGCATGGGATCGGCATACGTGGCGACCATCTGCTTTTCGGCCTGGCAGTAAGACGCAAAGTCCGCCAGGAGCAGATACTCGTCGGCCGGGCTGCCGCCGGAGCCGAAGAGCAGACGCTGATAGAGGTCGTTGTAGCTTACACCGTCCCGGAAGCCGTTGCGCAGGGCATCCAGGCAGCTGCGCAGGGTATCGTCGCGGCTGTAAAGCCGCTGGGGCACATAACCCTCCCGCTTGAGCTGGGATACCTCGTCAGCCCGCAGGCCGAAGAGGAACATGTTCTCGTCGCCCAGCACCTCGTGCATTTCCACGTTGGCGCCGTCCAGCGTGCCCACAGTCAGCGCGCCGTTCATCATGAACTTCATGTTGCCGGTGCCGCTGGCTTCCTTGCCGGCGGTGGAAATCTGCTGGCTGACCTCGCTGGCAGGCATCAGACGCTCCGCCAGGGAGACGCGGTAGTTTTCCAGGAACACCACCTGCAGCTTATCCCGGCAGATGGGATCGTGCTCGATCTGGTCCGCCAGGGAGTTGATCAGGCGGATAATCCGCTTAGCCACCGCATAGCCCGGCGCAGCCTTGGCGCCGAAGAGGAAGGTGTGCGGCTGTGTAATGGCATTGGGATCATCGTGGAGACGCTGATAGAGAGCGATGATGTGCAGCACGTTGAGCAGCTGGCGCTTGTACTCGTGCAGCCGCTTGACCTGCACATCGAAGATGGCGTCGGGATTGAGAATCACGCCCTGGGTCTTCTTGGCGTAGGCCGCGAAGTCCTCCTTGTTTTTGCGCTTGATCTGCGCCAGACGCTCCAGTACGGAGGCATCGTCGGCGTAGGCATCCAGCTTCTGGAGGGTCAGGGGCTTCATGAGATAGTCCTTCCCGCCGGTGAGGTCGCAGATCAGGCTGTCCAGACCGGGGTTGATCTCACTGAGCCAGCGGCGGTGGTCAATGCCGTTGGTGACATTGAGGAACTTCTGAGGCTCCATGCCGCAGGCGTCGCGGAAAACGTCCCGGCGCAGGATCTCGGAGTGCAGGCCGCTGACGCCGTTGACCGCCATACCGCCGGCGATGCACAGGTTGGCCATGCGCACTTCGCCGCCCCAGATAATGGCCATGCGCTGGGTCTTCTCGGGATCGTGATAGAAGTCCTCCACCCGGCGCTGCCAGCGCTTGGAAATCTCCTGAATGATCTGCCAGACCCGGGGCAGCAGCTGCTGCATCAATTCCTGGGGCCAGCGCTCCAGCGCCTCGGCCAGAACCGTGTGGTTCGTATACGCCACAGACTGGGTGGTGATAGACCAGGCCTCATCCCAGTCCATGCCGGCTTCGTCAATGAAGATCCGCATGAGCTCGGGAATGACCAGAGCAGGGTGGGTGTCATTGATCTGGATGACATTCTTCTCGTGGAAGTTCTTCAGAGTGCCGTAGGTGTCCAGGTGCTTGGTGGCAATGGACTGAATGGTGGCGGAAACGAAGAAATACTGCTGCTTGAGCCGCAGGGACTTGCCCTCATAGTGGTTATCCTCGGGATAGAGAACTTTGGCGATGGTCTCGGCCATAGCCTCTTCCTCAGCGGCCTTGAGGTACTCGCCCCGGGAGAACAACGACATATCCACCGGCTTGGTGGAGCGGGCGTCCCACAGGCGCAGGGTGTTGACGTGCTGGGTGTTGTAGCCGGCCACTACCATGTCGCAGGGAATGGCCATGACCGTGGTGGCGTTTTCGTTGACGATGTGCAGATGCCCGTCGTCCCAGAATTCCCGAAGGGTGCCGCCGAAGTGAACGGCCTGCGCTTCCTCGGGCTTGGGCAGCAGCCAGGCAGCGCCCAGATCCTTCCAGTTGTCCGGCAGTTCCACCTGCTGGCCTTCCACGATCTTCTGCTTGAAAATACCCAATTCATAGCAGATGGAGTATCCCGTGGCGGGGATTTCCAGGGTGGTCATAGAGTCGAGATAGCAGGCGGCCAGGCGGCCCAGACCGCCATTGCCCAGACCTGCGTCCGGCTCCAGCTCAAAGATGTCTCCGGCCTTGAAGCCCAGGTCTTCCAGAGCTTCTTTCAGCTGGGGGAGTACATCCAGGTTATAGGCGTTCTTCATCAGGCTGCGTCCCATCAGAAACTCCAAAGACAGGTAGTGGACCTGCTTTTTGTGTTCCCGACGGGTCTGCTTGTTGCTCTCCACGCCCCGGGCGGCCATTACATCCCGCAGTACCAGAGCGCAGGCTTTGAGCATCTCCTGATCGCTGGCCTCCTCCGGCGTTTTGCCGAAGTTCAGGGCCAGCTTGGCAGTCAGGGCGTCTTCCAGGGATTTTTTGGTGAATGGTTTCGTCATGGATCTTCCTTACTCCGCTGCATCCTCCTTGGCAGGTTTGGCAGCGGATCCTTTCTTGGTGGATTTCTCTTTTTTAGCCGTAGACTTTGCGGCCTCCGCCGTGGCTGCGCTGGTCTTGGACTTGGCAGCGGCGGTTTTCTCAGAGGTGGATTTGGCGGTGGACTTCCGGGTGGTGGTCCGCTTGGCAGCGGGCTTCTTGGCGGCAGTCCGCCGGGTTTTCTTCTCCGGTACGGCCTCCACAGGGGCTTCCTTCACGGGAGCGGCCTCCGCAGGAGCTTCCTCCACGGGAGCGGCCTCAGCAGGGGCTTCCTCCACGGGAGCGGCCTCCACAGGAGTTTCCTCCACGGGAGCGGCCTCCACAGGGGCTTCCTCCACGGGAGCGGCCTCCACAGGGGCTTCCTCCACGGGAGTAGCCTCGGCAGGGGCTTCCTCCACGGGAGCGGCCTCCACAGGGGCTTCCTCCACGGGAGCGGCCTCCACAGGGGCTTCCTCCACAGGAGCGGCCTCCACAGGAGTTTCCTCCACGGGAGCAGCCTCGGCAGGGGCTTCCTCAGATGCGGCAACCGGCATCGGCTGACCGGTAATGTTGGAATAGATGCGCAGGTAGTCATGTGCGCTGCGGGCCCAGCTGAAATCGCAGGACATGGCCCGCTGACGCAGGCGGCCAAAGGCCTCCGGATAGTCCTTATACAAGTATACGGCTTCCCGGATGACATAGAGCATGTCACCGCTGGCGTAATTGCGGAAGGAGAAGCCGTTGCCGGCATCCCGCCAGGCCTCATAGGGCTGAACGGTATCCTTCAGGCCGCCGGTCTCCCGGACAATGGGGATGGTGCCATAGCGCATGGCGATCATCTGGCTCAGGCCGCAGGGCTCGCTCTTGGAAGGCATGAGGAACAGATCCGCACCGGAGTAGATGGACATGGACAGGGCTTCGTTATAGTCCAGACGGACGGCCATACGGCCCGGATACTGCTGGGCAGCCCAGTTGAAAAAGTCCTCATATTTCCGGTCGCCCTTACCCAGAACAACCAGCTGCATCGGAAGCTCCATCATATCATGAAGGACTTCGCAAATCAAGTCCAAACCCTTGTGGGACACCAGCCGGCTGACGATGGCCACGATGGGGGTATGGGGTTCTTGATGCAGGCCCATGATCTTCTGCAGCTCGGCCTTGTCGGCGTCCTTGCCGGACATATCCTGCGCGGAGTAACGAACGGGGATCCGCTCATCGGTCTCGGGATTGTAGAGCTTCATATCGATGCCGTTGAGCACGCCGGAGAGCTTATAGTCGCACCGGTTCATGATGCTCTCCATATGATGGGCAAAATAGGCCATCTTCAATTCATTGGCATAGGTGGGGGAGACGGCGTTGACCGCGTCGGCGCAGAGAATGGCGCCCTTGAGGAGGTTCACATCTCCGTCCATCATGATGGTGCCGTCGGCAGCCCAGCCATAGTCCAGACCGAACAGGTCGCCCAGGGTATCCTTGGCGTAGCGGCCCTGATACTCAATGTTGTGAATGGTCAGAGCGGTCCGGATGGAACGGAAGCGATCCTCCCGGACGCCGTCATCCTTGAGGTAAATGGGCACCAGAGCGGTCTGCCAGTCGTTGCAGTGAATCACGTCGGGCCAGAACTTGAAGTGGGGCAGCATCCGCACCACGGCGCGGGAGAAGAAGCCGAAGCGCTCGCCGTCATCCATGTAGCCGTAGAGATCCGGGCGGTCAAAGTACTGCTCGTTATCCAGGAAGTACCATGTCACGCCGTCCCGCTCCAAAGAGAACAGGCCGCAGTAGCTGTGACGCCAGGCGAGATTGACGAAATCGTAGCATTCAAATTTCAGCTCGCCGCCAAAGCGTTCCCGGACCCGCCGGTACAGGGGAAGTACCACAGCGACTTCTGCACCCTGCTGGGCCAGAGCGGGAGGCAGGGAACCGGCCACGTCCGCCAGACCGCCGGTTTTGCAAAAGGGAACCGCCTCGCTGGTTGCATACAAGATTTTCATAAGTAAACTCCTTTTCAATATCTTCGCTGCCGGGGAAAATGGTCCGTCAGCGGGACAGAAGGGGGGAATACTCCCCCCTTCCAATCTTAGACCTTACTGCCCTTGGCCAAAACGATGGGATAGGTGGCGTGACCCATGAGGGTGCGGCCCTCCAGCACTTCCACATCCTTGTCGGCAATGATATAGGCAAGGTGGGCGTTGGAATGAATGACCGTCTCTTTGAAGAGCACGCAGTTGCGGATGACGGCACCGGGCTCCACCACCACACCGGGGAAGAGGATGGAGTTTTCCACAATGCCTTCAATGCGGCAGCCCTCGGCCACCAGAGAGTTGATGCAGCGGCCCTCAGAGCCCACATACGTGGAGGTCTTGTCGGCACCCTTGGCGCGGATGGGACGCTCCGGCGTAAACAGTTCTGCCCGGATGGCGGGGTCCAGCAGCTGCATGCTGCGGTCGTAGTACTCCTGAATGGACCGGATCTGGGCGGCAAAGCCCTTCCAGATGTAGCAGCGCAGATTCAGCACGTCCTTCTTGGCCCGCAGAACGTCCCGGCGCCAGCTGTACTGGTCCTTGGCAAAGCACTCGTCCACCAGGTCCCGCAGCAGGGCGGTGGAGAGGATGTACACTTCCAGGCCGCGATAGCCCCGGGGGTGGTGCAGGTTGTAGAGCACCTCGGTGACCCGGCCTTCGGGATCGATCTCAAAGTAGGAGCCGTCCTCGGTGGCGAAGCTGTCGTTGCCGCACACCACGGTGATATCGGCGCCGGACTTGATGTGGTTTTCATAGATCTCGGCCATAGGCAGGTTGACCACCAGGTCGCCGTCCATCAAGGCCACATAGTCCTGCCGGATGGTGTCCAGATAGGAACGGACGCCGAACAGGGCCTCGATCTTGCCGCGGAAGGGCATGACGCCCCAATCCTTCTGGTAGTTGAAGGGAGGCAACACCCGCAGACCGCCGCGCTTGCGGCTCAGGTCCCAGTCCTTGCCGGTACCCAGGTGGTCCAGCATGCTCTGATAGCGGCCATGCAGCACGACGCCCACGTCGGTAACGCCGGCATTGACCAGGTTGGACAGGGAGAAATCCACTGCCCGGTACCGGCCGCCGAAGGGAATGGATGCCGCGGAGCGAATCTCAGTCAGCTCCCGCAGGTCCGTACGTTTTTCATAGGAAAAGATAATTCCGTGCAGTCCGTTCATTTCTTGGATACCTCCTCGCCATTGCGATCCAGCATGATGCCCGGGCGCACCCGTTTGCCCGCCTCAAGCTCACAGTGAGGCGCCAGGACCGTCAGCCCCCAGGGAGCGGGCGCGGCGCTCTCCGGCGTGCCGCCGACTTGGCAGCCGGCGCCGATTTTGCAGCCTTCGCCCAAAATGGCGTATTCCACCACGGCGCCGTCTTCCACCACGGTGTTGGGCAGCAGTACCGAGTAGCTGACCCGGGCGCCCTTGCCCACGCGGACGTTGGAGGAGAGCACCGAGTTTTCCACAGTGCCGTCCAGCACGCTGCCGCGGTTGAAAGCGCTGTGCGTCACATGGGAGTCCTCACCCAGGAAGGTGGGAGGCGCGTTGACGGAGCGGGCGTAGATGGGCCAGGACTCGTCGTGCAGATCCAGGCCGGATTCGGGAGAGAGCATATCCATATTGGCATCCCAGAGAGACTCCAGGGTGCCCACGTCCTTCCAGTAGCCGGCAAAGCGGTAAGCGGCCATCCGCTCGCCGTTGCCCAGCATGGCGGGAATCACGTTCTTGCCGAAGTCGTTTTCGGAGTTGGGATCCGCTTCGTCCTCGGTGAGATAGCGGCGCAGAGTCTTCCAGGAGAAGACGTAGATTCCCATGGAGGCCAGGTTGCTCTTGGGCTCCTTGGGCTTTTCGGCGAACTCCGTAATCATGTCCTCTTCGTTGACGCTCATGATGCCGAAGCGGGAGGCCTCCTCCCAGGGTACCTCCATGACCGAGATGGTGCAGGCGGCGCCGGCGGCTTTGTGGCGGGCCACCATGTCGGAATAATCCATCTTGTAGATATGGTCGCCGGAGAGAATGACCACATAGTCCGGATCATACAGGTCGATAAAGCCGATGTTCTGATAGATGGCGTTGGCAGTGCCCTTGTACCAGGTACCGCCCTTGCTGCCCATGTAGGGGGGCAGGATGTGGACGCCGCCGGTGGATCCGTCCAGATCCCAGGGCTGACCGCTGCCGATGTAGCTGTTGAGTTCCAGCGGGCGGTACTGGGTCAGCACGCCCACGGTGTCGATACCGGAATTGCTGCAGTTGGACAGGGGAAAGTCGATGATGCGATACTTGCCGCCGAAGGGAACGGCCGGCTTGGCCATTTCTCCGGTCAGGACGTACAGTCGGCTGCCCTGGCCGCCGGCCAGCAGCATGGCGATGCACTCTTTCTTCATTTTTTCTCCAGCTCCTTTGATGCCTGTTTTTTCTTCCTGGGCTTGGGATAAGTGCCCTCACCCCGCAGAAACACCGCGCCGAAGGCGGGAATGCGGATGGCGGCGGAGTGTTCTTTCCCGTGAGAGGGGATGGCTTCCACCATCACGGGCTCCCGATCCCCGAAGCCGTCTCCGCCGTAGACGGTGTCATCGGTGTTGAACACGGGCACATACTTCCGGTGAGCGGGGACGCCCATCCGGTAGTTTTCATAAGTATTGGGGGAGAAGTTCACGGCGCACAGCAGGTCGCGGCCCTTCTGGTCCTTGCGCAGGAAGACCACCACGTTGTTGTGGTTGTCATCGGGCACCAGCCACTCAAAGCCCTCCCAGCTGAAGTCGATCTCCCACAAGGCGCTCTCCCGCTTGTAGAAGGCGTTGGCGTCCTTGAAGAACTGATGGATCTTCTGATTTTCTGCATTGTCCAGCAGGTACCAGTCCAGCTGGCCCTTGTCGTCCCACTCGTGCCACTGGCCCAGCTCCGCGCCCATAAAGAGCAGCTTCTTGCCCGGATGGGCCAGCAGGTAGGCGTAAAAGCCCTTGAGGCAGCGCAGCTGATTGGAGTAGTCGCCGGGCATCTTCCCCACTACGGAGCCCTTCATGTGGACCACCTCGTCGTGGGAGATGGGCAGCACGAAGTTTTCCGAGAAGGCGTACATCATGGAGAAGGTGATGTCCTTGTGATGATACTGGCGGAAGAAGGGATCCAGCTTCAGGTAGTGGCACATGTCGTTCATCCAGCCCATGTTCCACTTGAGGTTGAAGCCCAGACCGCCCACATCCGGCGGACGGGTGACCAGCGGCCAGGCTGTGGATTCCTCAGCGATCATCAGCACGCCGGGGGAAACAGAAAAGGCCATGGCGTTGAGTTCCCGCAGGAATTCAATGGCCTCCAGATTCTCGTGCCCGCCGTATTTGTTGGGCGTCCAGGGGCCGCCCTGGCGGCCGTAGTCCAGATACAGCATGGAGGCAACCGCGTCGACCCGCAGGCCGTCGATATGATACTCTTCCAGCCAGAACCGGGCGGAGGAGAACAGGAAGCTTTTCACTTCGGGACGGCCGTAGTCAAAGACCCGGGTGCCCCAGCCGGCATGCTCCCACTTGTTGGGATCGCTGTACTCATAGCAGCAGGTGCCGTCGAATTCATAAAGGCCCTGGGCGTCCTTGCAGAAGTGGGCGGGCACCCAGTCCAGCAGCACGGCGATGCCGTTTTTATGCATATGGTTGACAAACCACATAAAATCCTTGGGGGTGCCGAACCGGGAGGTGGGGGCGAAATACCCGGTGCACTGATAGCCCCAGGAGTCATCCAGAGGATGCTCCGTCACCGGCAGCAGCTCGATGGCGGTGTATCCCATTTCCTTGACGTATGCAGCCAGCTCCCTGCCCAGATCCTTGTAATCAATGAAATCCCCGTTGTCCCGTTTTTTCCAGGAACCCAGGTGAACCTCATAGATGTTCAGGGGGGCGGAATAAACCGGGTTTTGGGCAAACTTCTTGCGGAAGGCGGCATCGCTCCAGCGGAAACCGGAAATATCATAGAGCTTGCTGGCCGTGCCCGGACGGGTTTCGGTGTGGAATCCGTAGGGATCCGCTTTCATGCGGACCTCCCCGTCAGCGCCGGTAACGGCATATTTATAGGTTGTGTAGGCCGGCAAATCGGCGATAAAGCCTTCCCAAACCTCGCCCTTGCGGGAGAGTTTGTTGGCTTTCTGATTCCAGTCGTTGAAGTCGCCTACCACGGATACGGCCTTGGCGTGGGGAGCCCACACCCGGAACATCCAGCCTTTCCGGCCCCGGCGTTCCTCCGGATGGGCGCCAAACCATTTCCAGCCGTCCGTCAGTGTTCCTGCGTGGAACAGATCGGCTTCTTTCTGTTTCGCCATGTAAAAACT